>JAGBFT010000129.1 GCA_017936345.1 Spirochaetaceae bacterium
GCTCCTTGTTGCGGGCACCCATGATGACAATGAGCTTGTTTCCGGCGGCCTTGTAGGCCTGGGCGATGGGATACAGGGGAGCCACACCGATTCCACCACCAACGCACACCACGGTTCCCACCTTTTCGATGTGGGTGGGATTTCCCAGCGGCCCCAGAATGGCAGCCACATTGTCCCCCTCGTTCTTGCGGGACAATTTCAAGGTGGTGGCCCCCACCGTCTGGAACACCAGGGCAATCCAGCCAGCCTCGGCATCCGCATCGGCAATAGTCAGGGGCACTCGCTCCCCAAACTCCAGATCCAGCTGCACCAGCACGAATTGACCCGCCCTGCGGTTCCGTGCAATGTCAGGTGCTGTCACCCGCATATAAAAAACATCTGCAGAAAGCTGCTGTTTTTCGATGATTTTATACATGTGTACCCCCACAACGATATTGGAGAAAAATTGTGGGTAAATAATATCTTAAAATTCAGAAAAATACAAGGACTTAAGTCACACTAAAGATTTTTTAAGCAGAACTAACCTTCATCATCTGAAAACATGATTTCGTCCACCACCTCGTTATGTGACTTTCCATAATACAAATTACCATACACAGCAGCGGAAGAAACTATTTTTTTACCGTAGTTCCGAGTTTCTGTGAAAGGGATTAATTCCAAAATCAAATCTTCCGGTAAATCTGGAAAAATCCTCCTCCAGTTCCTCACGTTTGTAATTCCTGCATTATAGGAATACAGGGCCTCAATTATGGAATCATCAAGTCTACCGATTAGTTCCGCTAGGTAAAAACAACCGAAATTGATATTTGTTTGTGGGTCAGTCAAATCATATTCTTTTATCTTGAGTTTTCTAGCAATATCTCCAGCGGTAGAGGGCATCAACTGAGCCAATCCAATAGCTCCGGCATATGACTCAATGTCTGGGTCAAAAAAGCTTTCGCTACGAATAAGGGCATAAATCAAATATTCAGAAAGCTCATACTCATCTGCCGCCGCCGCAACTTCGTGACTGAATAAACGAGGATAGGCCAAACGATACATTTCCTCTGTAGTTTGGGTATCTGGCTGAAAAATTGCATTGGACATAAGCAGAAGTCCTTGGGCAGCAAAAACTTCCACTCCAGACAAGGAAAGAAAAGATGATATCTTTTGAGCCATTTCAAGGCTAATAACATGGGAATTTTCTCTCCATGTCTCGTAAATAAACTCCGGCAAATCAAAAACCA
Organism: Spirochaetaceae bacterium; assembly: GCA_017936345.1. Taxonomy (GTDB): domain Bacteria; phylum Spirochaetota; class Spirochaetia; order Treponematales; family Treponemataceae; genus Treponema_F. The sequence continues at coordinate 1,227 of JAGBFT010000129.1, forward strand.
TATAGCCTTGCAACAAGGTCTCTATATTCGGATCCGGCGTAAAGTCTTCCAGTACCTTTGTTTGATAGAGACTTTGGTCCACCACCGACGGAGAATAATCTAATTGACGGGCAGCCAGAAGTCTATAGTAAAGGTCTCCTCCAGCTTCATAAGCAATGGTAAAAAGAGCTTGTACAAAAGCATCCCTTAAGGGAAGCTCAGAATTATTCCCACTAGAATCGGTTTCAGACTCCCCTTCCCTTGAAGCTTCAGCGGACTTATTTCTTTCAGAAGCCTGGACGGGAACTTTTCCCTTGTTGCCGACAACCCCTTCTAAAAAGGACAAGGGAAACTCATCCAAATCAATAAGTTCCTGCTGAACAAGGCGGCCACCCAAATAGGCATACCGAGAAATAGTTTCCATATCCGCATAGTTTTTTATCAGAGAAAAACAACGCAATACCCCACTCCAGTCACCCTCTGTAAAATATCGCAGCATCATTGTCTCAAAGAAATCACTGTAATACCAAGGGTCATGTATGGTGCTGCCATATTTTTTTAGAGCGTCTTCTGCCGCCGCAATCGAAATTTTAAGTTGCAAAGAAAGATAATACCAAAGGGCATTGTCGTAATTTGCTGCAGTTGGTGCCAGCTCCATGGCCGCCAAAAACATATCGGAAGCCTTTTTATTTCCTGTACCCAGTCCCTTGTCATACAATCTTCCAGCATAGAAATAAAGATAAAAATGCACATAATCTGGTGTATCTTCTTTCACATTCTTTACAGAAGATTCCATAAACTGAGCAATGTCAATAAAATTGGATGTGCCGTATAAAAAGGTTTTTCCTATGTCAGAAAACATTTCTTGAGACTGCAAAACAAGCCATTCCGAAGGATTTCGTTGTCCTTGCAAAACACCAGCCAAAATACTGAAGGCCTCTCTATAATCACGTATGTAAACAGACAGTCTTATTTTAATGCACTGAATCGTTTCTTTTGATAACAAGGAAGGAAGCAATGTTTCTTTATAAGAATCAAAGTATTGCTGGTGATAGTCTGTAATAGGTTCATAAATAAACCAATCTTCAATCTCCCCAGCAAAACCCTGCTTTTTTTCATTAGCCAAGGCCACCAAACGATGATAGGTTAGCTCCGGTGGAAAGGACTCCTTACTATTTGCTGTAAGAGAAACAATCTGTGAAAAATCTTTTCCGTTGGATAATTCTTGAACCAGCCTTAGCAAACTATCTATGTCAGGAAAACGTTTGTACATTTCTTGTGCCGTTGAAACACGGTCACTAGCACTGCCAAAACGGCTCAATTCCTCAAAACACTTCTTTGCAAAGTAATCATCAGATTTTTTTATTCCTTGCTTTAAATAACCAATGGCATCTTCTTCTGCACCACTTTGGATACTGTTGAGAGCCATAAAATACCAAGAATTTTTACCGAACTGTTCCTGAGCAGACATGACCCCCCCATCCTTGCAGCTAACAAGCAACAGGATAAAAAAGGAGGCCAGCATAAAATATCTTTTATGTGTCATGGGCATCTTACTGAGGTGGAATAGTAAGAATTGTTCCGGCAACAACATAATCTGGATTCTTTATATTGTTTACAGAAGCAATTAATTTATACAACCAAGGATTATCATAATAAGACTGGGCTATATCCCACAAGGTATCACCCCACTTCACCTTGTACCGTACAACCTCCGGGGCTTCCACAGCCTGTGGCGGCGGGGCAGGGACAACGGCGGGAGTTTCAACAATAACGATTACATCCTCCACAGCAGCGGTTCTATCCGGTTCAGACTCAAGCTCCTCCTCTGTAACTGTAAGGGTGTGAGAGGTAGTGGAGGCAACCTGGCCATCCAAAGAAACAGTCCCATCAGAAATTTTATCCGGCAGGATAAACAGAATGAACAACAAGATTCCAACACAAACCAGGGCACAAATCAAACAGATTGCAACAGAAATTGCACTTCGTCGTTTTCTAGTTTCCTGTTGTTTTATCTCGCTTTCCCTATCATCATAAAGATCGCTAAAATCAAAGGGATTTGCTGCAGGAGCTGGCTCATTCATATAAAAGGCGGGATCCTTAAAATCGCTCTCAGTAAACAATCCTGACTCCTCACTAAAGGAGAAGTCATTTTTGAGAGGCTCGTCAAAGTCAGGAATCTCAAACCTACTAAAATCAGGCAAAGAATCTTCATATATGGGAGCATCTGTATCTGTATCTGTATCCGTAGCTACAAAACCAGATGCTTCATTTTCAAATCCAAAATCCGGCAGGTCAAAGGAACTCTCCGATACAGTCTCCTCCTGAGCTGCTGCTTCTTGGATAGGCTCATCAAAGTCTGGCAAGTCAAAGGAATCGAACTCCCCTCCAGTAATGGTGTCCGAAACAGCAGGAGCTACAACAGTATCATCTTCCCCCAACAGGGCAGCAACATGAGATTGGTCGTCAATGGAGGCAAAATCATCCAAATCCAAATCAATGTCACCAACCTCAGGGGCTACAAAATCTGTCACTTCAAGAGAGTCTGTATCCTCAACGGTGAAATCTTCTTCAGGCTCTTCTTCTGAAAAATCATCTTCCTCCGCAGCACCATTAACAGGGGCTTCAGGTAGAGGAGGCTCCTCAAAATCAATATCCTCAACTTCAGAAAGATTATAGTCTGTAGAATTCTTTCGTTGGTCCGATGGGAGATTTACCAAATCAGCCTTTGTTGTACTAGTTTTCCCAGATTCAGGGTCGGCTATTTCGGCAGAAAGCATATTGTTCTCATCAAGCTGGAGGGTAAAGCTCATGCTTGTCTCTCCACCGGGGTGAGGAACTAGTTCAGAAATCTCTAAGGTATCCACATATTCTGCATCTTCCATGGTTCCAGATTCAGAACGATATAAATCAATGGAAGCAGTTGTCTGGTTATCTTGAACGGTTGTGAGTTCCATTAATTTTTTTTGCGGAACACCATCCTCCATGATAGGATAAAAACTTCCATCTGCTAATTTTATACCAATTTTTTTGCCCATATAATATATGTTATTATTGAAAGCTTTTCTTGTCAAGTTTCTTTCTTGACACCTTAGCTTAGGAACGTCATAATGTATGTCATGGATATATCTTCAATTATAGTTGCTATTTTGGTCATCGTAGTTTTTCTTACCCTCATTACAACTTTTTCGGGAAAAAAAGGAAAGGACAAAGGAGCAAAAAAACCCAGAAAACGCTCTGTCATTATTAAGGATGCCACAAAAAAGCTTTCTCAAAATCCACACAATGTTTCAGCCCTTACTGAGTTGTCAAACCTTTACTATCAGGAACATAATTGGGAAAAGGCTCTCCCCTTGTTTGAGCAGCTTTTGAATTTATCCTCTACAAACAAAGATATAGATTTTTTTCAGGTTGCACTTCGTCAGGGCATTACGTCATTGAACCTTAAAAAGCCTGAAGATGCAATGAAGGGCTTGTCTGCTGCAATAAAAATCAACAACAATAATTATGAGGCGAATTACTACCTTGGACAGGCATTTTATCAAAACAACATGTTTGACAAGGCCATTCCCTTTTTAAGAAAGGCTGCAACCCTGAATGCAGAGCTTCCCAACGTGAATGAACCTATAGGACTGTCCTTTTACAACTTGAAGCGATACAGGGATTCTCTGCCCTATTTAAAGCGAGCGCTTGAAGAAAACCCAGAAGAAAAGGTCATTCTCTTTTCCATGGCAGACGCAATGCAGCAAACAGGATTTGGAGACAAGGCGCTAAAGGTGTTTATGCATTTGAGGGCAGACCCGGAGTTTGGAGCCCGTTCTTGTCTTTCAGCCGGTATTATGCACATGAATAGCGGAGCCCTTGATAAGGCTATCCAGGACTTTGAAATTGCTCTAAAGCACTCGAATGTTCCACCAGAAATTTTATTGGAAATCAAATATCGCTTGGCAGGGTGCTATTTGCAGGATGGAGCCGTTGACCAGGGACTTTCCATGCTCCGTGAAGTTCAAATTGTTAATCCAACTTATCGTGATGTAAATTCACTAATTACACGATATATGGAATTAAAGCAGAATAAAAACCTACAGATTTATCTCACCGCAGGTAATAGTGACTTTGTTGCCCTTTGCCGTAAACTGGTAGAAACCTTTTATGGCAAAGCCGTTGTTCGTATCATTGATATTGCAGTGACAAATGACAATACAGAGATTCTTACGGAAGTTGAAACTGCAAAGTGGGAGGATACGGTAATCTTCCGTTTTTACCGCACAACAGGTTCCACAGGAGAACTTCATATCAGGGATTTTCATGGTCGAATCAAGGATGCACGTGCGGGTCATGGAATCTGTCTTACAGCTGGGTCATTCTCAGAAGAAGCAAAAAAATACATAGAGGGTAGACCAATAGACTTGGTAGACAAGGCAGAGCTGATTAAGCGGCTCAAAAAAATCGATACGATGTGATTTATGAATGCTGAATAAGCACGAGATGCCGCTGATGGTCCTCCATAAATGGAACTACCAGCTTTTCTATTTTGTACTCAGGTACAATAGAAGAGATTGCAGCCATTTCCGTAGCAATACTCTCTTGTTTAGCTTTATATGCGGCCAAAATTCCGTCCGATTTAATTGTACGTAAAAGCGTCTTGATTATCTTTTTATCCAAGGGGCGGAAGGCTCGGAAGGTTGCCACATCAAAGGAAGCGGCTTCCACCTGTTCTGCCTGGAGATTTTCCACACGTACATTACGGAGATTCAAAACGGCGGCACAGTTTTCCAAAAAGGCACACCTTTTGCTCATCCTCTCCACAAGAACAAACTGAAACTGCGGCAAGGCAATAGCCAAGGGAATGCCGGGGAGTCCACCACCAGAACCGATATCTGCTATTTGAGCCACAGCTTGCCGCCCATTCTCACGTTCCTGTGCCAAGTCCTTTATAAGAGCCCAGGCAGAAAGACTGTCCAATATATGGTTTACTACAATCTGCCCATGATTTTCCGACCCTACCAAATCGTAGGCGGCATTAAACAACATCAGCTCCTTGATGTATCCTTCCAGTTTTTCTTGGATGGAAGGGATTTTCTCCTTGGGGAGATTCAAGGCTTCCAAGCCCTGGCGAAGTATAGTACTCATCTGTGCTCCTTGTTGTAAATCTAACATTATTTTCATAAAAAATCATGTTTTTAAAAAAAAATTGTTTGACAAATATGATTTTTAGTGAGAGAATAATCTTGTATACTACTTTTCTTATACAAGATTTATATAATGGAGGTTATAGATGAAAAGAAGAAATTTGTGGTTTAAAAACCCTGTGCCAGGCTATATAGGGGGGGGGTATAAGGAACTTTTAACCTTTCTCTGTATTCTATCCTTATCACTGGGACAGGTGATGGGAGCTTCTCCCACCAACAAGGCAAGTGCCGGAATGTATGGAACCAGTCAGGATACCGTCTCCAGCAAAACAGGCATGAGTTCCTTGGAATTTAAGAATGTATTTGTATATGGCGACTACGCCACAGAATCAATCAACATAGGTGTTGCCACCCGTTTTTCAGACGTATGGCTTGGAATTGAGTATAGCGGAAATTTTTGGAACAGCAGCTCCAATGATGTAGATGACCCGCTCAACACATTGGGAACCGCAACGACCCATGGCTTCACTGGTAAATCTGAACCATTCAACAGTCTCAAAACTACAATTCATCTTGCAGATATGCCTTTTCCCATGGGTTTTCATGTAGGATTTACCCTTGGTGGAGAGTATGAAACAGGAGAATACAGTTTTGCAAACAACAGTTTTACCCAACGCACCGACTATGACAACGACTATGAGCGAGGCTTTAAAAACAACCTCACCTATACGCCCAGCCTTGGGTATAAAATTTCTGTGCCAGTGGGAAATTTTGTTATTTCACCCACAGTTCAAGCGGATTTGGGTATAGCTCAAAATAACGCTTATGCAAAATACACAACACCTGATGGAATCAGCAATTCCCTTGAGCAAAAGCAATTGACCTACCTTCCCCTTGCCTCCCTACAGATAGATACAGACCTTCCCCCACTGGAAAGTATTAGCCATACCGTAGGAGTTCAGTATGACTATGCAGGCTCCTTTGCCCAAAATACCACCTTTACTCAGGAAGATACTGCGGGAATAACCATCACAGAAGTCAAGGCGGAGCAAAGCCAGACACACCTTGCCCTCCTGCGGTACACACAAAAGGTTTCCATAACAGACCAAGTACGGCTGGGCTGGCAGTTTAGAGTAACAACGGAGTTCTCAAATCGAGTGATACCTTCCACTGTAACCTACAACACCAACAGCAGAGACTATGATGCATCTCCCTCTGATGTAGAGACCATAACAACTGTCAATGATGAGACTCCCCTCAAGACAGGAGCCTCGGATGGAAGAGTATATGAGACATCCATTAGTAAAATAATTCTTACCCCCTTATTCCGGTTTGGCTTGCAGTGGGATGTAATACCTGCAAGGCTAGTGTTCAACGCCGGTGTGGAATTCGAGCCATTTGCCTTTTTCAAGACAGATACGGAAACTGTTGTAAAGGAACAGCTGCAGTCCGCCACTGGACAGGCAAAGACAGTAAAAATGTCAGACCTTCTCTTTGACACACCCCTGGGAAAATTTGCCACTGGCCTTACCTTCCACATTGCACCCACTGTTGTGCTGGATACAGCCCTAGCCCTTGACATCAGCCGCAACAGTGTCAACAACCTGTCAGTCAGCAATATTTTCGACAACAGCTTGGTAATGCTGGCACTGAATGTAAGTTTGTAAAGGAGAGTAACATGAAAAAAATTATTGTATGGCTGACACTGAGTTTTTTGTTCTTTGCCCTAACCAGTTGTGACCAGCTGTCAATAAACCAGTTGCCCACAAACTATAAGATGGCAACTAAAATACAAGTGAACTATCAAACCATTTATGGCACACCACCCGAACCCATATCCTACTCAATCGGAGAAGGAGAGGTTCGTACCTATACAGACGAGATGCTCCCCACCTTGGAAGACCATCCCTTGCCAGCTGGAAGGGCAGCCTTTTCTGGATGGGAAAAAAATGGAACAGTGGTAAAACCAGGTGACCCTATCGGTTCCAACGATGTTTTGAATGCCATTTGGAAGGCAGCCATAGGATATGATGGGGATATTACGTATGAGACTGGCATTCAAATTGTTCCAAAACCACAAACAAAGGTAGTCTTTGGTCAAAATGAATCAGGCACGTATTCCACATCTAATTCACGTATTCCAACACTATTAGTTTTACCCAACGGAACACTCCTCGCCTTTGCAGACCGACGTTATCAGGGGAGTGGAGACATTGGTAATAATGACAATACAAAGGTAGAGGTTTGGTGCAAACGTAGTGAGGACAATGGAGACACATGGAAAGATCCTGTACGAATAACACCAAAAACCAGTGGGCTTAAAACAAGCTACGGTGATGCAGGGGTGGTGTACGACAAGACCACTGGACACATTCTTGCCCTTGTAATCGGGCAAAATGGTTTATGGTACGGAACACCAGAGGATCCCTCCCATATATGGGTGGTTCGCAGCAAAGATGAAGGTCGCACTTGGGAAGAGCCTGTAGACATCACCCCCTTTATCTTTGGCAAGGACTGCCCGGATCTGGTTAGAAAAAATTGGGGAGCTGGCTTTGTAGCCAGCGGCAACGGAACCCAGCTTTCCAGCGGAAGGCTCATATTCAGCATTGCAATACGAACATCCTCCCAGACGGGCAGTTCAAATCCGAAAGGCCAATGTGTTAACTACGCACTCTTTTCCGATGACGGCGGTAATACTTGGCAACTTTCTGACAACAGTCCCACTGACAACGGGCCTCCTAATGAGGGATACACTGGATATGGCGATGAAGCTAAGATTACGGAACTTAGTGACGGTCGCCTATATATGCAAATACGACCCAGCGGTGTTATGGAAAAACATTATCAAAGGGTAGTGTCCTATTCCTATGACCAAGGAAAAACATGGAGTCCTGCAGTAAAAGATTCCCAGCTTCCCTCCTCTGCCAGTAACGGTGACCTGATGTACTACACCAGTACTGCCGCAGGCTGGGACAAAAACCGCCTCCTTTGTACCTTTGATATCAAACCTTATAGTGGAGATAACGGCATGAAAAATATTCTTGATGCAGGAGGAAGCAACATATCAGGCGATCCTGGTTATCCAGCATTTTTTATCAGCTATGATGATGGAAAAACATGGCAAGGAAGATGTTGGTTAAAAGGAGCTTCCGCTTATTCTTCTTTTAACATTCTCAATGATGGTAGCATTGGTGTGCTAGTGGAAACTGGTTCATCATGGGGAAATGGAAATATTTATTTCTTCCGGACCAACGTGGAATGGATTACAAACGGAGCGGACACAGGACCTGTACGAGTGGCTACAGATGCCGAATAAATAGTTCTAGTTCTACGTAAAATGCACCCCTAAAGTTAGAAAAGATTTTAGGTGGTGCATTTTTTCAAAAAAATGTTTAACAAATGGGAAAAATGCCACTAGGCATTCCAAAAAGGAGCGTATTTAGCGGCCACAGATATTGCCTCAATCATGCTGACAGCAGAAGCTTGTCCCCTGCCGGCAATATCAAAGGCTGTACCGTGGTCTACAGATGTTCTTAAAATTGGCATCCCACAGGTGATGGAAATAGTCCTCTCAAAGTCGTAGGTCTTTGTTGCTATGTGTCCCTGATCATGATACAAAGACAAGACACTGTTGTACCGCCCCTGCAAGGCCAGATGGAACACGGAGTCGGCACTCACAGGCCCAACAACATTGTAGCCAGCCTTCTGCAAGGCTTCCACAGCAGGCACTATGGCATCACCTTCCTCACTTCCAAACAATCCATGTTCTCCTGAATGGGGATTTAACCCGGCAATAGCCATGGTTCCCTCGGTAATACCAAGCTGTTCCAATGCCCTTGAGCATCTTACAACATAATCTTCTATCCGCTCCTTTGTTACCAGTTCGCAGGCTCTACGCAAGGACACATGACGGGTAAGAAAAAACACTCGTAAATCTTTTACCTCAAACAAGGTAAGGGGGTCTTTTGTATTTGTCAACTCACCAAAAATCTCTGTGTGACCAATAAACGGGACACCACCTGCCCGCAAGGACTCCTTATTAATGGGAGCTGTTGCCACTGCCTGAACGGCTCCGCTTTTTGCCAGCTCAATAGACTTTTTGATGTACTCAAAGGATGCAATGCCACAATCAGCAGAGATTTCTCCATATTGATAATCACCCCGCTGAATATTTCCCACATTTTCTATACAGGCATATTCCGAATCAAGGATGGAAGCGGATAAACCGCAGCGCTGGCAGGCATCCTCCAGCACTGAACGGCTCCCCACTACATGACAAAAGGCAACTTGTTGAACAAGAGGGTCTGCCAAAGAACGAACAACAATTTCTGGACCAATCCCAGCAGGATCTCCCATAGTTACTGCAATAACAGACCTTGTAGACATACATTCTCCCGTAAAATAAGCTGCCCTGGAATATCAGCCCTTTACACCACCGGCAGTCAAGCCACTTACCAAGTGCTTTTCGATACACAGGAAGAGGATGATGACAGGAATGGTTGCAAAGACCGATGTGGCAAACAGATACTGCCACTTGATGATGTTGAATCCATAGAACACGTTGATTCCCACAGTGATGGGCTTCAGTATGTCGGAGGAAATCAGGGTCAGGGCGATGGTGTACTCGTTCCAGGAGTTGATGAACACAAAGATGAGTGTTGTTACAATACCGGGAGCCGCAGTTGGCAACAAAATACGAATCAGGGCCTGCACTGTTCCGCAACCATCGATTTTTGCAGCCTGCTCCATCTCGGCAGAAATAGAAGTGAAGGTTCCCCGCAGCAACCAAATGACAAAGGCTTGGTTAAAGGCGGCATTCAGCAGAATCAGTCCCAGAATGCTGTTGTTCAGATTCATATTCACCATCATGCGATAGATACCTACCAGCAAGACAACTGGAGAGAACATCTGACTCATGATTACCATACCCATAAAAAAGCCCTTTCCCTTGAACTTCATGCGAGAAAGTGCATAGGCAGCAGGAATACCACAGAGGATAGCTAACAGGGAGGCTCCGCCTGCAACCAATATTGAATTTCCCAAATACCTAATGATAGGAGCCTCCGACCAAACCTGAATAAAGTTTTGCAGCTGCCACTCATCTGGCAAAATACCACCACGAGTATCATACATTTCTGTATTGGTTTTGGAAGCTGTAACAATCATGGTAAAGTAGGGATACAGGATTATTACACAGGTTATAAAAATTCCAACATAAAGCAATATGCGGGTTAATTTAAAATTCTTTCCATTCATATTAGTCCTCCTGCTCAGCCTTCAAGGATATAACCATGTAAATACTTGCACAAGTTGCAAGGACGATGAATCCGATAACTGAAACAGCTGCAGCCTCACCAAATTTACCGGAGCTAAAAGACAAATCGTACAGATAGGTTACCAAGGTATGGGTCTGGTCTGCAGGATCACCCTTAGAAATTGTCCAGATAATTGGGAAGGAGTTAAAAACATAGATTATATTCAATACGGTGGAAACAGATAAGCTTGGCATTACCAAGGGCAGGGTTATCCTAAAAAGTTTGCCCCAGAAACCAATACCATCTACATCAGCAGCCTCGTACAATGCACCATCTATACTCTGCAACCCGGACAAAACACAGAAGGTAACAAAGGGAATTGTTACAAAAATACCGACCCAGCATTCCCAAGCAAAGAAGGCAGCTGGAGTTGCAGTCCAATTTATATAACTATCAATGATTCCAAGATTATAGAGGAGCGTGTTCAAGGCTCCGTATTCAGGGCTGATAATATACTTCCAAACAACGGCCTGAATAATCAAGGCTGTTGCCCAAGGGAATACAATAACAGCACGAGCAAATTTTCTTCCCTTAAACTGAACATTTAATATCATAGCCAACGTAAAGCCTATGACAGTAGAAAGACCTACTACTACGACAGTCCAAATAAGGGTATTTTTTAATGTGTTCCAAAATGTAGGATTGTTAAATACAGCAATGTAATTTTCAATACCATTCCAGCCACGATTTACACCCGCCTTACTGATTTCAGAAAAAGACGATTGAAATACGGTGATAATGGGAATCAAAATCATAACACCCATCATCAAAATGCTTGGTAGAAGCCAGATGTAGGGCTCAACCTTTCTCACCGTTTGAGTTGTGTTAGACTTGCCCTTCAGTTGCATGATTCCTCCTAACAGACGATGATAAGTACGAAAACTAACCTTGTAAGTATTCGTATATCTAAAAAAAGGACCTGAAATAATCCAGGCCCTTTTATAAACAAAATCAGTATGGATTAATGAGGTTTTCTAAAACTTATTTAGTCACCTGAGCCTGCAATGCGCTCAACGCATCCTTAGCAGAAATCAATCCCTGTCCAACCTTCTGTTCTACATCGATAACACCATTGCGAACGTCCATCCATTCGGCCTTCTGCATGGGGTAGAACTGACAGGTAGGAAGAACTGCACAGAATGTTGCAAAGTATTCTGAATCACCAGTCTTTGTGCTTCCACCAACAGAGTGCTTTTCAGCATTCTTTGCCAAATAGTCTGATCCGTCCAATGTGGCAGGCAAGAATCCTTCGAATACCATGTAGTCTGAGTATGTCTCACACTCATAGAATGCATCGAAGAACTTGGAGATGGCGGCGGTACGAGCAGCCTGATCAGCAGCCTTTGCATCCTTGAATACCATCAGCTGGTCACAAACACCAAGACCAACTCCCTTTCCAGGAATGTCGGCAACGCCATAGTTTACAGTTGAGTCTGCAGAAACCATGTTCATGGGACCAATCATCATGGCAACAGTTCCAGCACTGAAACCATCCTGAAGAGGATAGCGGGTGTCTGTGTAAGGACCGGCATTGACATAACCTGAGTCAATCAACTTCTTGATATACTCAACAGCCTGAACGTTTTCAGCAGAGTCCAGCTTCCAATTGCCGGCAGCATCCACGTAACCGCCACCAAAGTTCCAGCTGTAGTATGAGAATGCAGCCTGACCTTCGTCAGTGGAGATGTCCAATGCCCAAGGAGTTACAGAAGAACCGTGAGTAGCGCGAATAGCCTCACAAGCTGCAAGCACGTCATCCCAAGTCTTGGGGGCGGAAGTAATTCCTGCAGCATTCAACAGGTCAACATTGTAGAACAATGCACGGCAGGAAGCCAAGATGGGGAGAGCCCAAACAGTTCCGTCCATTTCATTGGAATTCCAGAAGCTGGGGATAATCTGGGCCTTAACAGCGGCAGAGGTGTACTCCTCGGCGGGCATCAGCAGGTCATCAGCAACATAATCTGCAAAACCGGAAATGTTCAAAATATCAGGTTGTTCGCCAGTAGAAATACGTGTTGTAACAACGGAATAGATATCATTCCAAGAAACAATCTCAATGTTCAGGTCGATTGCAGGATTTGCAGCCTCAAAATTGGCCTCAAACTCTGTCCACCATTCCTTTGTGTAGTTACCATACTGTGAGATGATAACATCCAAAACCTGCTTTCCACTTGCCTTTTCCTTTCCACCACCAGCGAAAACACTTGCAAGACACATGAGGATAGCTAAACCAGCGACAAATCTTTTCATTCTTTTCCTCCTAATCATTAAAAAAAGAATCATCTTATTATAACCCGCCAAAACTATACTGTCAAATTCTTTCTAAGCTATTTATCTATAATTTTTGCTCTAAAAAATCACTCTGGATACACTAGATGTGAATCATCGATGCCGTACAAGGTACTGTTCAAGAACTTACTGGCCAGCCAGTTGGCCATGGGCAGGTTCATGTCAAGGTAGTTGCCGCAGTCCTTGGGGCAGGCTCCGGGAACATCGCCCCGAAAGTCGCGGATAAACTCATACATCTGGGTCAGCAGCGGAACCACATCCCTTGAGCTATATTCCCCCGCCAGCAGCAGGTAGAAGCCAGTGCGGCAGCCCATGGGACCAAAGTACACAATCCTGCTGCCAAATTCCCCGTGATTACGTAAAAATGTAGCTCCCAGATGCTCAATGGCGTGCATTTCCGCCGTGTTCATCACCGGCTCCCGATTGGGCGCTGTCATCCTGATGTCGAAGGTGGTGACGCAGGAGTTGCCCACCGGGTCGATGCGGGAGACATAAACCCCAGGCTCCAGCTTGATGTGGTCAATCGTAAAGCTCGCAATCTTTTCCATAAAAATAACTCTCCTTAAAAATACTTCTTGATTCCGCTGACGGCAGGCCGCACCGCAGCTGCCGACGGGCCTTATTTTAGCCTTTTGAAAATCCTTTTCAGCAGCCCCATTCTGCCCAGCAGCAGCCAGTACAGGAAGGCCACCAGGGCAAGAATCGGCACTCCGAAGATAACAATATACAGCACAATCGCCACAAAATCCACAAAGAAGTCCACC
>JAGBFT010000011.1 GCA_017936345.1 Spirochaetaceae bacterium
AGGCGTACTGGCCAAAAATCTCCGTGTCCGGCTCGAATTCGATGTAGGTGCCGTCCGCCACCTCCGGCTTCGTCTTGCCGCTCCGCTGGGACACCAGCTTTCCCCGCTGGAACACCGCCTCGGCGCACTTGCCGCCCCTCACGGACATGACCTTGAAGTAGGACGAAAGTGCGTTTACCGCCTTGGTTCCCACGCCGTTCAATCCCACGGAAAACTGAAACACGTCATCGTTGTACTTGGCACCGGTGTTGATGACGGAGACGCATTCCACCACCTTCCCCAGGGGAATGCCACGGCCATAGTCACGAACCTTTACCCGGCTGCCGGCAATCTCGATGGCAATTTTACTGCCATTGCCCATGATGAACTCGTCAACTGAATTATCGATGACTTCCTTCAGGAGAATGTAGATTCCGTCGTTACGATTGGAGCCGTCGCCCAGCCGTCCGATGTACATCCCCGACCGGAGCCGGATGTGCTCCAGAGGGCTGAGGGTCTGGATCTTGGACTCGTCGTATACGTTTTTTTTCTTCTCACCCATAGAATTGAGTATAGCAAAAATAGCGGATGTAGCCAAGCTAAAAGGGTTTCACACGGATACTGGAGGAAATCTCCAAGATGGCTCCTGATATGGAGCCTTTACGAACTTTTTTTTCTGTTTGGGTCAAAGAAGTACTTTTGGAATTCCTTGTCTTCATGGGCAACATGGGAGAGAATCCATTCCCGCAAAAAGGAGGAAAATTCAAAGGCACTTTGCATGGTAGCCCTTGGGAAAGCCTCCAATGCAGAGGCCACCATGTCTACAAATTCCTGATGGTATCGTTTGTGTTGCTGAAATTTAGGGTAATCAATTTGCTGCATCATCCGTTCCTGTGCCACAAAATGCCCCTTTGTATACTTTACGGCACCCTTGAGGGCATGCCCCAAGGCAATCTTCCAGTCTGCTCCTTCACCGCGACGCATGATTTCTGTTCTAAATTGGTTACATAAATCAACCAGTTCCTTGTTCTGAGCATCCAGCATGGAAATACCCATCTCATATTTTTTATCCCAAGGAACCCAAGCACCAGCACTTTGAGAAGATTCAGCCACACTTTACCTCTACCATAATTCCTCGATTATACCAAAATCTTTTGTCTATTGTCTACCATTCCCTTGTTGCTTCTGACTCCTATAATAATCTAAAATAGGCCGTACATATAGCTTGTCCTCGCAGGCTACATGAGACAAAATCCATTCCCGCAGAAAGTCCAGGAGTGTATAAGCTTCCTGCAAAGTCGCCAGGTCAAAAGTCATCAACTGCTTGGTGACCTGCTCTACAAATTTAATGTGCTGGCTGCGGTGTATATCATAATCCTTGTATTTACAAGCCCTCATCAACTTTTCTTCAGTGGCAAAATGCTCTTGGGTATAGGCTGCCAATTCTTTCAGGGTATTTGCCAAGGATACGTGCCAGTCAACTTTTTCCTGAGCAGAAAAATTCTTCAAATCTCTTCTCAGTTTATTGCACAATTCAACAAGATGCCGATGCTGCTTGTCTATGCCGGGAATGCCCAGTTCGTACTTTTTTTCCCATTTAATCCAAATATATTCTTCAACCGGTTCCATTTCACCGCTTATCATTTGCATCTTACCCTCTAAACTCATATCTTCCTCCTTATAAATTAAACCTGCACGGACCGATTCTTACAATATTCTATAATGTGAGATTGAAACTGTCTGTCTTCGTAGGCAATGTGAGTTAAAATCCATTCTTTTAGGTAGGCAGAAAACTCATAGGCTGTTTCCAATGTGGCTAAATTGAAAGAACCCAGAATATAAGTTATAGTTTCAATGAACTCATGATGACACCTCTTGTGGTAGTCATAATTTGGATAGGCGGAAGCTTGCATTAACTTTTCTTCTGTGGAAAAATGGGTTTTGGTGTATTGCACCGTTTCCCGCAATGCATCAGACAGGGCATTTTGCCAACTCGCCCCCTCACCAACATTTCTGTTAGTTAGTTTATCCCTGAATTTATTGCAAAGATAAACAAGATGCTTGTGCTGCTCATCCACTACAGGAATTCCCAGCTCATAAGACAAATCCCAAGGCATCCATGCGTGCAATTCATCAGCTTCCGTCGACATGATATACCATCCTCATCATAAAATGATGGATACATTATACCACGAATTTTGAATATACAATACTTTTCCCCATAAAATCATAGAAAATTTACATTTTGAATTCTTCACCAAGATAAATTTTTCGTGCAATCGGTGATGCCAAAATATCATCCTGTGAACCATGGGCAACAATCTGCCCCGCACTAAGAATGATGGCCCGATCCGTAATCTCCAGAGTGTCCCGAACATTGTGGTCTGTAATCAAAACCCCGATTCCCCGTTGAGTAAGTTTTCGTACCATTGCCTTAATATCACTGACGGCAATGGGATCAATTCCTGCAAATGGCTCATCCAAAAGCAAGAATTTTGGTTCTATGGCCAAAGAACGAGCAATTTCCGTGCGGCGACGCTCTCCTCCAGAAAGGGTGTAGGCGTATTGTTTTCTTATCCTTCCAATGTCGAATTCCTCTATGAGCTGTTCCAATCGACTTTTTCTCTCTTCCATGGACAAGTCACGACGAGTTTCCAAAACTGCCCAAATATTTTGTTCCACCGTAAGTTTTTTGAATACGGAAGCCTCCTGGGGCAGATAGGATATTCCCATCCTGGCCCTTTTATACATGGGATAGCGAGTTATACACGTTTCGTTAAAAAAGACCTCACCCATGGTTGGCCGATAAAATCCGACAATCATATAAAATGTGGTGGTTTTTCCCGCACCATTCGGGCCCAGCAAGCCTACAACCTCTCCGGTTGTCATGGAAAAATCCACACCCTTTACCACCTGTTTTTTTCCAAAGGATTTGTAGAGACTGTTGATTTTTAGTTGGTAGTCAGAATCCACTATTCATCCCCTTCTTCTGTCACCGTACCTTGCACCCGGCCATCCATCGTTATCTCATCAGTGTCCAAATTCAGAATAATTTCCTGAGCCCGGAAAGTATTTTCACCCTGTACAACCTGAGGATTTCCTGTCATTTCCAAAAGCTTCTCCTCCTTTCTGTACAAGGCAAAGGCACAGGTAGAAAGACTATCCTCATTGGTAAGCTCCACATCCACCTGCATCAAGGCTATGGCCTCCTTTTCCCGATATTCAATCCGTTGGGCCTTTGCCACCACCTCGTTTTCCTTGTCGTCTAAAACCACATTCCCACCGAACACTGCAATTTTCTCTTCTCTGTCATAGTCCATGGTTTGGCAGCTAAAGGTAAGGCCATCTTCATCCTGAACACCCTTGACGGTCCCTTCGGCCTTAATATAACGGAAATCCTTGCCATAAAGCTCTATGACATCTGCCTGTATTTCCATGGAAGAAGTCTTTATCTTTGCAGAACCCACCAGCCGGGTGTAGTCCTGATCCTTTTTCATAGAACCGGACATTTTCTGCGCGCTAAAATCTATGACTTCTTCAGAAGATTCTTCCTGGGTCTGGGCTTGGGAACCTTCCTGAGAAAAACAGAAACCACCTGAGAGAACAAGCAGAACCAGCAGCATTAAAAAGATGTTTTTTTTCAACCCTACTCCTCTTCTTTCGGACTGGTATAAATTGTACCAGCAACGGGCCCTGTAAACTGGAAGTCCATGGTTATCCCACTTGCAGAAAAGCCACTGCCTTCCATTTCTATTCGGCTGGAGGCTCCTTCCCTTGCCTCATCGGCCGCCCTTTCTGAGGCCCCTTGGTTTTTTCCCTTCCTTATGCTGATGGTGTCAGAACCACCTGTAATCAGCTGTTCAGTTCTTCCATCCCAACTAATGGAATCTGTCTTTAAGATTACATCTTCCTCAAAGGATTCTATTTCCACATCCCCCAACAATGAATACATTTTTTGAGAGCTGTCGGCAGAAATCATCTGGGAGCTTCCTTCTGAAGAAAGCTTCCCTTCCTTGTTGTAGGTAGTAAAATGAATCTGAGAACCATAGAGGGCACTGTCGTCTTGATACTGCTCCAAAAGAGAGGCATTCAAAATCATGGAAACCTTTCCGTCCTCATAGCTTACAAAGCGAGCGTCAGAAAAAACCAATTCCGGAATGTGAGAAACCTGCGGCTCCTCCGAATGATATGTTAGAGAACAAGAAAAAAGGGAGAAACCGCATAATGCCAACAGAAAAAGACGAATCATTATTTTTTCAGGGCAGCCGCCACAAAGGAAGCAAAGAGGGGATGAGGCTTTGTTGGACGAGAAGTAAACTCCGGGTGAAACTGAACCCCCACACCCCAAGGATGAGAATCCCATTCAAAGGCCTCCACTAATCCATCTACGGCAGAAGCACTTACCTTCAAGCCACAACCTGCCATATCCTCTGTATAGTGGCGGTCAAAGGCATACTTGCTGCGGTGACGCTCAGAAATTTGCTGTGCATTCCCATAGATTGATGCCAGCCGGGAACCTGCTTCAAGTATGATGGTGGAGGCTCCTAAACGCATTAACCCAGCGGCAGACAAACCAGCCTGTTCTTCTGGTAAACTGATGATGGGGTGGCTTGTGCTTTGAATGAATTCCGTGGAATCCGCATCATGCCATCCCAAAATATTACGTGCAGCCTCAATAGCCATCAGCTGCATTCCCAAATTGATGCCCAAGTAAGGAATCTTATGCTCACGGGCATACCTCACGCCAGCCAACATCCCCAAGAAACCACGCTGTCCATAGCTATCTGGAATTAAAAGCCCATCAATGCCCTCAAAAAACTGCGACATGGAATCTCCTGTCTCCAGCCTTTCAGCATCTATTTTCTTTATTTCCAACTGCACGTTATGGGCGGCCACTGCAGCATGAAGCAAGGATTCCCGCACAGACTTGTAACAGTCATCAGGGAAATTCTGTCGTCCTATAACTCCAATGGTCACCTTTCCCTTGGGATAATTAAATTTTTCCAAGAAATTCTCCCATGGACTCAAGTCGGCCTTTTTATCTGCCAGACCCAACCGGGAAAGAATCTTTGCATCCAAGCCTTGTTTATGAAATTCCAGAGGAAGCTCATATACAGTGCTATTGACATCTATTGAAGTAAATACTGCGGATGGTTCCACGTTACAGAAGAGGGCAATTTTTTTGCGTAAATCCTCATCAAGGGGATGTTCTGCACGGCACAAAAGTATATCTGGTTGAATGCCAATTTCCTGCATCTTTTTTACGGAATGTTGGGTGGGCTTTGTCTTTAACTCCCCGCCAAAAAGCATTGGCACCAGAGTGAGGTACAGGGAAAGGGCATTCCCCTTTCCCAATTCCCGAATCAGCTGACGAGCCGCCTCCAGAAAGGGAATCAACTCAATATCTCCAACAGTACCGCCAATTTCTACAATCACTACATCGGCACCTGTATGACTTCCCACAGCCAAAATTCTACGCTTGATTTCATCGGTAATGTGGGGAATAACCTGTACGGTGCGACCATTGTAACGCCCGGCCCGTTCATTGCTAATTACCTCATTGTAAATCTTACCGGTAGTAACAGAATTTAACTTGGTCAAAGATACATTGGTAAACCGCGAATAAGTCCCTAAATCAAGGTCAGTTTCCGCACCGTCCTCTGTTACATAGACCTCCCCGTGCTGATAGGGACTCATGTTTCCAGCATCCACATTGATATAGGGGTCACATTTCATCATAGCCACAGAAAGGCCACAACACTCCAAAAGGCTGCCTACAGAGGATGCCGCCACTCCCTTTCCAAGACTAGAACAAACACCGCCGGTTACAATAATGTACTTACTCATGCCAGCAATTTTCCCGCTATTACCCTCTTTTGTCAATGGAAAAAGAAAAGAAAAGTCCATACGTCCCAAAGACTCCTGTTTGGTAAAATTGTAATCTCCAACCATTTTTTTTATTGAATAACTTTACAATTCAGTTTTTTGTGTGATAAACTATCTTGAAAAAATATCGTACAATTACTGGCACGCAGTAGGAGTGTTGGAGCTATTTTATGAACACAGATATATTTGGCTTTCAAAAAGGTCGTTCTGTTCACATGTTACGAGTGAGAATTGTAATTTCAATAAGTGTTTTTTTAGTGCTTTCCGCCGTCATGTTATATGATACCTTCAATGTGAAGAGTTTTATCACCCTGAGAACAGAAAAATTTGCCCAGGACCTAACCTTTCAACACGCTTCCAATATCTCCAAGGAATTCCTTGTACGGATTCTCAACATGAAAATGATTGCAGATTCTCTTGTACAAGAGGAAAATATAAACTCAGAGTTTCAGCTGTCGGATTTTATTCAACGAAAGACCGACCTCAGTTTGTTTAATGACCTGTTCTTTGTAGATATTGACGATATTCCTGATACAGACAATCTGTCTGTGATGAATGCAAATGGTTATGACATCAATCTAAACCATATTCACCTCCTCCACAGCCTGGACAAAACAGAACACGCTTGCATTCACTACAACGAACAAAACAGCGAGGGGGGAAAGTCAAATTATCTTTACTATATTCAACAAGTGGTAAGGGATGGTAAAATTTTAGGAGCTTTAGTTGGAATTCGCTCCAGAAATGCCTTGCAGGATTTCATCCAGCTACAAGCACTGAACAACGAGACTGTCAGCTGCATTGTAAACAAGGAAGCGCAAATGGTGGTGGGAGCTACCAACAAACACCTGCCAAGTTATCGGAGTCTTGACAGTTTTGTATTGTTCCAGGATACGGAGGCGAATCACCATGCCGTTCAAAAGATTAGAGACAGTATAGGAAAACTTGAGCCGGGGATTCAAATGGTCACCAGCTCCAGCAATGGTGATAATTTATTGGTAACCTACAATCCTCTTGGAATCAATGACTGGGGCTTGCTCACATTTATTCCAGAAGATTTGGTTGCTTTTGATTCAACTGCCCAATCAACAAGAAATTTCGTCATATCTATCATTGCAATATTTATCTTTGGCTTTATCACCATCTCTTCTGCCTACACCTTTACAAAAAACAAGCAGCAGATGGAACGAATTGCCTTTTACGACCCCATAACCGATGGCTTGAACAGGGAGGGATTTACCCTTCGTTTCCAAGAGATAGTAGAAACAGGCAAGCCCAACAACTATGCGATTGCCATGATAAACATGCGTCATTTTAAGTTGATTAACGAGCAGTTTGGCAAGGAAAAGGGGGACAAGGCTCTAAAACACATTCTTTATTCCATAGAAAAGTGCCTCCATTCCAACGAATTTGTAGCTCGATACAGTGCAGACAGGTTCTTTATCTGTTTTAAGGAACAGGATTTCCACGTCATAGAGACACGACTCCATCAGATTGTATCAGAAATCAATGCGTTTAACACGGGTGTTTCAAATCCCTACTATATGGAATTCAACTGTGGCGTAGAACTGGTTGGAAACAAACAGCGTGAACTTTCCCGTATTCAAGACCATATCCAGATTGCCTATGATGTTGCAGTGGAAGAGAACATCTTTTGCGTGTTCTACCAAAAGACCCTCACAGAAAAACTGTTGAGAAATCAGGAATTGGACAGATTGTTTGAGCCTTCCCTTAAAAACGGCGACTTCAAGCTCTACCTGCAGCCTAAGGTACATCTGGAAACAGGGCTAGTTTGCGGGGCAGAGGCCTTGGTACGATGGCATCACCCACAAAAGGGAAAGATTTTACCCTCGGACTTTATTCCCCTCTTTGAGGCAAATGGCAAGATTTGTCAGTTGGACCTGCACATGTTTACAGAGGTTTGCAAGACCATGCGCCGGTGGCAACTGGAGGGAAGACAACTCTTTCCCATCTCTTTCAACCTTTCTCGTCAGCATTACTTCCATAACCCGGAATTCTTGGAAGCCTTTGCCCAGATTGCAAGAGACTACCAAATTCCAGCGGGTCTCCTGGATTTTGAACTGACAGAATCAATTTTCTTTGAAAGCGACAAATTTATCGCAGTCAAAAAGAGCTTGGATGAAATGCACCAATTGGGATTCCTCTGTTCACTGGATGATTTTGGTGTAGGTTTTTCTTCTCTGGGACTCCTGAAAGAATTCGACATAGACACAATTAAATTTGACAGGCAATTTTTCCTGGATGTTTCCACGGATAAGTCAAAGACTATCGTGGAAAGCCTTATGAGTATGTCGGAAAAGCTGGGAATCAAAACCGTTGCGGAGGGGATTGAGACAACGGAGCAACTCATCTATCTCAACGGAACCCCCTGCGACATCATCCAAGGCTACATCTTCTCCATGCCACTGTCCGTGGACGATTTTGAGGAATGGATAGACAGCCTGGACAATAGAAAAGTGCCGTTTGAATGAGATTTCAGTCCGCACAGGATGCCTGCACGGACTCAACAATACTGACCTTAATTCTCCCTGCCGCAACTGCACTTTTTCTCATAGTGCCGCGCGTCAGCTGCTGGCTGTCCAAGGACATGATTCCTGAAAAGGCCCGTTTTATTCATTCACTTCCTCAAAGTGGCTTTTCTTTACTCCGCACAATGGACACACCCAATCATCTGGAATGTCTTCAAAGGCAGTTCCAGCAGCAATTCCACCATCAGGATCTCCTACCGCTGGATCATATACATAACCACAAATTTTGCAGACGTATTTTTTCACACTGTACCTCCGTGATATAAAATAAAGTATAGATAAAAGAAATGCAAATTCTTATTGCAAGAGAGCCTCTAGCTCAAGGTTGAGACGAAGCATCTCCTCATCGCTCGTGTTCAAAGCCACCACCTGCTTCAAGTAGTATTGAGCCTTACGATAATCCTTCCGTTCAAAATAATAACGATACAGCTCAAACAGAGCCTCGCTATTACGAGGATTAGCAGTAAGGCTTTGACGTAAATCCGCCAACTTGTCCGAATCATTGGTGGCTAGCATACTTCTTTGATAATACAAAAAGCTCTTCAGTTGGGAGGAGGCACTGGGTAGCATGCTTGCAATCAAAGAACGCACCTCACCATTATTTCCCGCAGCTGCCTGCACACGCATATACAGCTCCTTTGCATCATCGGACTCAGGATACTCCTTGTACAGTTCCCCCACTATCCTTTGAGCTTCCTCAATCCTATTGGCACCAAGGCAGGCTTCAACATAAAGCAATTTTCGAGAAAGGCTGGCATTGCCCTTGTTGATCAACTGGGAGGTGTCATTATATGCCATCTCCCAATTCTTGCGGACAACAGCATCCTTGGCACGAATAAAAATAGCGTCCTCATTATCCGGGTCCGTTGCAAGAATTTCCGCAGCCAATTGACCCGCAGACTTTCCCTGTACATTGCTACCAGTTGCCGCCGCCAAATTTGCAGCTGCCAAAATCACATCCGTATCATTAGGATATAGCTCCAATGCCTGTTCTGCAGTGGCGGCGGCGGCGATAGAATTTTTATTCCATTCATTTTGAATGCGGGAGCGCAACAGCAAATAATCTTTAGAAACCTTATCCACCCGAGAATACACATCCAGCAGGGAAACAGCCTTAACATAACTTCCCTGATCCATTAAAACCTCAACCCTCAGCAACAAAAACTGGGCATTATCAGGTTCTTGCTGCAAAACCTGATTGATATAATTTTCTGCAACAGCATAATCCCCCATTTTTGTGGCAATCTGAGCCAGAAGCTTCAAAAGCTTTAGGTTTCCTGGAAAGACAGTCAACATACGCCTCGCTATCTCTTGGGCTGTCCCATAGTTTCCTTTCAAGTAATTTACTTCAGAAAAAGCATAATTTACCTCTAAACAATCCTCCGCCAAAGATGATGCTTTTTCATACATTTCCAAACTAGAATCTAGATTCCCCATTTTTTGATACAAGCATCCCAAAAGATAATGGACCAAGACGGAATTAGGTTGCATTTCCAAACCAGCTTGAAGGGCAGAAAGAGATTGAGGATAATAATCGGTTTGACTGCTGGAGGTAAGCAAAACCAAAGAGGGAAGAACTGTGGTAAAAAAATCAGTGTTTCCTGTATTTACATCATAGATGCCTACCTTAGCAGACTCAATAGCGGCTGTATAGGCATTTGCTTCTATATCGGGAGGGATTTCGATAGTATTTTGCTCTGAAGGCCACACAATGGACATGAGTTGGGAGGCCACTGCCACAATTATTTTCTCTGGCTGTGTGGTGGGGTTTTTAATCTTTGATACAGCCAGCCGGATGGAATCAGGAGAACCAATTTCCATGTCAGGCATGATAGTTTTATCCGAAAAAACAAAAAAACCCTGGTCGGTTATTTCTGGAACAAACAAGGGCGTAGCTGGAGAAGGCTCCTCAACCACAACCTCTGGTTTTGGAGTACTTCCACAGGCCGTCAAGCCTAAGAGTAAAAAGAGAAGGATTCCATAAGCTATGTATCTAAAACCGAATCTAGAGGAAATACTCATCAACGGGCATCGTCCAAATCATTAAAATCATCTTCCACATCATCTAATTCAATTTTGTTGGTATTCCGAATAAAAAACAGCACTACAAGAAACAAACCTGCGGCAATCAACACCAGGGGCCACCAACGGCTAGCCAGCTGTAAAAAGGGTTCTGTTATGATGTTCAAAGAGAAAAGAAGACAGCATCCTCCCAAAAGAACCAAGGCAAAGGAGGGAATTACCAAGGATGACTTTACCCCCTTATGAATGCAAACCCCCGAAACAAACAATGACAAGCCACCAATAATAACCACTACAGGCCACAGGGATTCCAGAGTGAATGGAATAAAACCTGTATCAATGGCAAAGAAGAGCATTCCCGTCAAAATAAGAAAAATTCCAGAGAACATGATTGTTTTTCTTCGTGCCTTGACAATGGAAAAAAAAAGCAAAAAACCGCCGATAAAGGACCAAACAAGATACCTATAAGAATAGAGCCTCACCTCAAGATTCGCCATGCGGGCTATCAAAAGAAAAGAACCGATTAATACAAAGGCAATTCCCGTACCCAAAAGCAAGCCAAAGGAGGGTTTTTCATTTTGTTCCTTCACCTTCCTGTTTGTAGACATAATTCACCTTGCCTCCTGGGTACATATTTTCATCATAGAATACACTATGATAGCAGTCTTGCCAATAACTTATGACCATGATAGAATGAAAAAATGTCACGGACTATTGCTTCTTATGCCGCAATATTTTTTTCAGGGCTTTTTACAGTTTTGATACTGAGCCTTGTTACTGGATGTGATTCAACAGCATCATCTTTTTCAGAAACACAACAACAGCTTTACAGCATTCTGGAACAAGAAAACCTCCCCGCTGAAAGCAGATATACTATCATCAACCGCATTTCCAACAATCTTCTGGCCACCAAGGAATATAACCAGCTTATTATCTTTCTTACCAGCTACGCAGAAGAAAACCCATCAGATATGTACAATGCCTATTGGCTTCTAATGACTGCCTACGCATATATGCAGCTGGATGCAAAGCCTATGGCTGAATACTATTTTGACCGAATTATAAACACTTGCCAGGACCTGGAAGTACAGGGGCAATCCATACATTTCTTATGCTTGCAAAATCTTATTCAAATCAGTCAGAATTCCACCCATAGGATAAGCTACTTTAATGAGATTATTGCCCGTTTTCCTCAGCAGGTAAATATTACAGAGCTGTACTACCGGCTGGCGGTAGAATATGAAAACGAGGGAGAATGGGATTTAGCTCTAAAATCCTACTCCGACTTTTTAGCCCAAGAAGATGCCTCTACCATCCAGATTACCGGAGAGCCAAATGCCTATACCAACGCACAACGTTTGGTAGATTTTAACGATTCTCCCAAGGACTGGACCTTTGAAAGCCTGGAAGCCCTTGAAAAAGCTATAAAGCAAGCCATTATAAACTACAACTACAGAGCCCTGGACAGGTATAAGTCAAAGGTTAACTTTTTTGCCATGTCTTGGCGTCAGGATGCCTACGATACCAACAGCCAAGAAGACTTTTCCATGCAGGGATTTATGCTAGGAAATCGTATTCGCTACAACGAGGAACTTGATGAGGCTTCAAACCCCAATGAGGCATATCTGCGTACCTGGGGTTGGAATGACTACGTTTCTGTCTGGTACCTGTATTTTCGCAAGGTAAACTTTCCCATTGACCCAGAAATTCATGGTCGCTGGGAGTGGGCTGGAATTTATTACGGTGAAATGCTATGACAAATCTGCAACAACGTTTTTTTTCTCTTTCAGTGGCTGCTGTATTTTTTATCGCCATGCCCCTTTTTGCCCAAGAAGCAAAAACCCCGTCAACTCAAAGTGAAAGTTACCAGCAAGAAGAACAGCAAAAAACAACTGCCACAGAGGATCCAACTGAAACTGTTACAGCCGAGGAAGCGGAAAAGCCTGCAGCCACTGAAACACCTTCCACAGAAGAAGGCCAGCCCACTGATGACTCCAACAGGACTGTGGCTCCATCCACTGAAGAACCCTCTCAAAAAGAAGACAACCGTCCACCACGAAAAGAACTGGACATTCACACTCCAGATCATATACACATTCAAAAATACTTGGATGAATACCAAACTCCCTTTGGCGTGCGGTGGCTTACCTCTGTACTAGAAGCTGGAAGTCCCTATCGAATATATGCCCGGCAACAATTGGCCCTTCACAATATGCCCGCCTGCTTGGAATATCTTCCCGTAGTGGAATCCGAATACAAGGTCAATGCCAAGTCCAGATCTGGAGCCCTAGGAATCTGGCAATTTATGGAAAACAGCATTTATCCCTTTCTGGAAAAGAACCAGTGGGTGGACGAACGCCTTGACCCTTGGAAATCCACCGATGCTGCCATAAAAAAACTACAGGACAACTACAATATGTTTGGAGACTGGGCCCTAGCCCTGGCAGCCTATAACTATGGAGCAGGAGGCCTACGACGAGTAATCAAGGCTTCTGGCGGTGTGGATAACTTTTGGGAGCTGGCAGATCAGGGGAAACTCAGCAACCAGACAATTCTCTATGTACCAAAATTTTTGGCGGTAGCAGAAATTGTTACAAACCAAGAATACTATGGCTTGGAATTTCCTGAAGTAACAGATGCGGATATGTTTCAATGGGATGAGGTTATCACAAAAAAATCAGTTCCTCTCCAAATGTTAGCCAATGAAATGAATATTGATATAAGCATTCTGAAATTCCTCAATCCAGCCCTTATCCTTGGACGTACTCCACCAGCTATGGAATACACACTGAGAGTTCCCCTAGGTACAAAAAAAGAAGCTGAACTTGCCATCAGCAACATGGTATTGCCTACCTACGAACATACTTACAAAGTTGTTCAGGGAGATACCCTGTGGGGTATATCTAGACGCTACGGCCTCACTGTAGCAGATCTTTGTGATGCAAATAACATTGAAGAAAACGCAATTTTACCTATAGGGAAGATATTGTATATACCGATAATAGAATGAGGTGAAACTCGTGAAACACTATTGTTCAAGTATACTACGTGGCCTTTGTATTAGCTGCCTTTTATTTTTTTGTGGAATTTTCTCTGTTGGAGCTCAGTCAGTAAGTTCTGAGAGCGTGGTTGACTGGACAACATTGACCTTTAGTTCAACCCTAAACCTAGATATGCACCAAGCCAACCTTTCCTTTCCCACGGGAAAGAATACAGCTATCAACAGAATAAACAACCAGCTGCCCCTATTGATAAAAGACCCCCTGTTGTCACTCAAGGTGGATTCTAGCTATATGCTAAATGACCTGATAGTAAACAACAGCCTTCTGTTTGCCAGTATTTCTACCATTATAGAATCAGGTTCAAAATCTCCAGCCATTTTTAGCAAAACAGGCTTGTCCTTGAACATGGAACACCAGCTTGATTTGACTGATATTGGCAACCTAATGATTAAACATAGTCAACCCTATAGCCCAAAAGAACCGATTCAACAGGTTGCCAGCCGTACATACACAGGAATAATTATTGATGCAAGGGGGAGTCTTCCTGTCCAGGGTGAATTTGTACAGGATCAGGTAGACCCTTGCTTTTTTCCTACCATCTGGGATGACGACATGAATTTGTTGTATGAAAAAAATATGACTAATTCTGCCATTGCCCGTAATAATGGTATCGTTCACTACGATTATTCTGACGATGAGTCTCGATACAGCGATAGGATTGGAAAGGATCCGCTACGAATCAGGGCTCGAAAGGTTTATGGAATCAACAGGACAGACCCTGTAATTTCCCGTAGCGATGCCTTAAAGATTTTATCCATTCCAGAAAACATCCAGCTCTTACAGGAAGGACGGGTGGTTATTCTTTTAGATAAAGAACGACTCATTCATTCCGTGGCAGCACCCAGCAAGGACAAAGCCTATTATGTTGTATTGCGAGAGCTAAAGAAATTCATCTATGACGATAAGGTTCAGGATGTGGAGGTACAGGATGTTCCACGTGGAATTCAGATTTCTGTTCAAAACCTTCAGTTTGTGGCGGACTCTTCTGAATTACTGGCAGAGGAACAGCCTCGCTTGGATGAATTGGCGGAAATGATTCGTACCGTTATCTCTTCCGGGGAGTATACCATTACAGTAGAAGGTCACACGGCCAGTGTTGGAAAACCCACAGGAGAGTTGAATCTTTCCGTTGAGAGAGCCCAGGCCATTATCAATGCAATGGAACGACGGGGTATTGATACATCAGAATTCACCTATCGTGGATATGGAGGAACTGTTCCATTGGGAGACAATGCCACCTCGGAGGGTCGTGCCATGAACCGACGTGTTGAGATTATGATTATCCCCAAGACAACCTATATCCAACGGAGCAACGATGGTTCAACCCCAACACTCCCGTAATTTTTGTTTACCAAGGATTTGTTCTGGCATGACACCTGTCAGATAAATCTTCTTTAGGGAATGGTTGTTCAAGCCCCTTTCTTGTTCTGCCATTCCCTTATTTTTTTGTAAAAACGTCTTTTTTTTTGCATTTCAAACCTATAATATTAGTATGAAACAATTTTTCACAAGCAAATTCTTTGGACAAAACCCTAGACTTAAACTTCTTGGTTTTTTCCCCCCTCTGTTGGCTGTGACTTGTCTGGCAACAAGCTGTTCTTTCAATCCCAAGGAAAGCTCGCCCATGGAGCTACTTCCGGGGTGGAGTCAACAACAAATTGTAGTTACCCTGCCCCATTACCCGGCAGAAACCCACCCTCCTCTAGCTGGCTGGCAAATACTTTGTTGGCAAAAGTCTGGAACTTATTCCCAAACACTTCCACCCTCCCAAAAAGACTTTACCCTCACCGTAGGAAAAAATATTCCCACCGCAATTCTTTGCTACCCTCTTTCCACTGTTAATTCCACCCAGATAAGATTTTTTCATCCAGCCGGTTGCATCTATCCCTACAGCCAAACCCTTCGTTGGCAGGAAGGATTTACCGCAGAAATTTTCTTTCAGTTGGCCCAAGGAAAATCTTTTGAGGAACTGTCAACCTCTCCTCTCCTACAGTTTAACTGGCCGAGACTTACCCAACAAACAGACAAACGCTTTCAGCAGGCACAAGAAAGGAATTCAATCTTTAGTCCTTGGTTTTTACAAGAAGAAATTCTGAAGGAGGCAGTTTTGCAAGGGACCGCCTCCACCAGAAACATAAAGCAGCACACCCTGGTGGAATATTTACAAGAAGAGGTAACACTGGGAAGTATTTCTGAAGAAAACATAGAAGAAAATTTTTCCCTGTCCAATTTGTATTACAGGTACCTTCCTCTGGGCAAGGTGACAGAAAAAATAATTCTTCCTCAAAACTCAACCTATGTCCACCATCCAGAAAATGCATTTTTGCAGGATAATCAGATATTAACTCTTTTTACCAAAAAAAATCAGAAACCAGTACTTGTCAGAATAGCCATTGAAAGGTACACTAATCAATAATGAAACCTTTTAAGCACAGTTTTTCAGTCTATTTTTTTATTTTTTTAGCAATGGTATGTCCCTTGCTTTTCTCTTGCGGAAAAACAAAGGACGTGCCACAAGAAATTACAAGGCTCAGGGCTCATCAATGGTATTATTTTACCCACCGTGGATTTTATCCCATTGACCTCCCCCAGAATGCTCCAGAAGTGGCAGAAAAACCCTGGACAGAGGCCATCCGCATTTCTGCTGCCGGAAACAATAGCTCCGATAACTGTGCCTTAGTAAATCGCCTGGGCATCCTGGACTTTACCACCGGTAAACCCGAATTATTCCGAGACATTATGCTTTTTGATGATGTTACCGCCGACACCCTGATTTTTACAAAAGATGGTCCTGTGTTTCACATCTACAAAAACACCCACTTTAACCAGCAGGAGCCGTCAAATCTTGTAACCAGACAGAATCAAGAAGTAGACAGCTTTACCCATCCCTTGTTGGTACGCTACGACAGAAAACAAAAACTCTGTACCCAAGTACTAACCTACGGCAACATGAACATTCCTCTGGATGCCCAGCTTACCAGCATTATCCCCCAGAATGACATTTGGATTGGAGCAATAAAAACTATCCGAGATGATGTAGTAAACTTTAAGTACATCACCTTTGAAGCCCTGGACAAGGATGGGACCATTCCCGATGCTTCTCGCAAGGTGATTCCTACCACAGAAATTGATGCAGACAGCTTCCGTCAGGCTCAAAAGCCCACTCCACTCAAGGATGCCCCAGCCCTGTTGCAACAGCTCTTTGCCCAGGTTCCAGAATCCTTTGAGTTCTATCTTTCTTGCCGGGAAGAGGGTGAACTGGCTCCCATTTTATACGATAACACAAAAAACCAATCCCCTACAGGAGGTTATCTTGCCCAGGGTTGGGGCTACCTTTCACCTGCCGGGGCATCCGCCTTATTCTCAGACGGAACAGTTTATATTTCCAAGTCGCTGCTAGTGGACACTACAAAGGCTGAGTCAGCAAAAGCGACAGACGTTCCCACTTCTCCCCTGACAGGAGGCGTCATTGCCTTCCGTCTCCCCAAGCTCCCATCAGGCTTTTCCTATGGCGAGTTTACCGTCCACGAAAATACCCTCTACGCCGGCTGGGAAGAAACAGACTTTTACAAAACAGCCCGCAGCGGCTTCATTGCGGTGGACTTATCCGCCATCGGGAAACAATTGTAAGCCTTTGCCACATCACAGAAAACAGTTTCAGATGAGATGGGCAATCAACATAATCAGCCTGATTAAAAATCAAAGAAAGGCTGTCCGCAAAGGCATTTAACCAGAACAGCCTCTCCCCTAGCTGGAAACGATTTTACAGCTCCACCGAGTGCCGGGAAACATTTTCCTGCAGGTAGGCGGCAAAGTCTGAAAGCTTCATCACCTGCTGCTGACGGCCATCACGGAAACGGACGGCAACACTCTCCTCTGCCGCCTCCTTCTCGCCCACCACCAGCATGTAGGGAATCTTCTGGGTCTGGGCAAGACGAATCTTGGCGTTCATGCGGTCGTTGCCCAAATCAGCCTGGACACGGAAGCCCGCATCCTCCAGCGTGGCCGCCACCTGCTGGGCATAGTCGTTGAAGGCGGGAGCCACAGGAATCACCACCACCTGCTGGTAGTGGAGCCAGGCGGGGAAGGCACCGGCAAAGTTTTCGATGAGGATGCCGATAAAGCGCTCCAAGGAGCCCAGCACCGCACGGTGCAGCATCACGGGATTGTGCTTGGCATTGTCGTCACCCACATACTCGGCGTTGAGGCGATCTGGGGCGGGCAGCTGGAAGTCAGCCTGGATGGTGCCACACTGCCACTCACGGCCCAGGGCATCCACCAGAGTGAACTCCAGCTTTGGGCCATAGAAGGCTCCCTCGCCGGGCTGCAGGGTGTACTCAAGGCCCGCCTGGGTGCAAGTCTCCGCCAAGGCAGCCTCGGCCCGGTCCCAGGTGGCGTCATCACCAACCCGCAGCTCAGGACGAGTTGAAAACTTGACGGAAATCTTGTCGTCGCCAAAGCCAAAGTCCTTGTAGATGTCCTTCAGCAGGTGGCAGAACTTCTTCACCTCGCCGGGAATCTGCTCCTCCGTGCAGAAGATGTGGGCATCATCCTGCACAAAGCCACGGACACGCATAATACCGTGGAGAGCTCCGGAGGCCTCGTTGCGGGTGCAGGAGCCGAATTCAGCCATACGCAGGGGAAGATCCTTGTAGGAGCGCAGACGGCTCTTGAAAATCTCCACGTGGCCGGGACAGTTCATGGGCTTGAGGGCAAAGAGCCGCTTTTCGCTTTCGGTAATGAACATGTTCTCCTTGTACTTTGCCCAGTGGCCGGAGCGCTCCCACAGGGAACGTGGCATGACAAAGGGCGTGTTCAC
>JAGBFT010000130.1 GCA_017936345.1 Spirochaetaceae bacterium
CGACCCCGCAGGACAGGAGCCAGACTGGGAGAAGGCAAACCACTTTTTGGCCTACCGACTCAGCGGCAGCAGGCTGGAGACCGGAGCCGATGTGGACGACTGGGACTTCTTTGTCATGTGCAACTCCGACACAAAGGATGTAACCGTCACCCTGCCGCCCCCATCCAGGGGCAAGAAGTGGCATGGCCTCATCGACACCTCCGCATCCTCACCCGACGACTTTGTCCCGGAGAACCAACTGGAGCCGCTGGAGGTACAGAAAACCTACGTGCTACCCGCCAGAACCACGGCGATTTTGGTGGGAAAATAAGCTGGTGGGGGGACGGGAGGCAAAATGCAGGCTGTCATCCAGAAATGGGGAAACACCTCCCTACACCCCGCCAGTAAGCCCCACAAAGAAAACAACTGCCACCATCCATACGATTGCGGAAATAAAACTGTAGAGAACAAAGACAATCCACTTTTTCCCCAAAGACTCCCTTTTCGCAGCCTCCCGCCATTCTATCAAATATGTCGCGACACCCAAACACGACACGACTGGTACCATGGGATTCAACATCCATAAGGGCTGAAGATACATTGCCATGTCCACCATATCCCGCTGGAAAAGCTCGATACTGACGAACAGCGCCAGAATAGAAATAAAACAGAGGAGAACATACACAAGGAACACGTATCTTGTCCATTTTATCAGCTTACTTGTTTTGCAAATTTGCTCGTTCTCTACAGACTTCATACTCCCTACATCCTTTTGTACTATAGTACTCTATTTCTACAATATAATCATCCTTCCCCACTCCTAAACCACTTTACCTTGACATATTCCCCTCTTGGGATTATCATTTGAGGTGTTCTGGAGACTTTTTGTATTCAGAAAATTTGTAGAGAAGGAACGACGATGACTTTCGACAAGGAACAATTCAAAGATGCCCTTACCCGCCGACTCAAGCGACAGTATGGTAAGGACAGCACTCAGACTAGCAAACACGACCTGTTTGACGCAGTTTCCGCCACAGCCTTAGATGTAGTTATGCCAAACTGGATGGAAACACGACGCCAATATACTCGCAAGCCTACCCGTCAGGTGTATTACCTTTCAGCAGAATTTCTTATGGGACGAGCTCTGGGCAACAACCTCATCAACATGGGCATCAAGGATGCTGTGGTAGAGGTTTTGAAGGATCTGGACATTGATTATAACATTCTAGAAGACGAGGAGCCAGATGCAGGACTAGGCAACGGTGGTCTTGGCCGCCTGGCAGCCTGCTTCCTGGACTCATTGGCCACCCTGGACTATCCCGGCCACGGCTACGGCATCCGCTACGAATACGGTATGTTCGAGCAGCACATTGAAAACGGCTACCAGGTTGAATACCCGGACTGCTGGCTCAAGTACCGTGATCCATGGGAAATCAAGCGGAGTGATTTGGCTGTGTCTGTAGTTTTTGGCGGCCACATTTCCGTTCGTCGTGATGACACTGGCCGGGAGCACTTTGCCATTGATGGTGGTGAAGTCGTTACCGCAACCCCCTTCGATATGCCAATCATCGGATATGACACCAAGACTGTAAATACACTTCGCCTGTGGCAGGCCACCTCTCCCAATGGATTTGACCTGCAGCTGTTCAACAACATGGAATATAGTCGTGCAGTAGAAAGACAGACTAGTGCCGAAAATATCTCTCGTGTTCTCTATCCCAACGACTCAGGCCCCAGCGGAAAGGCTTTGCGCCTGAAGCAGCAGTACTTTTTCACCTCCGCCAGCCTTCAGGATTTGGTGCGGGCCTACGTCAACACCTATGGCCCGGACTTCTCCCAGTTCGCCGACCTCCACGTCATCCAGCTGAACGACACCCACCCGGTAGTTGCAATTCCCGAGTTGATGCGTATTCTTATGGACAACTATGGGCTTAGCTGGGAGGACGGATGGGATGTTGTAAGCAAAACCTATGCCTACACCAACCACACCATCCTGGCAGAAGCATTGGAGAAGTGGCCCATCGACATCTTCCAGGGGCTGCTCCCTCGAATTTACCAGATTGTGGAGGAAATCAACCGCCGCTTCCTCATCAGCCTGCGGGAGCTCTATCCCGGAGACTACGCTAAGCACGACCGCATGTCCATCATCAGCCACGGCATGGTGCACATGGCCTGGCTTGCCATCCACGGTTCTTTTAGTGTGAACGGTGTTGCAGCCCTGCACACAGAATTGCTTAAATCTCACGAGCTCAAGGATTGGGCGGAGATTTACCCTGAAAAATTCAACAATAAAACAAACGGTGTCACCCAGCGGCGCTGGTTGTTAAGCGCAAATCCTGCCCTGGCAAACTTCATTACCGAAAGA
Organism: Spirochaetaceae bacterium; assembly: GCA_017936345.1. Taxonomy (GTDB): domain Bacteria; phylum Spirochaetota; class Spirochaetia; order Treponematales; family Treponemataceae; genus Treponema_F. The sequence continues at coordinate 2,345 of JAGBFT010000130.1, forward strand.
ATTGGCCACGGTTGGGAAAAGGACTTGTCCCAGCTGCGCAAGCTGGAAGCCTTTGCCGACGATTCCAGTGCCCAGCAAAAGTTCCTTGACATCAAGCGGGCCGACAAGCAGAAGCTGGCCCAGTACCTGAAGGTGACCCAGAACGAGTTCCTGGACCCAGACTCCATCTTTGACATGCAGATTAAGCGGCTTCATGAGTACAAGCGCCAGCTGCTGAACGTGCTGCACATCATGTACCTGTACAATCGAATCCTGGAGGAGCCGAATTTCAATCCGCCACCACGTACCTTCATCTTTGGTGCAAAGGCGGCATCAGGTTATCGCCGGGCAAAGACCATCATCAAGCTCATCAACACCGTGGCGGAGCGCATCAACAACGACCGCCGGGTAAAGGGCAAGCTGCGGGTGGTCTTTGTGGAGAACTACCGCGTCAGCCTGGCAGAAAAGCTCTTCCCCGCCTCCGATGTCTCCGAGCAGATTTCCACTGCAGGAAAGGAGGCCTCCGGCACCAGCAACATGAAGTTCATGATAAACGGAGCATTGACACTGGGAACCATGGACGGAGCCAACATCGAGATTGTGGAGGAGGCAGGGGCTGAGAACGCCTTTATCTTTGGACTCACCTCCGAAGAAATCCTCAAGATTGAGCAGGAGCACAGCTACAATCCACAGAAGTACCTTGACCGGAACCCACAACTTGCCAAGGTGATGAACCAGCTCATTGACGGAACCTACGACCCTACCTGCCAGCTGTTCAAGGAAATCTACGATTCACTGATTTACGGTGTAGAGGGTCAGCGCCCCGACGTGTACTACGTCCTTGCCGACTTTGACGCCTACGTTGCGGCCCAGGAAAGGGTTGCCGAGGAGTACCAGGACCGCAACGCCTGGGCCCGCAAGGCCATCCTGAACATCGCACGCTCCGGCAAGTTCAGTTCAGACCGCACCATAGAAGACTACGTGCGGGACATCTGGAAGCTAGAAAGACAGAACTTCTAGCGACAGACGTTTCCCATAACATGACATCCCGGAGCTGGGCACATCCTAGTTCCGGGATTTTTTATAAAAGAGCTGAACAATCGCATGGCATTGGCAAAATATTGACAAGAAATGGGCATTTTTCTATCCTGTATAGGTTGCTAAGGAGGCATTATGAAAAAATTCGCTTTGTTGGGAATCATCCTTTCAATTTTACTCATTGTACCAAGCTGTACAAAAAAACCCAAGGAAGTGGTACCCGAAACGATTTGGTCTGGAACCACCAATATACAGGGAATTCCCTTATCAAGCACCCTCACTATTTTTTCTGATGACAGTTTTATCCTGGATGCTTCTACAAGCTTTTTAGGAATCAGCATGAATTTTGAAAGGCTGATTGTTGGGAAAATCGAAGGAAATTCCAAAAAAGACAGGGAAATTGATTTTATAGTGGAAGAATTGTCTTCAGAAATTAGTTCCATGCTTCAAGTGGCAGGTCTAGGAGAAATCCCTCTTCCACTGGAGGCTTCTGCCATCATTGAAGAAAACATCATCACCTTGCAGGACATTGGCTTGGGGCAGGAGCTTTCTTTGGAACGACAAGAAACAGAATAACATTTTGACTTAAAAAGGAGTTGAACTACCACTGCACAGGCTGGTCCAACTCCTTTACTTAGAAACCATCAATTATCCTTAATCTTCCATCCTACGATAGGCCTCAAACTCAGCAAGCATTTCAGGATTCTTATCTTTGTCCAAGAGGCTTACAACTATTGCAGATACGAGACAAAGGATAAAGGCTGGCAAAATCTCATATACCGCAAAGATTCCTCCCTGAAGATTATGCCACACTACAACGGTAATACCTCCTACAACCAATCCTGTGATGGCCCCCTTTGCTGTAGCACCCCTCCAGAACAAGGCCAGAAGAACAAGTGGACCAAAGGTAGCACCAAAGCCAGCCCAAGCATAACTAACCAGACCAAAGATGGAGCTGTTTTCATCCCATGCCATTACAAAGGCAATGGCAGAAATCACAAGAACAGCAATTCGGCTTACAACCAAAATCTCTGTTGGGCTTGCATTCTTTTTAACAATTCCCTTGTAAATATCATGGCTAAAGGCAGAAGAAGCTACGAGCAGCTGGGAGTCAGCAGTACTCATGGCTGCGGCTAGAATTGCACAAAGGAAGATACCTGCAACAAAGGCCGGAAACATCTTCTGGATTGATTCACTAAAAATTGTCTCCGCAGCAGATGTGCCAAGAATCTCCGGCAGGTGATATACGGTTCCAAGACTTCCTACAATCAAGGCTCCAATAAAGGCAATAACCACCCAAACTGTAGCAATGCGGCGAGAAAGAGCCACATCCTTATTGGAACGAATACCCATAAATCGGACCAAAATGTGAGGCATTCCAAAATAACCAAGTCCCCAGGCTAGGGCTGAAATAATAGGAATAATTCCATAATGCTGATTAGCAGTGAATTTTGCCTGCATTTCCGCCCCAAATTCTCCACTAATAGCACGTTGACTAAAGTCCCCAACCTTAGCTATTGCTTCCGTAGGACCACCCAAGGTAAGCACCATAATAATTCCGGCAACAATCAAGGCCAGGAACATGAGACTTCCCTGGATAAAGTCGGTGGCACAAACTGCAAGATAACCACCTAAAATGGTATACACTACAATAACAACCACACCAATCAAAAGTCCCAGGTGGTAATCCATACCGAAAACAGAATTAAAGAGCTTTGCACAGGCAACAAACCCAGATGCGGTGTAAATTGTAAAGAAAATAATAATCAAAACAACAGAAATGGTAGAAAGAATCCTACTTTTATCCTTAAATCGATGGGTAAAAAACTCTGGCAAGGTAACAGAATCCCCAAAGGCTATGGTGCATTTCCTTAAAGGCTTGGCAACAATAAGCCAGTTCAAATAGGTTCCGACAACAAGGCCTAAGGCTGTCCAAAAGGCTTCTTTCATTCCACCTAGATAGGCCAATCCGGGCAATCCCATTAAAAGCCAGCCAGACATATCAGATGCCTCTGCACTAAGAGCTGTCATCCATGGCCCGACTTGTCGTCCCCCAAGGAAAAAATCACTGGAAGTTTCATTTTTTTTCATGTATCTCATCCCAATGTAAATCATAAAGGAGAGATACAAAACAAAGGCTAAAATAATACTAATTAAATTTGAATCCATTCTTCCACTATATCAGAAAAATAGTTCTACTTCAAGATATTTAGTGATACTTAATTTTTAGATTCTTTTATTCTTTTTCCAAGGTTTTATTCAATAACAGGTGAGTTTTTTGAGATGCCGGACTAATAATATACAATTTCATAGCTACCAGAAAAGAAAAAACCAGCATTTTCATAGGAGTGTCGAGCAGCTAAATTTTCCTGTCGCACAAAAAGTACAGCCTGTTTTTGGTTTTTAGCGGCAAAATCTCCTAACCACTGCACCAGACGGGCCGCACAACCCCTACGGCGGAACTTATCCGATGTATAAACGCCCCCAATAAGCATGAACCTCCAAGACAGGGCGGAAACATTAGCCTTTGCCATAAATTGCCGGTTTTCACCACTTCCATCACAGGTGGAGCTGGGAATGGCCACAAGAGTTCCAGATTGTAACAAGCGCTGTAGATTTGTTCTACAAAGTTCCGGCTTAAAAGAATGATTTTTTGGAAGAACTTCTACAGTATCGTAGGCACTCTGAAGGTGATACAAGGCATCCAAATCCTCTGTATTACACTGTACTACAGGATACTGGGGAAAATTACCCTGACAACGACGACTATCATAACACATAAACAAATACTGGCGGTGCTCAATAATTTGTCGGCTAAAAGAAGATTCTTTTCCTCCAATTTTTTCCTGTAAGGCAGCAGTTACAAGCTGAGCCCCCCGAGACCAACCACTCACGCAGTAAACCTTCCGTTGCCTAAAATTATTTGCAATCACGGGAATTGCTTCTTTAAACACCTTGTCTGGAAGATTTTGGGGAACACAGGTTAAGACAAGACCAGGCTTGGAGACAAAAATCACTCCCCATAAAACTTGGTCCTCTAAAAGACAAAAAAAATCCCCAATCCATTCGCCAGGATTTTTTCCCTTGTCATCAGAAGATGTCTTGTCATTCAAGTAATGGGTATATTGCTCCAGTCGTTCGGCAAGGGCGACACCAAAAATCTCGTTGTTAAACACAAAGTCCCGGACTGCTTCTAAAGGCAGCTGCTGCAGAGGATATAGGTAAATCATATTTTATTCCGCTAAAGGGAAAACACCTCCCACCAAAAACTCTCCTGACAAGGCCCCAAAAACAGCATTAAATGAGTAGGGAGAATAACTGTAAGCCATCAGCACTGTATCAGCCCACTGTGCCAATTCCATGGCAGGAACGGGAGCCAAAACGGAAATCACCACCACATCAACTCCAAGCCCTCGCAAAGTCTTAGCCACTCTTGCGCTAGCAGCGTCTGCAACACAAATCACCACTGTGGAGTAATCAGCGGCAAGTCTAGCAAGGTATTTAGACATCCAATCCTCTTCGTTTGGTCCCATATTGTAGTTGAACCTCATTGTATCTGCATCGGGATACCGCTTCTGTCCTTCATAAAAAAATTCTGGAAACTGAGTCTGACCTACCAGCAAGATACCCTTTTCGCCTGTTGCCCCAGGGGAATCTTGTGTCAACGGGAATACATCATCCTTGTACAAGGTAATGGAACGACAAGCCTGTGAAAGGAAAAAATCTGCCGCCTCCGGGTCAGGAATATGTTGACTAATTTCCTCCACCCTTGGATACAGTGGAACTGGATTGTCACCTTTAAAGTACTCTAACTTTGAAAGGATTACTCGATAGGCGGCATCCTCCACCCGATTCTTGAAGTCCTCCGATGTAGACATAAGCTGCAGGTTTGATGTCCACAAGGCCTCGTTAAGTTGAGCAGTAGTAGAAGAAATGATAATATCATTGCCCGCCTCAATAGCCTGTCTAAAAGCAACAGAAAGACTTCCCGCCCAGGCAGTGGCACCGTTCATCATCATATCATCAGTAATAATCAGTCCCTCGTACCCCAATTCTTCCCGTAAAATTGTTGTTAAAAAGGTTTTTGAAAGAGAGGCTGGTTCTCCACCTTCCACAACTTGAGGAAAACTAAGATGGCCAGACATAACAGCGGGAATTTTTTCTTCTATCAGAAACTTAAATGGAACTAGCTCTCGGTTCATCAAGGTATCACGGTCAATATCAATGACAGGAAGGCGACCATGGGAATCTACCCCTGTGTCTCCGTGGCCGGGATAATGCTTGGCCGTAGGAATTACCCCTGCCGCCAAAGAACCTTCCGAAAAGGCTGCCCCCAATACCCCTGAGTGATAGGGATTTTCACTAAAAGAACGGGGACCAATAACAGTGGAGTCGTGATTTGTATACAAGTCCACCGTGGGGGCAAAGTTCATGTTGATTCCCAAGGCTCTTAGTTCTCTGCCAATGTAAAATCCACTATACCATGCGTCCACAGGATAGCCACCAGCCCCAATGGCCAGGTTGCCGGGAGTATCACTGGTTTCACCCTTTACGTGACGAATCCATCCCCCCTCTTGGTCCGTAGCCACATACAGTGGAATCTGAAAGGGGCGGCTTTGTGATTTTTCCTGCAAAGCGGCAATGGATTCTGCCACTAGGTTTATGTCATCAGTATTCCAGCCAAAAACCTTTACACTGCCCAAACCTCTGTCTAAAACCCACTGGTTCAAAAGGGCAGAAGGCTCTTGTCCGGCCCATCCAAACATAAAAATTTGCGCAAGCAGTTCACTGTCAGACATTCGTTGCACCAGGACTTGGGCTAACACTTCATCAGGATAATCACTCCAAAAGGTAATATCCTCTGGCAAATCCTCTGGTTTTAAGGCAGAAGAAGTTTTTTCTGATTGTGGCTGGTGGACAAATTCATCTCTGAAAACATTATCCTTAGTATCGCAAGAAAATAGAAATATGCTTGCAGCAACTGCAAATAAAAGAGAAAAAATCAGCCCCAGTTTTAACAGGGGAAAGGGAAAATACTGGCTGGTAAAAAAATTTTGCTGAGATTTTTTTTTCATACAGATTCATTATATCGACTTTTATTATTATATACTAGATTGAGAAAATAAACTGTGGTCAAGTATAGACAAGAAACCTCTTTTATGATATTATTCTACCACCATGGCGCCATGCCCAAGTGGTAAGGGAGCGGTCTGCAAAACCGTTATTCATCAGTTCGATTCTGATTGGCGCCTTTTGAAAAGGGTATTTCTGGAAGTTGTTTCTGGGAAGCCCTTTTCATTTTTCTGGGGTGTCTATCCGTTCTTCATCTTGCTTTGCTTCAAATAGACAAGCCCTGTTTATATATACAGGAAGGGACTGCTCTTTGGTTTTCCAACTAAGAACAGTCCCTTTTGTGTTTATTGGCTTTGAACCTACTATAGACTTGAAATTTCTTCCAGTATTTTTACAACCTCTTCTAAGGTACAAGAAATCTTTTTTTCTGGCTCAATGGGCTTTAAAAGCCGCGCCAAATAATCTGGAACCTCTGGGGCTTCCCCACAAATACGGCCTATCCAGTCCCTTCCGTAAAATTTACCAGTAAGACTACCAAGGTTTTCTCCCATTAAGGCTGGATGGTCTCTAGAAACAAGAACTACCGTACTATCCTTATCAGCAAAGTCTCCTGTATATTTTTTTGCAGCAGCATAGGAACCGGCAGTTTCTCCATTGGCAAAGATTGCATATTTTTTGAACAACTCCTTACAGGCAGCAACCCTATCAGCCTCAGAAACTTGTTGGGGAAAAATCAAGCCCCGCAACATCATAGGCTGAGTTTGAAACACTTCTTCCAGTCGCTCCAAATTTGAAGGACTACCAGGATCAACACCCGCCCTTTTTTCAAGGGGCTTATCATCTGCTTCCAGCTGGGCCTTGCCAGCTCCATCAACCTTCAATTCATTGGTACATTCAGTAATAAAAGCATTTACAGGAAGGGAAAACTTCCAACCGTACAATCCAGCTACAAGATTACCGTAATTCCCGGGAGCAACAGCGTAAAAAATATCACCAAAAACCTTTCCCCGTAGCCGGGAAAAAGCATACAGATAAAAAAAGGTTTGCGGCAACAATCGCCCAATGTTTACAGTATTGGCCAAGGTAAGATTATACTGATTCACCAAGTCTTCTCTGGAAAAAAGCTGGCGTGCCAGGTTACTGCATTCTGAAAGGCTAGCCTCTACTTCTACCGGATAGATGTTGCCTCCATTCCAGAGGCAATCAGATTCTTCAAAGCCCCGCATACTTCCCTTTGAATAAAGAACCAAGGCCTTCAGTTGCTTTTTATTTCTCATGGCATGGGCAAGACTAGAACCAATTTCCCCGTCAGAAATGGCAAAAACTACAGCCTTCTTGTCCTGCAGCAAGAGCGTGTATTCCAGACAGTTTACCAAATAGGAAACACCAAAGTCCTTGTGAGACCCTGTCGGTCCAGTAAAAAGGCTCAATTTATACAAATTATCATCAAGCTGGGTAAAATCGGGGGCAAAAAGAAATGCATTGGTAGCAATAGCCTCACTAATAATGGGACTAAATTCCTCTTTTAAAAGGGCGGAGGTGAGGCTTCCCGCAATGGAAGAAAAACTGGTTGTATTTTTTAGGTAATAGACCCAAGGCCGTAAATCCTCGTTGGTGGAGGGAATATAAAGTCCTCCGTCTGAACAAAGACAATTTGTAATGGCTTGAGAAAAACTTGCCTTATTATCCTGATTACGTGTGCTTACAAAATCCATAGGATTATCCAGAGATTACCCTGGCCTCCAAAAAATTGATACAGGTTCTCTCCCAATTGTAGAACCAAATTGATTTATCTGCCAGCAGGAACCACCAGATATTTTTTCGTAAAATCTATCGGACGGTAGGTCATCTTAGCCTGACGCAAACCTTCATTTCCCAAATCCTGCTCCCTGTTAATCAGCTCCACAGTGGGAGGAAGATTCAAAGCCTGGGCTCGATTTACAAATTGGTACACTCCCTTATACCCGTTGATGCCCTTTTCATACAGCACCACGAACATAGTTCCACCCTGAATGAACTCCCCAAGAGAAAACCCGACGGGGACTCCATCTGCCAGAACCAATACACCGGAAAAACCCAGAGTCTGAAAATTTTCCAGTGCCCATAAGCACTGATTGTAATCACCCGGCTCATCTTCAGGCCGCCCCTTACGCCAGCTTTCCAGCACAACCCGTGCAGCAGGCAGGGTATAAACATCCAGAGGTTTTACCTCAGAAGCATAGTTTGATGTAAAAGCATTTACAAGATTCTTTTTTTTATGGAAGCTTTTTCCTTGAAGATTAGCCAAATCAGTGCGACGATACAGATAGTCAAAGTTATCCCTGTCTTCAAATATCCTGTAGCCTTTTTCTTCCAACTCACTAGCCAACTGGGTATATATTTGGTGGCTCATATTTTTCCAGTAATATCCTTGCCCAAACAATTCTTCCACCACTTCCAACCGGGGAGTCTCTCCCATTATGGAAAAGAATCTTCCTCCCAAATTCATCCCTTCAAAATCACGAGCAGGACTAACCCCCGCCAAAATCAGAGAATCGGGAGACAAGCGAGAAAGGGTATACTGGTATTTCTTTGAATCAAGGTAGATATTGGAAAAGGAAAATTCACTTATTCCAGAGTCCAAGCTTCTACAAAACTGGGTAACTTCCTGGAACATATCCATATCTATAGCTGAAAACTGGGGGTAATCCAAAAGCTGACTCATAACGTATATTTTCAAGGATAGCCTTTTTTGTTCAAAATGTCAAAAGCCTAGCCTAGTTCTACCGAACGCTTGTAAGCGGCAGTTGCTGCAGCCATTACAGCACCGCGAAATCCCCCTTGCTCCAAGGCTTCCACAGCAGCAATGGTAGTACCAGCAGGAGAGCAAACGCCATCCTTCAAATCCCCAGGGTGACGACCTGTTTCCAACTGCATGGTGGCTGCTCCCCGTAGGGTTTGGGCCGCATAAACATAGGCCTGCTGACGGCTCATTCCCAGCTTAACCGCCGCATCTGCCAGTGCCTCTATAAACATAAAGCAATACGCAGGACCAGAACCGCTGATGGCCGTTACCGCATCCATCAACTTTTCTTCTACAATCTCAACTCGGCCTGCGGCGGCTAGCAAAGACTGGACCTTGCCAAGGGCTTCTGGTGTAGTGCCTGTAGTTCCACAAAGCCCAACCATGCCCTCCCCCACTACAGCTGGCAGGTTTGGCATAATTCTCACCCACTGAATGGAATCATCTTTGCTGCAGCCGGCTTTTTCTTTTATGGTGGCAAGTTTTACTCCCGCCGCCATGGAGACTACAATTTTCCCCGACAGCACCGATGCTACCTCCTGCACCACCTGCTGAATCACATTAGGCTTTACTGCCAAAAACACTACATCAGCAGCTTTTACGGCCTCACTATTGCTCGTAACAGCCTTGCAGCCATTTTCCTTGGCAAATTCATCAGCCTTGGCAGCATTTGGTTCTGAAACAGTGAGATTCCCTCCTCCCACAACCTTTGCCACCGCCCGCATCAGCGCTCCTCCCATCATTCCAGCACCAATGCAGGCAACCCTCATCTCCCTTATGCTCATATTCAATTCCTATGCATCATTTCCTACAAACAAGGTAGCCTTTATGGTTCCCTGAGCCAACTGTTCCAAGGCCCGCTCCCTACCCCCATTAGCCAAAATCATAGGTATTCCGTAAGAAGTAGTTCGCTCTGCAGCCTCAAGCTTTGTTTCCATTCCACCGGAGCCAAAACTATTTGTTTCCCCAATAATAATCTGTGTCCGTAGCTCGCTAATGTTTTCTACTTTTTCAACAAGCTTGGCCTTGGGATTTTTCTTAGGATTGTCGGTAAACACTCCATCTATGTCGCTGAAAAGCACCAGCAAGTCTGCATTCCATAAGACTGCCGTTAAAGCACTTAGGTTATCATTGTCACCGATACGGATTTCATCAAAGGCAACGGAATCGTTTTCATTGATAATGGGAATAACACCCTCATCCACCAAGGTAAAAAGAGTGTTGCGCATATTCAGAGTGCGATGGTCATCGGCAAAGTCATCCTTTGTTAAAAGAAGCTGTCCGATATGCAGACCAAAGTCGGCAAAAACCTGCCGCCATCGGTTCATCAGCTCCACCTGACCTATGGCGCAGAGAGCCTGCCGGTAATGGATGTCCTTCTTGCGAGCCCACCTGTCCAGTGTCGAAACCCCCGCTACCTGCGCACCGGAGGACACAAGGACAATTTGCTTTCCCGCCCTCATCAAGTCGCAACACTGGCGGGCAAAGTCGGCCATAAAGTCAAGATTGATGGTTCCGTCCTCCTTTGCCAAGGTGTTAGAGCCAATTTTTATCACAATTTTTCGTGCTGATTGAATGGTAGCTTGAATCATTATCGAACCTGTCCTGTTCCGTCAATAAAGTATTTTGTGGTAGTGAGAGCCTCCAATCCCATGGGGCCTCTGGCATGAAGCTTTTGGGTACTAATACCTAATTCCGCACCAAAACCAAATTCTCCCCCGTCAGTAAATCGAGTGGAGGCATTCACATAAACGCAAGCCGCATCTACTTCCCTCTGGAACTTAGCTGCATTGGCTAAACTTTCAGTTATAATGGATTCCGAGTGCATGGTATTGTGGCTATTGATATACTGGATAGCCTCTTCCACAGAGGCAACTGTTTTGACAGCGGCAATGGCATCCAAAAACTCACAGCCAAAATCTTCTTCTGCAGCCTCTACCACAGAAGAGCCGCGGCCGGCTTTTTCTGCAACAGCCTTTAAAATGGGAAAGGAGGCAACATCACAACGCAACTCACATTCTCCAGCCAAGGTTGCCTCCAGTTTAGGCAAGAAATCAGCCAAAATATCCTCATGCACCACAAAGGTTTCAAGGGCATTGCAAACCCCGGGCCGCTGCAATTTTCCGTTTTTTGCAATGGAACAAGCCATGGTAAAATCAGCAGACTTATCCACAAATAGATGACACACCCCGCTCCCTGTTTCAATTACAGGAACACGAGCCTTTTCTACCACCATGCGAATTAACTGAGCCCCGCCTCTTGGTAAAACCACGTCAATCAAACCGGTGGCATTTAAAATATCATCCACCTCACTGCGGCTTCCAGAGCAAGCCAGTTCTATGGCTCCTGCCACTCCCAAGGGTCTATAGTCTCTGGAAGGTGCTGCTACAGGGTCTCCATCCCCAGTTCCAGAAGCTATCGGTGAATTCAAGGCATCCTTAATGATGGCCACCAAGGCCTTGTTGGAATTTAATGCGGAGGAACTTCCCCTCAGCAGGATACTGTTGCCACTTTTATAGGCCAGGGCAAAGGCATCCACTGTAACATTGGGTCGAGACTCATAAATGATGGCAGCCACACCTAGAGGCACCCTCTGTTGACGGATTCTTAATCCATTCGGGGTAGTCCATCCTGCTACAATCTGACCTACGGGGTCTGCCTGTTGAATTACAATGCCAATGCTGTCAATAATGCCATCTATACGTTCAGAACTAAGTCTCAGTCTGTCTACCAGGCTCTCTTTCATTCCTTCTGCTTGGGCACGGCCTACATCCAAGGCATTGGCATCCAGAATTTCTTGTCGTCGACAATCCAAGGCTTGAGCTACAGCAACCAAACCCTGATTCTTTTGTTCTGCAGAAAAGGAAGCCAAGACACCAGCCCCCTGTCGTAGAGTCTTACAAAGGGAAATTATTTCATTCATGATTTACCTCCCGTGAATGAGGAAGCTTTGGAAAAATTTGTTTAATAGTTTGCGAGAAAATACATTCCCAAAAGAATAACTATTCGGCATTTTTCATTTCCCCAAGTTCTTTCTCGAGGAAGGGAATAAAGATACCACCAGAAAATACCAAATTCAGGGTCTATACGCAGCGCATATTCGGCAAAGTCGTCCTTCTTTGCCTGAGACCCAAACATAAGGTACACCACATCCAACAGCACACTGATAAAATCCTTGTAACAGGACGCATAATCTCCTGCTGTGAGTTTTTCACACAATTTATCTATGCGATACAGCACCTGATCCATTACAGTAATATCAGACGCTTCTATCCAAGTCTTTTCAACCAGAAGCTTAAGATTCCTATGGAAACTCTGAACAAGCTTTTCTTCTTTTTCATTTCTTTCAGATTCTACGATAAATGCTCCACAATTAGTATTATTACCGGGACAAAAAATTTCTGTAACGGTGATGACGTCTTCCCCTTGCGGCACTACATCTTCATTAGAAGCAATGGCATTGAAAGCATTGAGAACCTTTTCGTCAACAAATTGCAATAAAAGCTCGTCTTTACACACTGAATTTCCCATAAATAATTTTATATTCCTTTCTGACGAAATAATCAAGGGCTAAGAAGAATTAGGTTTCCCCTATTTTCCGTATATACTCTTTTAACAAAACATGATATAATGGTAAGCTATGGGAAAGGTATTTGTTTTTGTAAACCAAAAGGGAGGTGTCGGTAAAACGACCTCTGTAATCAATTTAGGGGCTTACATGGCAGAAGCTGGGAAAAAGGTTCTGCTTGTTGACTTTGACTCTCAAGGAAATATGACATCTGGTGTGGGCATTTCAAAGGACAAGCCCACTGTCTATGAATTGATAGCCAAGCTTTCTACTCCAGAACAAACCATCCGCCAGTCCTGCATGGACAATCTCCATGTAGTTCCGGCTTCAATCGACCTTTCCGGAGCCTCCATAGAGCTGGCGGACCAAGATGACCGTGACTTTTACC
>JAGBFT010000131.1 GCA_017936345.1 Spirochaetaceae bacterium
TCGAGACAGCTGGACTCGTTCTGTCCGTCACCCTGTACTACTGTCAGGTCAATGCCCATAAGAGGAGCATAGTACTGGAGAGCAGGCAGGTAGGAAGATGACAGGAAGTTATCAGCTGAGTTATAGATGGTCAAAAGAACCTTCTTCTTGGGAGCTGCAGACTGCTTGATACCAGCATCACGGGTACCAGCTGTGTACTGCTGCCAGTTGGAGCTATTTACACCAGCATTCTGAGCCATAACAGCCTTTTCATTTGCACGGTAGTCAACAGTAGGAGTAATCTTGTTTCCCCACTGGTCGGGCTCGGAGAATCCCTTGGTGTAGATGTCAGCACCGGTCAGGCCATCCAACAGGTTGCGGAGAACCTGCAATGTACCTGCAGCCTGGGCATCTACGTTCTGGGAAACTGTTCCAGAGAGCTTGCCTGCACCGATAGCTTCAATAGCATCAGCGTTTGCATCATATCCGAAGATAGGAACACCGGCGGGATAGTTGGAAGCCTGGAGACAACCCATGGCCATACCGTCGTTGTTGGAAACTACCATGTCAATCTGGGTGCCGAACTTGGTGGCCCATCCACCCATAGCCTCTGTAGCAGCGTTGGCATTCCAAGTTGAACCGTCAGTTCCAGTCATAGCCTTTCCTTCCAATTCAACTACCTTGTAGGTCTTTCCACCAACAGTTACAGAACCCTCCTTGACCTTTCCAGGATCGGTTGAACCGTCCCAGGTTCCCAGAGCCTTGCGGATTCCCTCGGTACGAGCCTTGGAGTCGTTGTGTCCAACGTCACCAATGCACAGAACGTAACCAATAACGCCGTCACCATTGCGATCCAAAGTTGCAGGAGCTGCGGCCAAGTAGTCAGTAATCAATTTACCCTGAACGGCACCACCACCAGCGGCATCAAAACCAACATAATAGGTACTTGCATTCCAGTTCATTGAATCCATATCAATGGTTCCAGAAACAGGGTCTGAGGGCTGACGGTTGAAGAATACCAGAGGCTTGTCCTTGTTGAGGACAACAGACCCAGCATCCTTTGCACCACCGGCAAAAACAGCTCCACCGATACAGGCCAAAGCCAGTGCACCAGCTACAATTCTTTTCATATTTTTCCTCCACGAAAAGATTTGACCATGAGCAGCCTTCCCCATCATTTTACAAATCCAAGGAAAACATACCCACAGTCTTATACATCATATGAATACTTATATACCCATTGGAATAAGATGTCAAATGCTTTTTAGAGAAGAAAAACTGTGTTTTCTCGGTAAAAACACAGTTTTTAATACGAAAACAAATACATTATTTACCGTTTTTTACCATATTGAAACATACCTTGTTGTTTTATTCGAAAAAAAAAATTTAAGAAAACAAGATGTTTTTCAAGATGTCCAGTCCCCGATTGATTTCCTCGTCTGTAATAACCAAGGGTGGCAGGAATCGAAGGGTGTTGGCTCCGGCTGTGGAGATGCACAGTCCCGCCGCAAGACAGTCCTTCTGAACCTGGGCTGCCGACTGCTCCACGTCGATGCCAATCATCAGCCCCTTTCCACGGACTTCCCTAATGCAGGGAAGATTCCAGGAGGCCACCTGACCACGAATTGCCTCACCCGCCTGAATCACCCGCTGCAGGAAACCGGCAGAAGTCAGTTGGGAAAGCACCGCACGCCCTGCAGCACAGGCCAGGGGATTGCCCCCAAAGGTGGACTGATGGTCACCGGCCACAAAGACATCCCGCAGCCCACCCCGCCACAGGCAGGCTCCCATAGGAATGCCGCCTGCAATCCCCTTGGCTAGGGTGACAATCTCCGGCTGGATTCCCAAGGCCTCGCTAGCCAGCAGACTTCCCGTGCGTCCCATACCCGTCTGCACCTCGTCACAGATGACGATGGCACCAGACTTGCGGGTGGCGGTGGCGGCGGCTTGAGCCCAATCGGGGGCTATCAGGTTCACCCCGCCCTCGCCCTGCACGCACTCAATCATCAGGGCACAGACAGTCTCATCAAAGGCCGAATCAAGGGCGGAGTAGTCACCGGCAGGAATGTGGCGGAAACCTGCTGGATAGGGCTCAAAGGCGGGAACATGAAATTTTTCCTGCCCGGTGGCCCGCAAAGTAGCCAGGGTACGGCCGTGAAAGGATTTCTCCAAGGTGACAATCATGTTCCGAGGCTTACCGCTTCCCTCGGCCTGGCTTTTGAGCCAGCCATACTTGCGGGCCAGCTTGATGGCGGCCTCATTTGCCTCAGCCCCGGAGTTGCCGAAATACACCCGCTCCATGCCGGTAGCGGCAAGCAGCTCCTGGGCAAAGGCCAGCCCCTGGTCAGAGTTATAGTAGTTGGAGATGTGAATTTGACGAGCGGCCTGCTCCTGCACCGCCTTCACCAAGGCCGGGTGGTTGTGTCCCAGGCAGTTCACCCCGATGCCTGAAACAAAGTCGATGTATTCCTTGCCATCCACATCATACAGACGGGAGCCCTCGCCCCGATGGAACACAACCTCAAAGCTACCGTAGTTGTTCGCAATCACCTTTTCCATGTTCAACTCCTTGAAAACAAGGTCATTTTATAGAAAAGAACTGGAGTAGGCAAGAGAAATTTAAAAAAATCTATTTTATCCCTTGACAAGATTTCTTCATCATGATAGTATCTCATCATTGCTGGTGACCATGGTAGAGGTGCAATACCCGTTCCCATCCCGAACACGGAAGTCAAGCCCTCCAACGCCGATGATACTGCTCTTGCGGGAAAGTAGGTAGTTGCCAGTTTTTTTTTTATTTTAAACCGATTTGTTCGTCTGTAAGGTTTTATTCTTTAGACAAAAGCCCCAGCCAATAGCTCAGTCTCCTGTCTTTTCGTCATCTTCAGCAATGCGGCTGTTCAGTTCCATACCTTCGAGGAACTGAACAGCCTCAAAATTTCAAGCACAAACAAGATTGAAAGTCTTAGTCGTGAAATTCGTCAATAATAGTGATATTCACCACATTCTTCGCAAAAATATCCTTCGTCGTCGTCATCGTCATAGAATTCTGTAGGACGTTCCAAAGATTTTAATCCAGTTTTTGGATACTTGAGTATAAGAGATTCATCTGGTAAATGAATATCTGGATTGAAATTGTTTGTATCTGCAACATCTTCATAGAGCTTATAAGAAATTACTCTACCGCTTGAATCTTTTTCGATTATTATACGTCTATCAATATACGGGTCTAGGTCATCAATATCGTAATATTCAACAGCCCTGATTAAGTAGTAATCATCGTCGTAAAATAATTCATATTTCTCTTCATAAATGTTATCTATTACCACATAGGATTTTTTTGAGAAGATGTAATTGTATGTAGCATCAACTTTATTGCTATCGTCATATTCAACTTCAGCCACTGATTTTATGCCGTATTTCATACAATAAATTTCGTTTACAAATTCTTTTTTTGATTTATCATAAAAATAGGGTAGTGGATCTGAACATTTTGAAGCAGCATAAATATCTCCATTTGTGTAATAGTTGCGGTAAAACCCATTATATCCAGCAGCTGTTTTTTTGATGTAGTATTCGTCGAATAACCATTGTTCATCATCTTCTATTGCATAACATTTATAACTAGAATAATCGGGTGTATATTCATATTTTAGAATAAGCTCTCCATCACAATCTACCCGTATATCTTGCACAATTAAAAGGTCGCTATTAAAGGTTCTTTCTCGGTATTCTTTTATTTCTGTACCATCAGAAGTATATACGATTGTGTAGGTTTTTAGGTTTTTCCAATCGAACACAGTATGTTCTAAAAGAATATCTTCACCTTCGATTAATTCTCCGTAGTATTCGTAAGACCCAGATTCAAAAATTTGAAGCTGTTCTGGTTTTCCTTCTCTGTATTCAAAAATTTCTGAAATATGTAGTGAGCGTGGAGTCAAACCAAAACAAACTGTAATTGATAGAAAACAGAGGATTAAGCAAACGTTCCTTTTCATTTTAATCTCCTTGCACTTGTTTTGCAACTTAATCAACAATTCTTAGAATTATAAGAAAAAAAATCAATCTGTCAATTCAAATCATGTCATCTACATTTCAAGAACACAGGTACAATCCTATTCGGCTGCAAGGGTTCCTTCCTTAGACAAGTCCTAGCACAATAGCTCAGTCTCCTGTCTTTCAATATCTTGAGCAATGATTCCGTTCAGCAGGAGCTGCAGAATACCCGCACTAAGGGCAAACAGTATAAACACTATGAAATATGCCCATTTTATTCCAATCTTGTTGATACAACTGGCCATAATGAACAGACTGGCAATAGACGCTATATTCTGGATTGTCCCAGATAAAGACAAGAAGCTGCTTATGTGCCTTGGCGGTGCGTGCTGTTTCTGGAGAACATCCAGATGCATTCCATACACATAAAAAGTGATGACGGACAGTGGAAGGGCAACCAGCGACACCCATGGGAAAAGACTTATCATCCCATAAATGACAGGAATGATGGCCAATATCACAATACTCTGCTGATTCCGTGCTTTTAGCCTTCCGTATATGGCAGTTCCAATCACACTACAGAGTTGAAATAAAATGTATATAAGGCCAAAATATTGCTCCGGCACATTGCTGTTTTGATACAAGACCTGCCAATACTGGAAGAACGGCTGCGTAAATAGCATTGAGACGGCAAGCAGCCCAAGGATACAACACAAGGCTTTGGAGCCTCTTATGATTGAAAGTCCTTCCACTATCTCCTTGTACAAGCTGTGCCTGCCACTTTGCGAAACCGCTCTTTTGCCACCGAAGGAACAGGACAATGCGAAGAAAAAGGCAGTGGAAAAAAGAAAGAGCGAGATGATATAGATATTCTCATACAGATAGGGATACAAGAAACTTCCGATGAGTCCTCCCATGATGGAAGAAATACTCAACAGGTACGAAGATATGATACTGTATTCCTTGATATGCTCTTCTGACTGTGACAATTCCAGTATTACTTCTGCTTCCAAGGTTCCAGATTTTAGAGAAACACTCAGGCCATACAATGCGTAGGAAACGCACAACACAGTGAAATTATTGCTGAAAAACCCAATTGACAGGTACGACAAAAACAGCACAACCAAAGAAAGGAGGTATATAAGCTTTCTTGAAAAGACGTCCGCCCATACCCCGCTTGGAAACTCTGTGAGCATTGCCACCACCATATAAATGGACTGCAATACAGCCAATTGGGTGAGTGTACAACCCTGCCGCATTAAAAAAATGGTCAGTATTGCATGGGGAAAGGTACGCCCAAGATTCCAGAAGAAATCAGCCATGCACACTTTTTTTGCATTCCTTGTCAATGATTTCCAGCTTCTGGTCACAAATGTATTCCTCCAGCAGTATCTGAACGACCTCGGCTACAGAATCATCGTTCCAACTCCTCTATCGCTGAACATTTCTATCAGGAGGGAATGGGGGACCCGGCCGTCGATGATGTGGGTGCGGGGGACTCCGCCCTTCAATGCCTCGAAGCAGCACTCAATCTTGGGAATCATGCCGGAGGAGATGACGCCGGTGGCAATCATGGAGGGGATGGCATCCCGGGCGATGCGCTTGATGAGGCTGGTTGGGTCCTTTACGTCACGGAGGACACCAGGAACATTGGTGAGCTGGACGAATTTCTCTGCCTTCAATGCCACGGCAATCTTTGCGGCGGCGGTGTCGGCATTGATGTTGTAGCGGTTCATGTCGCCCTGCTCACCCAAGGCTACGGTGGACACCACCGGGATAAAGCCCTGCTCCAACAGGGACTGGAGGATTTCGGGATGCACCTCGGTAACATCGCCCACA
>JAGBFT010000132.1 GCA_017936345.1 Spirochaetaceae bacterium
GCCTTTCTCACAATCATCCAACTTCCGAACGAAGTCCGCAAATTCGTCCATGTTCGCAAAAGGTTCTCCCAAAAACCACGGTGAAATCGGCGGGGAACCGTACTGTTTGCAGCCTTGTTTCCAAAACCGCTAGCACCAAGTCAACGACCTACTGCTTAATCTCTACATCAACGCCAGCTGGCAGCTCAAGCTTCATCAGCGAATCCATTACATCAGCTGATGGCTCGATGATGTCAATAAGTCTCTTGTGTGTACGCATTTCAAACTGCTCACGTGACTTCTTGTTTACGTGAGGAGAACGCAACACAGTTACCTTATTAATTCTAGTAGGCAGCGGGATGGGTCCAGAAACCTTAGCACCTGCCTGCTGAACTGTCTGCACGATGGACTTTGCACTCTGATCGATCAGACCAACATCAAAAGCTCTTAGCCTGACACGAATCCTTTCGGTAGCCATTATTCCTCCAAAACAGTAGGCTACCCGAGGTATCTCAGGCAGCCTACCAACCAAATAAAAATTATTCCTTAACCTCTGTTACCTGACCAGAAGCAATTGTGCGTCCACCCTCACGGATAGCGAACTTAAGACCCTTGTCCATAGCAACAGGGTGAATCAACTCACCAATAATCTTTGTATTGTCACCAGGCTTAACCATGTCTACACCATCAGGCAGTGTGATAGTACCGGTGATGTCGGTGGTGCGGAAGTAGAACTGGGGACGATAGCCGGAGAAGAAGGGACTGTGGCGTCCACCCTCTTCCTTTGACAAAACGTAAATCTGTCCCTCGAACTTGGTGTGGGGAGTGATTGAACCGGGCTTGGCCAAAACCTGACCACGCTCAACAGACTTCTTGTCGATACCACGGAGCAAGAGACCAACGTTGTCACCAGCCTCACCCTGATCCAGCAGCTTGTTGAACATTTCGATACCAGTGATAACGGTCTTCTGTGTTGGGCGAATACCAACAATCTCAACTTCCTCGTTCAACTTGATGATACCACGCTCGATACGTCCTGTCACTACAGTACCGCGTCCAGAGATGGTAAACACGTCCTCAACAGGCATCAAGAAGGGGAGATCTGCATCACGGGCAGGATCCTGGAAGTATGAGTCCATAACCTCCAGCA
The DNA here is from genome assembly GCA_017936345.1 of Spirochaetaceae bacterium. Classification (GTDB taxonomy): domain Bacteria; phylum Spirochaetota; class Spirochaetia; order Treponematales; family Treponemataceae; genus Treponema_F. The sequence goes on from JAGBFT010000132.1 coordinate 1,130, forward strand.
ACTCATCGATACACTTTGTATCCTCAGCGGTTGCATCATCCTTGAGGGCATGGAATGCGGAACCCTTGACAATAGGAGTATCCTCAGGGAATCCATAAGAAGTAAGAACATCTTTAACTTCCTCTTCAACCAACTCCAGCAGCTCGGGATCGTCAACCAAGTCAACCTTGTTCAAGAATACGATGATTCCAGGTACACCTACCTGGCGGGCCAACAAGATATGTTCCTTTGTCTGGGGCATAACAGAGTCAGGTGCAGATACTACGAGAACAGCACCGTCCATCTGAGCGGCACCAGTAATCATGTTCTTGATATAGTCTGGGTGACCGGGACAGTCGATGTGAGCATAGTGGCGCTTTTCTGACTGATACTCCAAGTGACGGGTATTGATTGTAATACCACGAGCCTTCTCTTCTGGTGCATTGTCGATTTCATCATACTTCAGAGCCTTGTCACCATATTTTTTGGCGCAGTGCTGAGTAATAGCAGCAGAAAGAGTTGTCTTACCATGGTCAACGTGACCGATGGTTCCTACGTTCATGTGGGGCTTCGTTCTTTCGAACTTTTCCTTTGCCATGTAATCCTCCTATACCAGATACTCAGGTATAAAATAAAAAAAATAATTGCCATATTATAAAGAATGTATTGCCTAACAAAAGGCACCCACTCTTAAGCACTGTTTGAACGGATTTACATGGAGATAAAGTTAAGGAGGGGATTGGGAAAGTTCTTCCCGAGGAAGTACTTTCCAGAGAACACTTGCATATGTTCCCTTGCTTGAACAGTCCATCCATTCGGACTGCATCGGCCGGACCACCTATCACCATCAAATCCGTGTTTGATGAACGGTTTGGTACACTAAAGCCAGGAGCGATATTTTTTGCCCTTTCACCGTTCATCGCCTGCCTTATCAACGACAAGACAAACCACAATCAAAGGGTTGCGAACATCCTATTTCTTGCCTGCGCAAGAAATTTTACGGTTTCGCCAGACGCTCCAATGTCTGCTTGACTCTAAAAGAACCCGAAGATTGTATCTTCATCACCACAAACGAGAGTAGTGTTTAGTAGTTATACTATTTAAACAGAATAAATTCAAGTGAAAATAGACTAAATGGTAGATTTTTCCACGGATTTCAAAGGATTTTCACTTCCGGCCAACCACTTGTCTGAATCAAGAAATTTTTCACTGGAAAATTTGTACCGTTCAGACTAGTCTCAGCCTTAACCGGTACCATTGCCCTGAAGGATTCGGGCGATTGCCAGGAGATTCCGTGTTCCCGTGGGTTCCCCCACTCAAAAAAAATGATGGAGAAAAGACAAGGCCTGACAATGCGAAGGTCACCGGATTTATTCCCGGCACTGTTGCTGGTGTTGAGGTGGGCACTCCCGCTGGCCCCGGCTCTGTTACCGCTGGTTTGAGCTATGTAAACGACTTAACCCCTGTAAAGGCAAAGTATGACGGTGTTGACGAGAAGGACGATTTGCTGACTCGCCGCAACTTCAACATTTCCCTGGGTTACGCCCTGAAGTTCTAATTTGAACGTACATTAAACCTTCTAGTTTGGCCGTCCGCAAGGGCGGCCTCTTTTTTAGTCTTTGTCCTGTCTTTTGCATTGTGCATTTTATTATTTCTAGTTATAATCTTGGAATGACTTCAATTGAACTTTCTGACTTGGTAACCACTCAAAAAGCCTTTTTTTTAACTGGAAAGACACGAGATACATCCTTTAGAAAAGAACAATTACACCGTTTGAAGAATACTCTGTTAAAATATCAATCTGAAATTTTAGAAGCTCTTGCCAACGATTTAGGAAAATCATCCACAGAAGCCTACCTTACGGAGCTTGGCATCGTATTGAAAGAAATCGATTATTTGCGGCACAGAATTTCCTGGTGGGCTGCACCAAAATTGCGTTTAACTCCGCTAACAGGCTTTCCTGGAATCAGCAAGACAGTTTACCAACCTTATGGTTGTGTACTCATTATTACCCCTTGGAATTTTCCTTTTAAAGTTCCACTTATGGCAGTTGCAGCTGCTATAAGTGCCGGCAACTGCATCATTTTAAAGCCTTCCCAGCACGCTACAGCTTCTGAAGGATTACTAAAGACAATTCTCGCAGAAACATTTCCCCCGGAGCAAGTTTCTGTGGTAACAGGTGGAACAGAAATCCATCATCCATTATTAAGCCAAAAATACGATTTTATTTTTTATACAGGAGGGGCAATAGCCGGGAAGAAAGTAATGGAAGCTGCTTCCCGCAACTTGATTCCTGTTTGCCTGGAGTTGGGAGGGAAAAATCCTTGTATTGTGGACAATACCGCAGACATTGACTCAGCTGCAAAGAGAATAATTTGGGGAAAACTTATTAATAGTGGACAAAACTGCCTTGCTCCAGACTATGTTTTAATACATGAAGACAAACACCAAGAGCTAATTGAGAAAATGTGTAACTACATTGAGGTTTTTTATGGTGAAAACCCTGTTTCTTCAGACAGCCAATTACCTTCAATTATAAACGAAAGGCATTTTTTCCGGCTACTGAATTTATCTAATGGAAACAATCCCTCCAACGGAGCAGTCATTACGCCTAACTCATCTGGAATGACTTACAATAAGGAAGCGCTAAAAATAAAACCTGTCCTGCTAGATTCCCCAGAACAGGATGCACCAGTTATGCAGGATGAAATTTTTGGGCCCATATTGCCAATCATTCCATATCATTCATTAGAACAGGCGATTTCCTTTGTTCAAAACAAACCAGCCCCCCTTGCTCTATATCTCTTTTCTCAAGACAAGGCAACAAAAAGGCTCATTACCCAAACAGTGAAGTATGGAGGAGGATGTATAAATGACACACTCCTTCACGGAGCATCACCCTACCTTCCCTTTGGGGGAACTGGCCATAGCGGAATGGGTAATTATCATGGAAAAGCAGGCTTCAAAACCTTTAGCCACCAGAAATCCCTCCTCACCAAGCCCTGCAAGCTGGACATTCCATTGAGATACCCACCCTACAAGGAAAGCGCTTTGAAAATAATTAAATTAATACTTAGATAGAAATATGGGAAGCGATTTATTTATTGTGATTGCCATAGGAGTCCTCATTGGCCTGATTCTCTTTATCCTTGGCAAGTATGTAGAGTTAGCCAACAATTATTACAAAGGGAAAAAAAATAAATCGAAAACTAAAGATGAACCCCAAAAGCAAACTAAGGCCGCAGTTCCATCTAAAACCTATTGTCCCCTTTGTGATTCCACCTTGACTCCAGGTATAAATTTATTTTCTAAAGTGTACCGCCCCCTTTCATCGCAAATAGATGATGAGCAGCACTGCACCATCCAAGGCTGCCCATACTGCTACAGCAAGGATGGACAAAAGAAGAAAAGAAGAAGTTGCCCCGTTTGTGGGCGTCCAGTCCCCATGAATGGTTCCCTGGTAGCTCGTATGACAATGCAAAAATCCGGTAGACGTCATGTTCATATCATCGGATGCACAGAATGCCACAAAAAAGTGTAAAGAATTAGAGTTTTCTTTCCGAGAATTTACTATCAGCGTAGGCTGAAGGGAATCAGCTGGATTGTTCCGGTTTTGAGTTTACTGTGCAAAAGAAGCAATGCCGGCTAAAGTATAAGGAGATACATTATGGTAATTAATCACAACATGAGCGCAATGTATTCACAGCGTTCAACCAATATTACCAATGTGGCAGCCCAGAAGAACATGGAAAAGCTTTCTTCTGGACTGAGGATTAACAGGGCTGGTGATGATGCTTCTGGCCTTGCTGTTTCAGAAAAAATGCGCAGCCAGATTCGTGGTTTGAACAAGGCTTCTGAAAACGCACAGAACGGCCTTTCTTTTATCCAGACCACAGAAGGATATCTGCAGGAAACAACAGATGTCATTCAGCGCATCCGTGAGTTGGCTGTACAGTCCTCCAACGGTATTTACACCGATGAAGACAGAATGCAGATTCAGGTTGAAGTTTCTCAGTTGATTGCCGAGGTTGACCGCATTGCAAGCCAGGCTCAGTTCAACGGTCTGAATATGTTAACAGGTCGATTTGCCCGTGATACAGGAACAAATGCTGTTACAGGTTCTATGTGGTTCCACATTGGTGCAAACATGGACCAGAGAATGGAAGTATACATTGGCACAATGACTGCCACTGCTTTGAACTTGCGAAACTTGGGTGACGAAACAATTATGACCCTTGCTTCTCCCAACGAGGCAAACCGTGCTATCGGTACTCTTGATGAAGCCTTGAAGAAGATTAACAAGCAGCGGGCTGACTTGGGTGGTTACTACAACCGCTTGGAGCACGCTATCCGCGGAATCGATATTGCTGCAGAAAACCTGCAATCTGCTGAATCAAGAATTCGTGACACTGATATGGCAAAGGAAATGGTTGACTTTACAAAGAACCAGGTTCTTCAGCAGTCTGGCATGGCTATTCTTGCCCAGGCAAATCAGTCCACACAGAATGTATTGACCCTACTCCAGTAGTAATTTCATATGTTCTTCTTTTAAGGCTATCCGGTTTAGGCTGGATAGCCTTTTTTTTGAATTAAATGTCTACAAAGATTACTTTTAAGATAAGGCTATTTATAGGGCTGTGCGTCCACGAAAGCTGCGGGCCAAAGTGAGCCTGTCGGCATATTCCAAATCGCCCCCCACAGGAAGACCAGAAGCCAGACGTGTGAGAGTCAAATTGCAATCCTCCAAGAGACGTTGAAGATAAAGAGCTGTAGTATCCCCTTCCACGGTGGGATTGGTGGCAACAATCACCTCTGTAACAGTTCCCGATTTAATTCGTTCCAGCAGCCTGCCAAAGGAGAGATTTTCCGGTCCAATTCCATCTAAGGGGGAAATAACTCCTCCTAACACATGGAATAAACCATGGTATTCACGAGAAGCTTCTATTGTTTGAACATCCTGTGGCTGTTCAACCACACAAATCACGTTTTGTTCCCTGGCTGGATTTGAACAAATTTCACAGGGCTCAACCTCTGTGTAGGCTCCGCAAATACTACAAGGCCGTATCTTTTCTTGCAGTGTTGTCAGTTGATGTGCAAATCGCTGTAAAAACATTGAATCAGCTTTTAAAAGATGGCTTGCAATTCTAGTAGCACTCTTTTTCCCAATGCCAGGTAAGCGGGAAAAAGATTCTGCCAATTCTTCCAAGGCATTCATAGTTACATACCCATTCCAGGAATGTTTAACCCACCCAGCATGGGACCTAAACGCTCCTTATTCAGCTCCAACATACGAGAATAGGCATCACGACTTGCAGCTACAATCAAGTCTTGCAACATAGGAACATCACGAGGGTCTACTGCAATGGGATCCAAGTCTACACTAACAACTTGGAACTGACCATTGATTGTTACCCGGACAATGTTTCCACCAGCAGAACCGGTAACCTGCAAAACCTTTAATTCATCTTGAACTTTTGCCAGCTGCTCTTTGATGCTCTGGGCATTTTTAATAAAATCAAAGGGATTCATACTACACATCTCCTACTACAGTGCCTTTAAACACCTTGCATATAATATCTACTTGATTGGACTGAACTTCTATCTTGTTGGCCTCAACGGTTCGCTTCAACTGAAATTCTATCTGTAAATCCTCTCCAGATAAGGAAGATGCCATTTGTGATAACAACAACTTATCCCGTTGCAGTTGATTCAACGCAAAAGAAGTCAATACTGTAATCACAATCTTATTCTCAACAAATTGCCATGGCTCTGACCCTAAAAGAGCAGATGCTGTAGAAGCCCTACTAATAGACAACTCTTCCACCAGCTTTTCTCGCAATTTATCACGAGGAACAACAGCTCCTGATACAAGAGATTGCTGTTTTTCTAGAATAGGATTTTCTGCTACAATTCTTTGTCGCTCATCTGCCTCAGGAATAAGCCGAGAAGGGTTTTCCACAGGTTTTACAGCTGCCACTCTTACATCCTCTACTATAGGCGTGACAGGAACACCCGTTTTTTGTGTCGGGACAGCAGGAGTTACCACAGGCTTTGGACGAGAAATCATACTGCCGCCCAAATTATTGGGGGGATGCCGGTGTTCAGGCGGTACAGCGCCGCCGCTAGCAAAAGGGCTTGGCTGCCTCTCAGATGAAGCTGTGGGCATCGGCTGTCCTTGGGACATGGGCTGCTCTTGAGACATCCACTGTCTTTGAGGTGCAGTCTGACCATGAGAAACACCCTGCCTTGGAGAAGGAGATACGCCTCCACTTAAAAGCTGGCGGGCCTGTTCCACTGCATGCAGAACCTCTTGTGGGGAAACAAAAAAGGACAAACCACAGAGACGAGAAATAGCCAAATCCACCTCATACCGTGGACTGGTGGAATATCGAATATCACGGTAAAGATTTAAAAATAAGGATAGAGCCCGCTCAGTTTGAGGAACAGACCAGCCTGTCAAAACTTGTTGTGAATATCGTCCTAAAGACTGTCCCAAAAGAGACTCTTTTGTAATTCCCGCTTTAATCAACAGCAAGCTTCTAAGATAATCACTACAATCGGAGATAAATTGCTCAATGGAAACGCCACTCTGCAACAGAGACTCCAGCTGTTCCAAGGCGGCAGAAGTGTTGGAGACCACGCATGTTTCAAAAAGATGGTTCATGGTATCCAAGCCAACTAAACCTAGAGTTTCTCTGATTTTTTCAAAGGTAATATGACCAGAAGAAAAGGATGCCACCTGGTCGAACAAGGTGTAGGCATCACGAACACTACCAGTGGCCTCACGAGCAATCCAATAGAGAGCCTCATCTTCCGCTTGCAATCCAATTTCCACCGCCGCCTGAGCTAAAAGCTCCTTCAGTTGTTCTACAGCAACCAATCTAAAATGGAATTGCTGACAGCGGCTTTTTATAGTGGCGGGGACCTTATGAAGCTCCGTAGTTGCAAAGATAAAGATAACGTAAGGAGGTGGTTCCTCAATGGTTTTTAGCAGGGCATTGAAGGCACTGTTAGAAAGCATATGGACTTCGTCAATAATGTAGATTTTATATCTACATGAGTTCGGTGGGAAAAGAACCTCGTCCTTAATCTGGCGAATATCATTTACACTGGTATTGGAGGCACCGTCAATTTCGATTACATCCATGCTAGCACCACGGGTAATTTCTTGACAGATGGAACATTGTCCACAGGGTTGCGCATTGGGTCCATGCTGGCAATTCAATGCCTTGGCAAGAATGCGGGCAGAAGACGTTTTCCCACAACCACGGGGACCGGAAAACAAATATGCGTGGGCAATCTTTCCAGATTGAATTGCGTTCTTTAGGGTTGACGCTACAAACTCTTGTCCCACAAGACTATCAAAATCTTGGGGACGGCGACGAGTTGCCGTTACTTCATAAGCCATAAAGCAAGCATACCCGAAAAAGAGGCTTTCCGCAAGATAAGGTTACAAGGATAGGTGTCCCCGTGCACGTGCCCGCCTGTCACGAATAGACTGCAACAGGGGAACCATAAAGATTGCAACAAAACCACCTGCAAACCCGTTGTTATACAGATTCATTCCCGCATAAACACTTCCGATAGTTAGAGCTACAGAGGAGTGGAGCATTCCTGCTACAATGCCAGCTATTACACCAAATTCACCTGCAATGGGAGCAAGGGTTGTACAGAAAACCAGGGCCAACATGGAGGATGGATCCGTTAAATTCCAAGTCTTAAAGAAACTTGCAGCAAATACCCCTAGCATTACAGGGAGAATGTTACGAAAATGCTTTCCAGTGGTACCAAATCCCACTACTGTCATAATGCCACCAATAGTGGGTCCGTTTAATTGACCTCCAACTGCAAGTATAAAGGTTGTGGCAATCACGCCATTTAACCCCATGTTAAATCCAGAGGCAAACAAACCCTCGTCCTTTACATAATCTGTACCACCAATACCCGTGGTCTTAACAATTCGAAAAAAGCCTTGAAGGGTTTGTTTGGGCTTTGTAACAAGACCTATGAGCATGAGACCGCAAAAGAATAAATACAGCACTATACCCAAGATTTTATTTCCGCCAACATACCAAAGAGTACGATACCCCACTTCTACCCCAAAAGAACGTAACACTGAAACTACTACAGTGGCAATAATTCCACAAGCAAAACCTACGTTATACAGTGAGTATCCTTGGTGGGAATAGTGAACATGGGTTGATAGGGGAGGAAGAACAAAGCCCATTATAATTCCCAGCAAAATTCCAACTACAAGGTTGAAAGGTGCCGGAATAAACTCAAAATTCATTATTTGAGTAATAATGGGAGATAGTGCTGTACCATAAAAACCTACATATAAATACCGGGAAAGGTCTGTTTTGTGATACCAAGAGTAAAGGAAAACACCGATTAAGAGAGACCAGACATTCATAAGGTTTTTCCCAAAAAGGGCAAACCCAAACATAAGGTATGCAGAGGTTACAGTGTGCCCTTCCATTTCAAGACCTAAAAAATAGGCCAACCAAAGGCACATCAAGGTAAGCAAACCAGCATTAATAAAGGCAGAACCAATACCACCAACCACAAAGTAGTCGGTAATCAAAAAATCCGGTTCAATCATTAAAGTCCATATACCAGGAAGAATAGTTTTTAAAGGTTGCACGAACAAACCCGTTACTATAAAGTACAATGGCATCAAGGATAAAAGAATATACTGCGTCTTCCTAGGTAAGACATCCGCTCTTAGGTGAGATAACACAACCCCCTCCTCACTGTCCTTACTGCTCCCATTATAGCCTAGTAAAGAAGGGTATGCCAAACAAAATATTTAAAATTTTTAAAAATTTCCTAATTTTTTTAACAGTAAAATAATTTATTTTACCGCAAGAAGGTCTATATTTAAAAACAGATGACAGTTTATAGAGGAACAGAAAAGTATACTGCAAAGAAGTGGAACATACTGCCAAATATTACGAAAATATGCCACACACAGTGCATCCACTTAATTTTTTTGAGAGCATAAAAGATACAGCCTAAGGTATAGGCAACACCACCAGCTATGACAAGCCTTAAACTCAAGGGATTTAATGATTGAATCATAGGCTTGATGGCAAAGATTATCATCCAGCCCATCAATATATAGGTAATAACAGACAATATTCTCATTCTGCTTCCAAAGATTGCATACAAGGTCACACCAATTATTGCCAGCCCCCAAATTACACCAAAAAGTGTCCAACCAATTGGACCTCTCAATGCTGTAAGACAGAAAGGTGTATATGTTCCTGCAATTAAAAGGTAGATGGAAGAATGATCAAAAACAGCAAAAACTTTTTTTGCACCATAGGGTGTAAGGGCATGATACAAGGTAGACATGAGATACAACACTATCAACGAGGCTCCAAATATACTAAAACTTGTAACGTAGAAACCCTTGTCACCTTCGGGGGCATATACAACAGCCCGCACAATAAGAAGAACCGTAGCGGCAACGGCGAGCCCCGCACCAATACCATGTGTTACAGAATTAAATATTTCTTCTCCAATGGAGTACCTTTTGGGAATTGAGGATTCCATTGCCTTTCTTTCTTGTTTTTCTTTATTTTTTTCTATTCTTCTTGCAGCCTTGGCAGGTTCCAAAGCCGCATAACAGTTCATTTTAATTTGTTCTATTTCTTTTTTTGCAGAAGACTTAACTTCTTTTATACGATTTTTTGCCTCTTCTTTAATTTTTTTTATTTCTTGTGCAGAGACTCCCACCTCTGTATCTTTCATGCCCACGTAAATCTCCTTTGTTCCATACCATGCAGGACATAATTTCCATAAAAAAGAGCTGGAGAATAAAACTCCACCCCTACGAACTTATCTTGAACCTTGCCTTCTCACTTCAAATAGCAACACACCAGTGGCTACCGAAACGTTCAAGCTGTCCAAGCGCCCAGTGGTTGGAATAGAAACTATAGCATCACAGTGTTCCTCCAAAAGCCGGCTAATTCCAGAGCCCTCGCTCCCCATAATGAGGGCTGTCTTTTCTGGAAACTTCAAGCTTGTGACAGAGGCCCCTCCCGAGTCAGCGCCATATACCCAAAAACCAGCTTCTTTAAGTTGTTCTGCAACACGAACAAGATTTGGAACCACTGCCACAGGAACCCAGGCATTGGCTCCAGCACTAGCTCTGCCAACCACCTCGTTTTCCAAGGGGTCTTTCAAACTTCTTCGTTCCGGCATTACAACTAAGTCTACACCGAACTGATCACAGCTACGGAGAATTGCACCTACATTATGAGGATCTGTGATGGAATCAAGCATGAGAACAAGGGCATTATCCCCTACAGACCTTATCCAGTGAGAAAAATCCACAAGATTGCTGGGGGCAGAAGCCTCCCCTCGTAACCTCAACAGAAGACCTCGATGGTCTTGTGCTGTTTCTGGCAAATTGACCACAAGGGAATCAAGCTCCTTTTTTTCAACCTGAGTAGCAAGAACGCCCAGCACCTTGGCTTGAGCAAGAATCTTTTTAACCCTTGGGCCAGGACTTGCATAGAGCAGCTCCCATTTTACCTGAGAATCAGATTTTGAATGGAAGCTCCGCAAGCGCTCTTCAATGGCGTGAAAACCTGAAATGTATTTATCTGCCACAGCAGGCCTTGTATTTTTTTCCAGACCCACAGGGACATGGTTCGTTTCGACCGACCTTACGTCCCTCACGTACAACGGTTGTAGTTTTCAGGCTACCAGTAGAGTACATCCACTTTCCTTCAATTTTTTTGAAGTATCCAGTTTCGTGATGTACATCCTTCAATCCCTTACGACTATAGGTGGCTTGAAACTCTACGACACCTTCTGTATCCTCGGCACCACCCTTTTCCGTGCGGAGAATCTTGAGTCCATACCAAGTGGACTCTTCGCTCCAAGCCTTGGTGGCATTCCTGTCAATATCAGTTTTATCACCGTTAGCCTCACAAGTATTGATAATAAAGTCGATTTCATGCTTTTCATAAGCAGAATACCGAGCCCGCATTAACTCTTCCGCAGTGGCGGCAAGACTAGTTCCATTAATAATGGGTTCACAACAAGCTGAATAGTCCTTGCCAGAACCGCAAGGACAAGTTGTCTTAGAATTACTCATGGGTTGAGTATACCCCTTTTATAGGGTTATGTCCAATATGTTTATCAGACAAGACGGATTCAACTCCCGCACAAAGTCCAGCATCAACATCAATGAGTTGTTTGTGTCATTCAACCAATTCCTTCCCCTTGACTTTATTAGCACTCATTAATTATAGTTGTTCCCATGAAAACTACGCAAATAAATGGCAGCCTAAACAAAAAACTTGCCATAATCGGTGCTCTTGGAGCATTAACTGTACTATTCGGTCTTCTCCCCATCATTGGATACATTCGTCTTCCTTGGGGGCTTGCCATCACATTGCTGCACATACCGACAATACTGGGGGCTATTCTTGCCGGACCAACTGCAGGTGCGGCAATTGGTGTTATTTTTGGATTGACCAGCCTCTATCAAGCGTCTCAGAGCACTGGCGGACTGGACATTCTCTTTGTAAATCCCTTGATTTCCGTTTTGCCCCGCCTGTTGTTAGGTTTGACGGCTGCATTTATTTTCATTGGATTACTCAAGGTTAAATTTACCAAGCCTGTGGCTTCAACAGTTGCAGCGGTGCTGGCAACTCTTTGTCACACCCTCTTTGTAGCCCTGGCACTTTACATCTTTGCTGGTTCACAGGTATCCGCCCTAATGTCTGGGGCTGGAATCGGAGCCTTTATCTTAATGCTTCTCCCTAATGCTGTCGCAGAATCTATTACAGCAGGTATTATCTGTGGCGCTGTTATCGGTGTAATCAATGCTACTGCTGGAAGGAAATCAAAGCTTTCTCAAGAATCTTAACTCAAGAAAGATTGAAACTTTAATATGAAAATTATTATCATTGGAGCAGGCTTAACAGGCACTGAATTAGCAAAGAAGCTTATCACCGAAAAAAACAATGTTGTTCTTATTGATAATAATGAAGAGACAGTACGGCATGTTTCCAACAGGCTGGACTGCATGGTTCTTCATGCAGACGGTAACAGTCTGGAGACACTGGAAGAGGCGGGCATTGCCAAGGCTGATGCCTTGATAATGCTCACCAATTCCGACGAGGTCAACATGATTACCTGTTCCCTAGTAGAAGCCCTGTATCCAGATGTAATAAAAATTGCTCGAGTTAGAAATTACGATTACCACATAAAAGCAAAAAAAAACACAAAGTACAAGCCAATGGAAAAAGAAACCCGCCCTCTCTACGGAATTGACCACATGGTGTATCCCGACAAGGAAGCCGCCATGGCAATTCTTCGGGCCATTGAGCATGGGGCGGTTACCGATGTCTTGTCCTTTGAAGATTCTGAATATGAAATCATGCGGGTTGAGGTGGAAAAAGACAGCTGCCTGGACGGTAAAAAGGTCCAGGACTTGCGCTCATTTATCGAAAAACCCTTTTTGCTGGTATATTTGGAAAATAAGGCGGAAGCCTTCCTGCCAACGGGTTCTACAGTAATTCAAGCCGAAAACTATATTGGAATCCTTGCAAAAAAACAACACATGAAACACTTTCTGGAGCTTTGTGGTTCCCAGGTTATAGAATTAAACAAGATTGCCCTGGTAGGAGCGGGTCATATTGGAACCTTGATTGCGGATTCCATGCTATCCCACCATCGGACTGCAAGAATTCCTAAATTTTTCAATTCAATTCATAAGTCAAAGCAAAAATTTATCATCATTGACAAGGATGCCCAACGTATAAAAGCCGCTGCAGAAAGATATCCCTCCGCAGATGTGTTTAAGGCAGATATTACTGATGAGGATTTTATCCAAGAGGAAAAGCTTTCATCTTACGACCTTATGATTTGTGCCACCCACAATCACGAGAAAAATATAGTGATTTCTGCCTATCTAAAGTCTTTGGGTGTTGGAAAAACCATCTGCCTTGTACCAAGTACTAGTTTTGCAGAAATTGCACGTCACATTGGAGTTGACGTAACAGTTCCCATCAAGGATACGGTTGTGGATACAATCATTGGACACCTTAGGGGAAAAAGCATCACTGGAGTGCATACTGTTTCTGATGGTGACTTGGAGATTATCGAATACGTATTGCCAGATGATTCTCGTCTCATTGGCAAGGCCATCAAAGATATTGCGGAACCCGGCAGCTTTCTGGTTCTCCTCATCAAAAAGGGAGAGGAATCGGAATACTTTATTCCAGAGGGAAATACAGTCCTCAATAGTGGGGACAACCTTGTCATTATCTCAAATATAGAAGAGACTGCCAAGGTAGTTGAATTTTTTGGAGGCTCGGAAGAGTAGCAATCCATGAGCTTGTTCAATTTTTTTAGAATTAACATCCTGCTTTTGGCTATTATTTCCATCACCTTTGTCCTTCCCATCGGTGTGGCAATGTATTATCAAGAATACCAAGTAATTCCTTCTTTCTTTGTTCCCGGAATCATCTGCATTGGTCTGGCCGCAATCACACTCTTGTTGGGTCGTAGGAAAAAGGTGGCGATGACTCCACGAGATGCCTTTGTCGTAGTTGCTGCCGCATGGACTTTTGCCAGCTTTTTGGGAGCCCTGCCACTTTATTTTTCCGGCTGGGTTCCCAAATTTACCGATGCCTTTTTTGAGAGTGCTTCCGGCTTTACCACCACAGGAGCTTCAAACCTAAGTGACTTGGAAATACTCCCGATGTCTATCAATATGTGGCGTTGCCAAATGCACTGGCTGGGAGGCATGGGAATTGTGGCCCTGACGGTGGCTTTAATGCCTTTGCTGGGAGTTGGAGGATTTCAGCTTATAAAGGCAGAGACCACTGGTGTGGAAAAGGGAAAGGTTACCCCAAAAATTGCCACCACAGCTAAAATCCTGTGGATAATTTACTTTTCATTTACCGTAATTCAAACGGTTTTACTACGTGTGGCAGGGATGACCTGGTATGATGCCCTTGCCCATACCTTTTCTACCCTAGGAACAGGTGGCTTTTCCACAAAAAATGCAAGTATAGGCTACTATCAGTCTCCATCCATCCAATGGATTTGTACAATCTTTATGTTGCTGGCGGGAGTGAACTTCAGCCTCTTTTACTATGCTGTCACCCGTAAATTCAAGGAGATTTTCCAAAACAGTGAGTTCAAGGCTTATATTGCCATTGTTCTTGCCGCCACACTAGGGATAACGGGCTTTATTTTCACGCGCTACAATAGCTTTGGCTACAGTTTTAGGGAAGCGCTGTTTCAAGTTGCCTCGATTATTTCCACCACGGGATTTGCTTCCGTAGACTTTAATTTGTGGCCGGTTGGAGCTCAGCTGATTTTATTTCTCCTTATGCTGGTGGGTGGCTGCTCTGGTTCTACTGCTGGTGGAATAAAGGTTGTCCGTTGGGTAATCTTGTCAAAACAGACTGCCAATGAGGTGCGAAAAATGCTTCATCCCCACGGAGTCTTTACCGTGCAGTTAAATGGCCGTGCAGGTCGCAAGGATGTGGTTTTTTCTGTGGCGGGCTTTTTATTCCTGTATTTTTTTATTTTTGCCATCACCGCCTTGGTAGCGGCCTGTAACGGCATAGATGCAATTTCATCCATTACGGCATCCCTAGCCATGGTAGGAAACATTGGTCCAGGGCTTGGAGCTGTAGGTCCCATGGCAAACTATGAGTTCTTTGCCCCTGCTACCAAGTGGTGGTTTTCCTTTGTGATGATTGCAGGCCGCCTTGAACTATACACCATGCTGATTTTCTTTATGCCCTCTTTCTGGAAGCGGTAACCTCCCCCTAGAAATAATTCAACACCTGATGAAAAACTAGAGTCCTCACTAGCCCCACCGTAGGCAGCCCCACCAATCCCCCTCATCCTCACCCACAAAAAAACAAACTTTTTTCCTGAAAAAACGACAAATTTCTTCACTTTAAAGCGACTAATTATATGTAAAACAAATTTACTCCAAGGAGGACTTTGTGCTTACTGAACAGGAGCTACTTAAAAAGTGGGAAACATTAACCTTTACCGACGACTTTATGTTTTCACAGGTCATGCACGACGAAGAAATTTGCCGTCAGGTGGTGGAGTTAATTCTGGGGATAAAAATCGGGAAGATTGAATACCTATCCACCCAAGAAAAACAAAAAACCGACCCAGACTCCATGGCCATCATCATGGATGTGTACCTACGAGATGAAAACAAAGTTATCAAAGTAGAAATGCAAACTGGTCATAAAAAAGAACTCCCCAAAAGAAGCCGTTACTACCAGAGCGTCTCCGACGTAAGTTCAACACAAACTTCCACCGACTACGAAAAGCTCCCAGATAACATTGTAATCTTTATTTGTACCTTTGACCCCTTTGACCAGAAAATCCCTTTTTACACCTTCTACTACACCTGCGAAGAAACAGACCATAAACTAAAACTCAACGACGGATCCCTCCGCATCTTTTTAAACACCAGTGCAGAAAAGCTAACCACCCTTGACGCAAAACTCCAAGCGTTCTATCATTATATACAAGAGGGAACCGTGGAGTCAGATTTAGCCCAAAACATTTCTGATAAAATCACCACCCTAAAGAACGATTCTGTAACTAGGAGGTACTACGTAATGACTTCATTAAAAATAGCTGACCTACAACGTGATGCCTACACAGAAGGTAGAGAGGAGGGCATTTCCATTGGAGCCTACGAAAAAGCTTTGGAGACGGCACGGAAACTTATTGCTAGAGGTGACTCTCCAGTAGATGTTGCTGAATTACTTGATTTATCACTCCTTGAAATACAAAGGTTAATGAATAACTAAGCCAACCCCCACACCACAAAAAAAGGGCTCACCCCAAAGGCAAGCCCCTTTCCCTTAACCCCTAGCGGATACTAGGATGATTATTCTTTGGCTTTGATTTTGTCTTTGTAAGAATCCCATCCCTTGTCCGTGGTGGCATTCTTGTACGCCTCTTCAGAATCATTTGGTACCAGTATTTGTAAGTCAGCTGAGGTTTTATTAAACACAGCATCATACAATGTAGGTGGCTCGGTAGCCTCCATGGTAACCGTAGCTAAGTTACTACAGTCAACGAATGCCCTCTTCCCAATGCTTGTGACAGAGCTGGGAAGACTTATGCTTTTTAAGCTACTACAGTTAGAGAATGCATAATCCCCAATGCTTGTGACAGAAGCTGGAATGGTTATGCTTTTTAAGCTACTACAGTTAGAGAATGCATAATCCCCAATGCTTGTGACAGAAGCTGGAACGTTGGTGACAGTTCCTTTAGCTGAAGGATATGCAATCAAAATTGTCTTTTCTTTGTTCAATAACATTCCGTCCTCTGATGAGTATGTCGTATTATTCTCATTAACACTAATATTTAATGAACTACCGCTGACGAATGCCCCATCCCCAATGGTTTTCACAGAAGCTGGAATATTTATGCTTGTTAAGCTACTACAGCAGTTGAATGCAGCAACCCCAATGGTTTCAAGCCCCTCAACACCACTAAGGTCTAGGTTTACCTTCTTGTTTTCATCTTTCAATTTCTCTGCGAGTGTTGATAAATTATCTGAACTCCACTCTCCTGTTGCCACAAGGGTGTGGGGACCGACTCCGGAGAGTCCTGCAATTACAGAGGCTACAGTATCTGATGTAATTCCTATTCCCCACTTAGCATAGAGGGTAAAGCTACTTGTTACAGGGGTGGTAAAGTCGTATTTGTTTGTTAACTGTTCATCACTGTACCAGCCAACAAAGACGTAGCCCTCTCTGGTAGGGTTAGTAGTGGGGGGGGGGTGGCTGTCTTTCCACTTTCTACTGTTTGAGCATCCACAGCACTACCACCATTGGTATTAAAGGTAACGGTGTACCTTACAGGTTCACTCACCGAATCATTCTTACAACCCACCAGTGGTAGGGCTACCAATGCCAACAGGGCTAAGGCTACTAGCATCCATTTTTGTTTCATTTAAAACTCCTTAGTTTATTTATTCCCAATATCTGTTGGGTTAATTGAGGAAGAATGGGTTTAAACGCAAAAAGTTAGCAAGAAATTTTTGCTATGTACTGAAAAAATCCTTGTTCCCACTTTCTGTACTCCCACTACTTTTGATGATTTACACTATAACCTATTTTTATAGAGTTTTCTCTATTTGTCAAGGAATGGGAGGGAAAATTTCTGGAATTTGTAGTGTGGGGAAGGTCTGGGGAGAGGGGGCTATTTATCTATTTCATCCCTGAGGTCTTGTATTGTTTTTAGGGGGAGATTGGTACACCGTGCCACCATGGAAAAATCTAAACCTTCAGACAACATAGCCTTTGCTGTTTCCAGTTTTGTCTGGTAGGATCCTTGTTCAAGACCTTGTTCAAGACCTTGTTCTAATCCCTGTTCAAGTCCGACCTCTAAGCCCTGGGCATAACTTTCTTGTCGTCCTTCTTCCTTGCCCTGCCGTAACCAGTCAAACTCTTTTTGTCTTATTGCTATGTAATCAGAAAATCCCATTTCTATGGTTTTCAGTTCTTCTACCATGTAATCCAATCTCCTTTAATTTAGGAGGGGACAACCCCTCTCCTGGTCAGCGCGGGTTTTCCACTCCTGTTCTAGTTGTTCTAGGGTGGGACGGGATGTTGGGTTCCCTTGTCCCAGGGTTTCCCCTCTTTCTGGAAGTGGTAAGCATCTTGGATTGCTACCATTTTCTTTTCATGATAAAATACTCCTATGCCTTTATTGAGTGAATTCTTTGGAAATTCATCATGAGGAGTTGAAAGATTGTTGGGAAAAAGCAAAGAATAATCAAACACCCTCAAAAATTCCTCCTCTAACTTAATGGAGATAAAAATGCAGATTATTCAAGTTTATCCTATGGAAAATTATGATGTAGCAGTCTATTTCGTAGATGGTAATATCAAAAAATACAATGTATCCCACCTTGTGGGAAAAGGTATTTTTAAAGTTTTAGAAGATAAAGATTTTTATATTAACAATTGTACAGTATTGAATAATACCCTTGCATGGACCTTTGATGGTAATTACGACCCTTATAATTGTCTAGATATAGATCCTTTCGTAATTTACGAAAAAGGAATATCTATAGAAGATCCCCTCAAAAGCCTAGCATAATTTTTCAATTTTAGAAGTTAATGATGGAGACAGAGCGAATTTTACTAAGAAATTGGCATGAAAAGGATGTTGAAGAGCTTTTCCGCTATGCCAGCAACCCAGCCCTAGGGGGAGCTGCTGGTTGGGAGCCCCACCGTAGCCTGGAGCAGAGTCGCCAACTATTGCCCACAGTCTTTGGCAATCCAGAAACCTACGCCATTGTACTGAAAGCTACTGGTTTGCCAGTGGGCAATATCGAAATTATGGGACAGGACGACTTTCACACTGCTCCCCTGGCTCCCAATGAAGCCGAACTGAGCTACTGGATTGGCCAAGAGTTTTGGGGACAGGGCTTGGTTCCAGAAGCCACAAGACTAATACTGCGCCGTTGTTTTGAAGAGCTTGAGCTTGATGGTGTATGGTGCTGCCACTACGAAGGCAACCTTCAATCCAAGCGGGTACAAGAAAAAACTGGATTTATCTTTCATCACTGCGAAAAAAATGCCAGGACAAAAACAGGAGAGACCCGTGTGGTCAATCTCTTGCACATGACCTATCATCAATGGGTAGCTGCGAAATAATATTGGACAGCCTGCAATTTTCACCGACTAAAACTATTCGCCTTGACATTTAATTCACCCACGGGTATATTTAAATAATTAAACATTTGTTTAATTATTTAAATAGGAGGTTTGTATGAGTTCACATAAAGAACATTGTGGTTGCAGCTCCCCAACTGATAACGCTCACGCCGGTTGCTCCAATTCTAGTTGTGGCTGTGGCTGCGGACACAAAGAAGCGGCTCTCCCAGATGGAGCCAAACTCACTAAAGACCAAAAAATTATGGTGGCTCGCATGGCAATTACAGGAATCATGCTGGTGGGCCTACATTTTATGCCGGTAGAAGGCTTTCTCAAATTTCTTTTTTACCTTGTTCCCTATTTTTTTATGGGCTATGATATTCTACTGCAAGCCTGGAACGGCATTCTGAACAGAAAAATCTTCAATGTGAACTTTTTAATGACAGTGGCAACTATTGGAGCCCTTGTCCTGGGGCTTACATCAACCGGAGACTATACAGAAGCAGTGGCTGTCATGCTGTTTTATCAGGCAGGGGAATGGTTTGAAGGCTTTGCCGTAGCAAAAAGTCGGCAGAGCATTACCCAGCTCATGGATATTCGTCCCGACTATGCAAATGTAGAAGAAGATGGGCATCTCCGTCAGGTCTCACCGGAAAGTCTTCCTGTGGGGAGCATTATTGTGGTTCAGCCGGGAGAAAAGGTTCCCTTGGATGGAGTTGTAATGGAAGGAACCTCCACCCTAAACACCCTTGCCCTTACAGGAGAAAGTCTTCCCCAAGATGTAGAAGAGGGACAGGAGATAGTCAGTGGAATCATCAATCTAACAGGAAAACTCACCATAAAAACCACAAAAACCTTCAGTCAATCCACTGTGGCAAAAATAATGGAATTGGTGGAACAGGCAGGGGAAAGAAAGACCACAACAGAGGCATTTATCATAAAATTTGCCCGAATCTACACTCCTATTGTGTGCTGTGGTGCCCTAGCCCTCTTCTTATGTCCTCCCCTGCTACAAATCATCCTGAGAAACGAGCCCCAGTGGACAGTCTGGCTGTATCGTTCCCTTACCTTTCTGGTAATCAGCTGCCCCTGTGCCTTGGTTATAAGCATTCCCCTCACCTTTTTTGCGGGTATTGGAGGAGCTAGCAGAGAAGGAATTCTAATCAAGGGCTCAAACTTTATGGAAGCCTTGGCAAGGACAGACACAGTGGTTTTTGACAAAACAGGTACACTTACAGAAGGAATTTTCAAAGTAACTTCCATCAACGAAAATCCCTACGTTGGAATGGATGCCACCAGTCTTTTGGAATATGCCGCCCTTTGTGAATGTAATTCTAGCCACCCCATCAGTCGTAGCATTGTAGCGGCTTATGGGAAGGAACCAGACAGAAGCCTTGTAAAAGATGTAAGGGAAATTGCAGGAATGGGAATTATTGCCCAAGTGAAAAATCAGCGGGTGGCAGCAGGAAACATAAAGTTAATGGCCAAAGAAGGAATTCAGCTGGCAGAGATTCAAGACTCCCAGGGAACAACCACCATTCATATTGCCGTAAACGGAATCTATGGCGGCAGCATCAATCTGGAAGATTCCATTAAAGCCACCGTACCAGAAGCCCTCGCCCAACTGAGACAAGTTGGAATAAAGAAATTTGTTCTTTTGACAGGAGACAATTCCGCAGTGGCTCAAAAGGTAGGCTGCCGCCTTGCCATTGAACAGGTGGAAAGCCAGCTGCTACCTGGGGATAAGGTTGCCAAGCTAGAAGAAATTCTTGCCACCCAGCAGGGGGGAAAGGTGGCCTTTGTGGGAGATGGAATTAACGATGCCCCGGTTCTTTCCCGCAGCGACGTAGGAATTGCCATGGGGGGCTTGGGAAGTGATGCCGCCATAGAAGCGGCTGATATAATTCTCATGGACGATAACTTGGAAAAAATCCCCAAGGCAATCAAAATTTCACGAAAAACCCTAGGCATTGCCCACCAAAACATAGGTTTTGCCCTTGGAATAAAATTTTCCTGCATGATTTTGGGAGCGATGGGTATTACTACCATGTGGTTGGCCATTTTTGCAGATGTTGGAGTAATGGTACTGGCAGTTTTGAATGCCATCAGAGCCCTACAGGTAAAAAAACTTTAGATGAGATTTGTGAACAGGAGACAATTATGGAAGAAAAAACAGAACATTGCCTTTGTATGCCAGACAGCTCAGAGTTTTCCACAGTGGCAGACCTATTCAAGCTTTTGGGAGACAGCAGCCGCATAAAAATATTTTGGATTCTCTGCCACTGGGAGGAATGTGTTACAAATCTTTCTGCACGGGCAGGAATGACTAGCCCCGCAGTTTCCCACCACTTGAAGTATCTTAAAGCAAGCCAACTTATTGTTAGTAGACGAGAGGGAAAGGAAGTGTATTACCGGACAGCAGACACTCCCTTGGCAGAAATGGTTCATAACATGATAAAAACAACCCTAAGCCTTACCTGCCCGGGGCAGCATTGTCAGTACGAAAGCTGCCTCTACAACCGATGCCAAGCATAAAGGCAAAGAACAGAAACTTCTTCACTCAAAAGATTAGTTTTCTTTATCGTCTTGAAGCCACATACTTAGAACACGAGCCACATCCTCTGCGTTAAGTCCCATGGAACTCAGCCCCTTTTCTGGAACAGGCTCCTGGTACTGGCCGTAATTATCAAAGCTCCTGGCTCTATACCCAGCAGCAGAGGATTGCTTTGAAGGCCAAGCATTGACAGCCTCTCCGTATTTTTGCAGAGACTCCAGGACTTCTATGTCATCTTCTACATCAATCCTGTCTTTAATGGACTTCATAGCCTTACGAAGCTGTGTGATTTCCCTATCAGACAAATAGGCTGTCAAGCTATTGAATCCGTCCTGCCCCAGCAAAGAAAAAAGCAGGGCAGCCCTTTGCTTGCTCGACAAAGGTTTCCTTGATGAAACCACTGGTTTTGTAAAATAATTGCCGCTCATATTCCCTCCCAAATCCCACGAAAAAAGCAGCCTCGTGATGTCTTTTCAGTGTATCATTAAGGAGAAACCATGTCTATATCTTATTTTTATGTTAGAATGAACCATGGTTATTCGAGAAATTCAGCCCAAAGATGACAAAAGAGTCTTTCAGTTAATTCGGCAAAGTTTAAAGGCTGCCCACCTAGACATTCCCGGTACAGCTTATTTTGATGATTCAATTAAATCCATGAGTCGGTTTTATTTTAATCATCCCCGGAGAAAATATTTTGTTCTGGTAGATTCAAAAGACCAGGTTTTAGGTGGAGCTGGCTTTGCAGAATATAACAGCAGCTAGGATGTGGCAGAAGTACAAAAGCTCTACCTGTTTGATAAAGCAAGAGGAAAGGGATACAGCTATCTTTTGATGGAAAAGGTAGAAGAAGAGGCCCTCAAGTCAGGATTTAAACAGCTTTACCTGGAAACCCACCAAAATCTTCCCGTAGCAATCCTCTTGTATAAAAAACTTGGTTACACCCTGCTGCCAGCTCCCCTTCCAGGAACACAGCACAGTGCCATGAATCATTTTTTTATCAAGGAGTTATGAGCATTTGAGTCCTGTAACTTTTCCTGAAACCAGACCTTTACATCCATTTTTATTTCTTGATGGGCCGCCTTAAAAAACTGCTGCACCGCATTCATCACAGTTTTTCTTGCCTCTGGCTCCACGGACAAAAAGGCAGACACTGCCTTTGTAGGATTCTTTTTCCAATGTTCAGCCAACTCAGATAGGGTGGAAGCTTCAGAACTTGTGAGTAATTTATAAAACGAATCTACAAATTGCTCCCGCTGGTCACTAGACAGTTCCTTAAGCCAGCTTTTTACACTTCGGTCAATGATAACACTACCGCCAGAAACCCGTTCCACCTCTGCAAAGTGGGGACCCTCCAGCTGCCAAGAAAGAAGATTATGCTGCATCAAGCCAGACTCAAGGCTTTTTACCACCACATAATCTCCATTGTATTCCATCAAGAGTCCCACAATGGACTGTTCCGGCACAAAGGTTTGTACACAGTGTACAATTCCCTGATACTCAGGAGCTTGGGCAATATCCAACTCAAAGCCCGGCCCGTCAAAATTGTACACATCAATAAGTCTTTTCTGTATTTTTTTTCCACAGAAGGTGGATGAATATATCGATACGTTTCCGCCCTTGGAATGCCCCCCTACCCTAAGTTTTCCCGGCAATCGAGATGCGGCGTGAATAAGGTAGTTCAATGCCTCTTCCTGACAGGGAACTGGTGTCATAAAACACATATTGAAGTCTTCTTTCCAGCCAACCAAGGAATCATCAGTTCCACGGAAAACGATAAAGGAACTTCCATCTCCCAACAGTACCGTTATAGCCGCAAATTGCTTTTCATAAACCGTATCAAGCCGCTCCACAAAGCCACAGAGCTCCAGATTTTTATACCGATCGGAGGCAGCCATAATCTTGAATAGGTTCACTACATTTTTTCCGAATAGAATTCCCATGTCAGAACGCTCCTCTGCGTCTTCCGACCCAAAGAAAAGAGCGGCGGCTTCTTTCAGGGTGACGCCATCCGTGCCCACCTCTTCTGGAACAATACCCTTGAGCTTCAAATAAGCGAACTCACAAAAAATAAGGGCATCAATTTCATTAAAAGGAACAACATCCAGGGGAAGGTCGCCCCTCCATGCAATATAATCCAGTACTGTACTCATGTTTAAAAAAATACTCACTAGCCTAGTTTAGGTCAAGTTTGGAACAGACCAGCCTGTCTCAACGGTGAAAGAACAACTACACGTAAAAACCTTACGGAGATCTGGCACTCATCATAGTTGATGTGGTTTTCAACAAAAAGAACGTAATATTTACAGGTTACAGAAATTGTTGACAGTTAAAATTTCCTCTGTTAAACTGTTTGAAATGACAAGCAACTCTCTGGAGAAGATATGAACTTTAAAGATATACAGAACATCCGTCACAAGGTACAGCATATTTTACAGTCAGTTACCTTTCTGCTGGAATTTATTCTAGCCATTGTGGTTTCCTTGATTATTGTAATGCAAGGAGTTCATCTGGTAAAATTATTTATTTCCCACGTTTTTGATTCCTCTGTTACTGTAGAGTACTCGGTTTTCTTAAAGGAATCCTTGAACATTATCGTTGGTGTAGAATTTGTCAAGATGCTCTGTCAGCATAGCATGGGTGCTGTTATTGACGTACTCCTCTTTGTACTGGCCCGACACCTAATTGTAATGGAAGCTACCATGATGGAAAGCCTGCTCTGCATTGTTTCTGTATCAATTCTCTTTGCAGCTCGCAAGTTCTTGATGGTACGTCCTTCAGCAGCAAAAACTAATTTAGACAAATCAAGCAACTAAGAAAAAGGAGCCAGCCTATTATTGGGGATTGGCTCCTGTTGCCCCATCCAAACCCAATGCCTTTCTATACCAGATTCTACATTCCAATGCAGTGAGGGCAATGGCAGCAATAGAAAACCACCAAAAACTCGTACTAAATCCTGCAAAAAAGTTGTAAACACCGTGGAGAACTGTAGCCCACACAAAGGGGGCCACCATAGGAGCTACCTTCCCAGAAGCCTTTTCCACAGGATTTCTCCAAGTCCACACATATATTCCAGAAAGCCCACAACACAGGCTATGCATTGCCACAGCAGTAACAGTACGAACCTCAACATTATGGTGACCAGAAAAAAGATAAATTACAGTTTCAAAACACCCCAAGGCTAAACCCGCAATTATACTCAGGGAAAAAAAGGTAGCAAAGTTCAACTTTTTATGGGGAAGAATCAGCAAGGAAAACATTTTTACGGTTTCTTCTATGAGTCCATTGAACACCATTACTGTAATGAGAGCTGAAATCAGGGTGTTATCCGTAAAAACAGGTAACTTCAGCACAAAATGTTGAATTATCACAATAGGAATAAGGGAAAACAGTCCCACCAAAGTTGCCACCAATCCATAATGAAACTTAAACCCAGGAATTGCAAAACAAAAAAATCCCAAAAGAATGACTAGGGGTAGAAAACTCAATGCCATCATTATATACACAGACATACCTATACCATACTCTAAAATCAATTTTTGTTGCAAGCTATCCCATCACAGGATATAATCACAGTATGAATCAAGGAATCATTCTGCTAGGTATAAAGCATTGTGGAAAATCTACCCTGGGACGGATGCTGGCAGCCCAGTTCAACTGCCCCTTTTTTGACACCGATGACGTGATTGCAGAAATGACCGGAAAAACTCCGCGGGAAATCTACCAGCAGCAGGGGGCGGAAGCATTTATGGAGGCAGAGGCTCGTGCCTGCGACTACCTGAGCCGCTACCTTGCTTCCCTGGGGGAAGATGAATACGTCATTGCAACTGGCGGCGGCATCTGCAACAATCAGGAGGCGCTGAACTCCTTGCAGCGGCTGGGCTTCTTTTTGTTTCTGGAGGTACCAGAAGAAGTCGCCGCAAATCGAATCATAGAAGAAATCGAATGGGAAGATGGAGCAATGAAAAATCTCCCCGCTTATATCGAAAAAGAAGCTCCCCCCACCACAGAACAGGTTGCCCAAATTTTCAGTGGCTTTTACAAACAGAGAACTTCTCTATACCGAAAACTTGCCCAAATTACCTGCAATCTTACGGGAGTCACACCGGAAGAAAACTGCCAGCTGATTTGCGAAGCCCTCTTTTCCCAGGACTGCCGCTGGGACTAGGCCTCCATCCAGACAGAACCTTCACGTTGCCAACGATTTAAAATAGAAAGGACCAGAACTCCGTCAAGAAGCTCCGGCCCTTCATCATTCACTGGCAACCATTAGTGGCAGCCACATCCACAGCTGCCGCAGCCACCACCGCAACCACCGTGGCCCTCATCGTAGTAGTCGTCATCGTCGCCACAACCACAGCCGCAGCCACATCCACCACCAGCCAACTCCTCGGCAGTAGCCTCACGAACCTCCACAACCTTGATGTCAAAGAAAAGTTTTTCACCAGCCAAGGGATGGTTGGCATCTACCTTAACATTTTCATCAGTGATTTCTACAACAGTCACAACGTGGCTGCCAGCAGGAGAGGAAGCTTCAAACTGCATACCAACTTCAATGTCCGCTCCGTCAAACTGTGACTTAGGTACATCAAAAATCATCTCCGGGTTCTTCTCGCCATAGGCATCTGCAGGCTCAATCTCCACTGCAAAGGCATCACCAGCAGCCTTGCCTTCCAAGGCAGACTCCAAACCTGCAATCAAATCTCCACGACCATGGATATAATCCAATGGACCAGCTTCCTGAGAGGAATCAACAACCTCCCCAGCTGAATTCTTTAGGGTGTACTCAATGGACACCATCTTGTCTTTTGAAATTGTCATTTCAACTCCTCAATGTTTGTGCGGGATAAAACTCCCAAAATCAGAAGGCTTGAATAACCTCAGTCACCTCAGGATGTGCTTCCTTTAAGCGGCGCTCAACACCCTGCTTTAGGGTCATGGTGGCCATGGGACAGCTTCCACAGGCTCCTGTCAATTTAACATAAACCTTGCCTTCTTCCATCTTCACATATTCCAAGTCTCCTCCGTCAGCCTGCAGCTGGGGACGAATTGTATCCAAAGTTTCCTTTACTTTATCTTCCAGTGACATACGCACTCCTTTTCAAGTTTAGTATATAGGATAAAATACACATAAAACAAGCAATCGTCAACGGTAAGCAACAGCTAATTCCAGAGAATTTTCTTTTGTAAGTTTTTTTTTGCTTTTTCTAGCTTTCCCCAGTTTTTTTTCTTATATTTTATCATATGAAAAGGTTCAATTTATCTATTGTTGTTTCTATTTTGCTAGCGGTGGCTTTTACCGCCTGTGTCTCCCAGAAAAGTTCTGTTCCAGGAGTCTCTTCTATCCGTGCCATGCCTGGAAATGATATTTTTCAAGCCGATATGGATATCCCTGAATTTGAGGGTGAGGAAGAGCTAAACACCTTGATTTCTGACAAAATCAACAGTTGGTACAACGATTTTATAACAGAGGCAGAGATTAATCGTTCAATCGCAGAAGATTTTGGCCAGCCCTTCACCTTTGAAAACCAGTGGCGGGTAACCATGAATACAGATGATTGTGCCAGCATTTTATTGACTGCCTATCAGTTTACTGGTGGTGCCAATGGTGTTGACAGCATGGCTTCATTTACATGGAACAAGCTGACTGACAAGGCAATGAGCATAACAGATTTTTTGTACCTAGTTCTACCAGAACCAAGCTTAGAATCTCTAGCCCAGGTGTGCCGCCAAGAGCTTTCAGCTTCTTTAGGAGCCGATAACGACCCAAGCATTCTGGATATGATTGATTCAGGGACCGAACCTGTAGCAAAAAACTACGACATTTTCACCATCTCCGACAAGGGACTCACCGTCTATTTCGAAAAATATCAGGTGGCTCCCGGTTCAGCGGGAAGCCAGGCCGTTCTCATTCCTTACTTGAAGTAACAGTCTAGTGTAACCACAGCCTTCCTCCGAGATTTAAACAATGGTTCAATATGTTTAAAAGAATGGAGGAAGGAATGAAGCGTTTTCTCATGCTTGCACTGAGCCTCGCACTGGCGGGGCTTTCTTTTTCCCAGGAGGGAATACAAGACAACAACAGTATGGAGGCCATGGCGGGCAAGCCTCCCAGAGACCCCGCCGGACTGGAAATCTTTCGGCGTGCCTACCCAGATGTGTTTTTCAACGCCATCTACCAGCGAGAGCTGATGGACTGGAGGGTGGAGCTGACAATCCCGGACGAGGACGGCAGCAGGACGGCTACCTTGTACTGGGCAAACGGCAGTATGCTGCCTGAGTCTGAACTGGACAACAAGGAGAAATACTGGACGCTGCTGTACAACTACAAGTACGGCGAGCCGCTGGAGGATCCCGCCGATTTCACCCCGGAGCAGGTCAACCGCATGAAGAATTTTGGCTCGTCGGAAAACCGCCGCAACGGTGCAGGCAC
>JAGBFT010000133.1 GCA_017936345.1 Spirochaetaceae bacterium
AGTACCTCTGCATTGGTGTTAATCTTAATTCCACCCATGATGTGGTGAATTGCAGGACCAACTTCTACGGCGTAGAATGGACCTGTGGCAATTGGTCGAGGCATTTCGCTTCCCTTGCGTCCAAACTCGGCATCGTTTCCTGCAGCCTGGTATTCATTGTAAGTGTTTACCGTAGCTTCCAGTACGTCAGCTGGCATGGAAAGCTTTTCCGCCAACTCAGCCACTGTAGCACCTTCTGTCAGCAATCCCTGCTTGGCATAGCCCTCAATAGCCTTCAACGATTCCCGGATGCCTTGGTCAAAGAGCAGATAGGCTGTGTCACCAGTCTGGTCCAGAACAGCTGCGGACATTACGTCACGGGTGGCCATTTCTGAACCAAAACGTTTTCCCTCTCGGTTTACCATAATGGCACCATTGCCACGGACAGCCTCTGTAATCATCAGGTTCTTTACAGGAACAACGGTGGGGTGGGTTTGAATCTGGGCCATGTCAACCACAGCGGCATCGAATGGCTTTACCAAATCAAAGGCATCACCTGTTGCACCTGCGTGGTTGGTTGTTCCAAAGCCAGCCAGGTTGGTGTTCAGGCTTTCTACCAATTCGGGATTCGCACCAAAACCACCTGTGGCAACAATAACTGCCTTTGCAGAAATACTGTAGTTTCCGTTCGGACCACTTACAACTACACCGACAGCCTTTCCGCCTTCGTTCAAAATGCTAGTGACAGTACTATTCAAGCGAATATCCGCACCGGCAGCCCTAGCCGCATTGTCCAATACCTTGGAAAGGTGGGCGCCAACTGCTGCTCCTCCCTGGGGACGGTGTGTACGATTGTTGCTGGAGCCTGCCATCTTGCCTACGTCAGTCAGGTCTGCACCAATTTCAATGAGCCAGTCTACAGTTTCAGCAGATTTTTCCACCATGGTACGAACCAGCTCCTCATCATTAATGTTGCCGCCCCCCTTCATGGTATCAGCAATATATGCTTCGTTTGTATCTGCAATTCCCAAGCCAGCCTGCACACTGGTTTCAGAGGCATTCAAACCACCAGTGGCATAGTTGGTGTTGCCACCTACAATACCCATTTTTTCCAGTACGATAACAGACTTGCCCTTGCCGGCAGCCTCCGTGGCAGCTGAAAGACCCGCACCACCAGCACCTATGACTACAATGTCGCAGCTTGTGTCTTGTGCAACAGCAACAACCTCTGTAGGAGCCTGACCCATGGCTGTGGCATAAGCAGACTGCAGGGCCTTGATTACTGCCTCACTGGTAATGGTCGCACCAGACACTACATCCAAACCTTCCACTTTGCCTGTAGAAACAGCCTGTTGGATAACCTGTGATGCCGCAACACCACCAATTTCCTGGGTGTCGTCCATAGTTGTTAGTGTTGCTCCGGTAACCTTGCCATCTTTTACCGTTACAGAAACCTCCACCGGGCCCTTGAAGCCTTCGGCAGAACCAGTGCCAGTGGTTGCCTTTGCACAACCTGAAAGGACGCTCAAAACAAGGACAACAAGAAGTCCTGAGAACGTGGCTTTTTTCATGTATAACCTCCTGAGAGCCAGTTCTTGGATTAGAATGACCCTAAAATATTAGTAAATATTTTTTTATAGATAATTTTTTATAACAGTTCTTCTTGTTCGTGTCAATTACCCTAGGGGGGATGTCGAGTCCTCGTTTAATTTTATAAGTTTTTTTAATGACTTTTACATCGGGTTGTGATATGCTTTTGACAGAATCGGGAGGTGTACATGAGCCGCTGTTATTATATCAAATGCGAGGATTATCTAGACTTGGAAGCCTTCCAGGTCTTGGTGCAAAGGCACTTGGGGGAGGAGACAAAGATTTGTCTTAAGCTTCAGGAGGAAGTTTACGGCGGACAGTTTTATATTGAAGGCCAATCCACCCGTGGTATAGAAATCAGCAGGAATCAGGAGAGCATGGTCGTTCGGATTCCCCTGCTGGCCGACTATGCCGACTTCTTTCTGGGCAAATTATTCCTAGATATTTTCCATCAGTTCCTTGGACAGGATGTGCTTGATGAGGATGGCAGTGTCATAGAGGTTCGGGAATATTTTAGTGATGAAACTGTCCAAAAAATGCGGGAATTGGATTCGCAAATCTTTTGCCACCTGTTAAAAAATATGGATTCCGAATTGACCCTTTCCTGTGTGGTATCTGACGTGGTTTTTGGCAAGGGTGAGGCGGAGCACTTTATCCAGTGCCAGCTCGACCTGGCAGAACTTACCCAAAGGTTAACCTCCTATATCGGTGGAGCTCAGTGGGGAGACTCTGTCTAGAGTATTTTACTGAAGGCCCTTTTGGAGGGGCTTCTGGGGCTTCCGCCAATTCTCCCCCTAGTCCTCCATCTTTTTTTTGATGCGCTGTTGGATTTCTTTTCCCAATCCCTTTACAGCAGAAAAGGGCATGAAGATTTTAGCCCGATTTTCCAGGGGCATACTTTCTCTTGAAGATGGCTGCGGCCAGTGGGTGTTGATGATGTCATCGTAGTGGTGGTCCTGTTTCATGCCCTGTGGCCTCCTATTTGCCGGTTCCTTTCCATCTTTGTTCCTCCTTCCTCTAGATCATGCCCCTTTACGACAGAATTTTTCCCATGCTTCCTCATGATTTTGAGGATGGCCTGCTGTAGTTTTTGTTCCCGCTGCTGGGAAGAGCTTGTGTCAAAGAGTTCTGGCTGCAAAGCTGCTTCTGGCTCCACATCCAAGGCACAAATGTTGATGCGGTGAATCTGGAGAGTGGGGTTCACCACCTGGTCAAATGCCCTAAGGATTGCCCCTGCCATGGTGGAGGCTAGGGAGGTTGGTCTTCCCACAGAAACAGAGCCATGGGCTGATTTTGGAACTACTTGACCATAGTGATTTATTTTCACAGGCCCTGTATAGTTTTCTTCCCCCTTGTTGGCACTATAGCCCACCCCTAGACTAAACTGGGAGGCAACCAGCCCCTGTTCCATCAATTCCAGGGCTAGGGTCTCTGCCATTTCTTGTGCCACTAGTCGCGCCTGGTGAAAGGGATAGGGGCGGGGCAAAACCTGTCCAGAGACCATGCTTTTACTTTCCGGTTTATATCCTTTGATATGGGCTATGGTGCAGGGTTCATATCCCCATGCATGGTCAATGAGAATTTCCGCGTCAATGCCAAAGACCTTGTAGAGTTTCCGCTGTCCCTCTGGTTTTAGTGAACGGCGAGCCACATCTCCCAAGGTAAACATACAATGCTTTTCCAGACGGCGGGCCGTTCCAGGTCCAATTCTCCAAAAATCAGTAAGGGGACGATGACTCCATAGCCGCCTTCTAAAATCCATTTCATCCAGCTGGGCAACTCGCACCCCCCATTCATCCGCCCTACAGTGCTTTGCCACTATATCCATAGCCACCTTGCATAAAAATAGATTTGGTCCAATGCCCGCCGTGGCGGTAATTCCTGTGTTGGCAAGGACTTCCAAAATCACCCTTCGACACAGGCCCGGAGCGTCAGTCTTATAGAGGTCCAGGTAGCCAGTAAGCTCAATAAATACCTCGTCTATGGAATACAGATGGATGTCATCTGGGGAAAAGTAGTTGAGGTACACCTCATACACATTGGCTGAATACTTGATGTACAGGGCCATGCGAGGGGGTGCTACAATATAATCTATCTCCTTTCCTGTTTGAGCCTTGATTTCCCTCATTTTTTGATGCACTTGAAACATACGGCTGCGGCCACTCAAACCATATTTTTTAAGCTCTGGAGTGACTGCCAGGCAAATGGTATTCTTTCCCCTGCTGGAATCTGCCACCACCAGGGGAGTGGTAATGGGGTCAAGCCCCCGTTCCACACATTCTACACTGGCATAAAAGCTCTTGAGATCAATGGCGGCATAGGTTCTCTTTGAATTCATAACAACATCCTTATATTAGTATACAATACAAATGATATCGTGTCAAATGTATAGTATAATTTTAACTTGCAGATTATAGATTGGACATGCTACAATTTAGTGTAGCGATTCCATACGGATTTAACCTGGAGGTCCTATGTTTGCTCCCACTACATCCATGATAGTGATTTTTGTTTTAATCTGCTTTGTTTTTCCCTGCATCATGTATCTTAAAAAACGAAGTCAGTTTGTTGACATTATTGACGATGAGACAGCGGAATCCAACCTTCGCAGGAAGGGGTATCATTCTGTCGTGTTAAAAAAGTACAGGAGCAACATCTATGCCCTCCGTCCTGGGGCTAGGAGCCGGGAGGAGGTTTCTTTGAATGCCCGCCATCAGTCTAGCAGCAATCTCTGGAATATGATTGAATATAGTCTTGTGGTGTATGCCTGTGGAAAGGGGAGACCAGTAGAGGTGTATCAATGCGACTGGACTCAGGAAAGACAGCAAAAGCTCCTTGATTTTCTGAAAATCTACAACTTCGCCACCCTGCCGGAGCAGACCTAGAAAAAGCTGGGGTAAGGGCTGAATGACAAACAGACCCAAGCTGTAAAGAATACGGAATCGATTCTGCAAACATTCTGTGCGTCACCTTTACAAACAAGGCCCGCAAACGGAAAGCCGTATTCACCGCTCTGGAAAAATTATTGTATACATAATGAATCTGGTCATTGGGGCTTTGGCAAAAGTCAGCCCAGGAGCCATGTATGTACGAAGCGATTTTGGAGGACTATGAAAGAGTTGGGGTTAAATGATGACCAAGAAATCAAAGTCTTTCCCTTTGATTTTGGCAATAGTCTTAAAGAAATGAAAGCCGTATTGAAGGATGAAGAAAAGTCAAAAAAAATAGATGAATTTAATGACACAATGAAAAAGCCGCCCCGGAGCGAACCAAGGCGGCTTGCACGGCTTAAAGCCACTCAAATCATTCCTTTGTTTGAAGCAATGCGGCGCAGGTTGCCAATGAAAGGAAGGCCTGTTCTACGGAATTGCTGCGGGAGTTCAAGGCAATGGGAATGGTTGCACCGGCTACAACACCACAGCTGTTGACCTTGGCAGACATCATCAGCGCCTTGATAAGAATATTTCCAGCCATAACGTCAGGCACACAAACCGCATCAAATTCACCACAAAGAGGATGGTTGTATCCTTTCAGGCGGGCCGCTTCCTTGCTCACCACCAGGTCCCAGGTGATGGGCCCCACAACCTCACAGTCAGCGATAGGACGGGAGGCATGGTCCAGGGCAATGGTCTGAGCCTCCACCGTATCTCTCATGTGGAAACTTGGTTTTTCCACCAATGAAAGGACTGCAACATTTGGATGACTGATTCCCAACTGCTGCAAAAAATCAACCATATTCCGAATAATCAGCTTGCGCCTTTCGATGGAAGGATTGATGATAACCGCCGCATCGGAAATTGCCAATAGACGGTCGTAATTCGGCACCTTCATCAGGGAAATATAGGTCAGCACATCCTTTGCAATAAGCTTGTTTCCCTTGTTCAAAAGAGGCATCAAAAAGCCACGGGTAGAGGTGTTGCCCCGCATCAGCACATCTCCTCCACCATTGCGCACCACATCAATGGCATCTTGCACCACGTTGTCATCTGCGGCTACACCACAAATTATATATTTGCGGTCTTCCAGCTTCAACTCCTGAATCATCTTGTGGATACGCTCCTCATTTCCAACAAGGACGGGAAACGCAAAGCCCTGGGCCTCTGCCTCAAAAACAGCCTGCAGCAGGTGCTCTGCATCGGCACCGGCAACAACAACCCTCATGGGCTTGGATAGTTTTTTTGCCTTTTCAAGAATAAAATCGAATTCTTTTTCAAACACGTTCATTTTCTTCTCCTATCAGTGCAAGAGTCCAGCACCATTATTAATCAGCATGAACAAGGGAGCGAATACCAGAGCCACAACAGTCATCAGCTTGATGAGGATGTTGATGGAAGGTCCAGATGTATCTTTGAAGGGATCGCCAACAGTGTCTCCAACAACAGCTGCACGGTGGGCATCGCTTCCCTTTCCGCCGTGGAATCCACCCTCAATATACTTCTTTGCATTGTCCCAGGCTCCACCAGAGTTGGACATAAAGATGGCGGTAAGAACACCTGTCACAAGGCTTCCCGCCAAAAGACCTCCCAGGGCACCAGTTCCCAAGAGAATACCAATTGCCAGGGGAGAGATGACCGCCATGATGCCAGGAACCATCATCTCCTTGAGCGCAGCCTGGGTGGAGATTGCAACGCAGGAGGTGTAGTCGGGCTTGCCGGTTCCCTCAAGGATGCCGGGAATGGTGCGGAACTGGCGGCGTACCTCCTCAATCATCTTGTAGGCCGCCTTGGACACGGAGTCCATGGTCATGGCGGAGAAGAGGAAGGGCAGCATACCACCAATAAACAGACCCACGATGACCTTGTAGTCCAGAAGGTTGATTCCGGCGGTATTCAGACCCACAGCCTCGGCATAAGACACAAAGAGGGCCAGTGCGGTGAGGGCGGCAGAACCGATGGCAAATCCCTTGCCCATGGCGGCGGTGGTGTTGCCGACTGCGTCCAGCTTGTCGGTAATCTCCCGGACCTGGGGCGGCAGGCCGGACATCTCGGCTATACCGCCGGCATTGTCGGCGATGGGACCATAGGCATCCACGGCAACGGTGATTCCAGTTGTAGAAAGCATGCCGACGGCTGCCAGGGCGATTCCGTAGAGTCCGTCAGCTATGTAGGCTCCGATGATGCCCACGGCAATCAGCAGGATGGGCACGGCGGTGGACTGCATTCCCACGGCGATTCCGCTGATGACGGTGGTGGCAGGTCCAGTCTCGGACTGGAGGGCGATGCGCTTGACAAAGCGGTAGTCGCCGGAGGTGTAGATTTCAGTGACGGTTCCAATGAGCAGACCTACCACCAGTCCAAAGATGATGGCGATGCCGGAGTTGAAGTTGCCGAAGCTGTACTTGCTCAAAACCAAGGATGCCACGATGACAATGGCGCTGGAAACGTAGCTTCCCATCTTCAGGGCCTTGTGGGGGCTGGCCTTCTCGTCGCCACGGACAAAGAAGGTTCCTAGGATGGATGCCAGGATTCCGATGGCAGAGAGCACCAAAGGATACATGGCACCACTTGCCTGGTGGAACACCACACCCAGGGTGATGGCGGATACAATGGAGCCTACATAGGACTCGAAGAGGTCGGCACCCATTCCAGCAACGTCACCTACGTTGTCACCCACGTTGTCGGCGATAACGGCAGGGTTGCGGGGGTCATCCTCGGGGATGCCTGCCTCAACCTTGCCCACCAGGTCTGCGCCAACATCGGCTGCCTTGGTGTAGATGCCGCCGCCCACACGGGCAAAGAGGGCGATGGAGGATGCTCCCAAAGAGAAGCCGGAAAGAACGCTAGCCTCACCAGTAATCATGTAGATGACGCTGGAACCCAAGAGTCCCAGCCCAACAACGCTCATGCCCATTACCGCTCCACCGGAGAAGGCTACGGAGAGGGCCCTGTTCATGCCCCCATTCATAGCACCGGCCGCAGTGCGGACGTTGGCCTTTGTAGCCACGTTCATGCCACAGTATCCTGCAACGGTAGAAAACACAGCTCCCACCAAAAAGGCCGCCGCTGTAATCCAGCTGATTCCAAAGCCTATGGCCACAAACAGAACCACTATGAAAACCAGCAGAATCTTGTATTCAGCCATAAGGAAGGCCTGGGCTCCTTCATGAATAAAGGCAGAAATTTCCTTCATCCGGTCTGTTCCTGCATCTTGACGTGCTACACGAGCTGCCAAAAGAGCTGCAAATAACAGGGCAACACCACCAAATACTGGTGGAATAATCACCAACAAATTCATGTCTCATCCTTTTATTTCAAAACAAAAGTACCTTTTTATGATGAAAGCTCCAACATAAAAAGGCCTGTGAAAATTATAATCGATAATTTAACAGCCGACAAGTTTTTTTTGTATCTTTTTGCTAATTTTTTGCTAAAAAATGGCAAGCAAAGGAAAAGGCTGACCGGAACAACCAGTCAGCCTGAAATCAGTCATAGGAGCTTGCTAAAACTCCTCAAAGTCCATGTCGCTAAAATCATCGTCGCTGGAATAGGGAACGGCTCCTGTTCCACCAGATGAATCCAATTTTTTTGTGCTGACAGTTGCCTTGACAGGACTTGGTTTTGGCATAGAGGGAACTGAAGCCTTTGGTTTTGTGCCAAAAGAGACAGGAGACTTCCTTGCAGCTACTGCATTCGCTGTTTTTGTATCCACCTTAAAGAACTTGATTGTATCCAGAAGAACCTGGGAGTGGGCTGTCATCTCTTCTGCCATGGCGGCCAGCTCTTCGGAGGCGGCGGCGTTCTGCTGGACGACACTGTCAAGCTGGACGATGGCCTTGTTCACCTGCTGGGCCCCGGAATCCTGCTCACGACTGGCGGTGGCAATCTCCTCCACC
>JAGBFT010000134.1 GCA_017936345.1 Spirochaetaceae bacterium
AGATGGTGTAGCAGGGCGGGGTGTTGTACATGGAGTCGCTGTCGGCGTGGGTCTTGTAGTCCAGCATGGTGGGCGTGAGCGGGTCGGGGAATTCGGTGATGAGGTCCTTGCGGATGATGACCAGCGTCACTCCGGCGGGGGCCAGATTCTTTTGTGCTCCGGCAAAGAAGATGCCGAACCTGCTGATGTCCACCGGCTCGCTCAGGATGCAGCTGGAGGCGTCCGCCACCAGCGGAATGTCGGTGCCGTCGGAGCGCTTGCCCATTTCAGGCAGGGTGGTCCACTTGGTTCCCACGATGGTGTTGTTCAATGTGATGTAGCCGTAGTCGTAGTCGCCTTCAATCCGCTTGACTTCTGGAATGAAGGTGTAGCCGTGCTCCTTGGAGGAGGCAATAACATCTACAGTTAGATATTTTTTTGCTTCCTTGATTGCCTTGTCGGACCAGATGCCTGTGTCCACGTAGGCGGCCTTGCCCAGCTTTTTCAGGTTCATGGGAACCATGGCAAACTGGGTGCTGGCTCCGCCCTGCAGGAAGAGGACGGCGTAGTTGTCAGGAATGCTCATCAGCCTGCGAACCCTTGCCTCGGCATCCTGGATGATGGGCTCGTAGTTCTTGGAGCGATGGCTCATCTCCATGACGGACTGGCCGGAGCCTTGGTAGTCCAGCATCTCGGCTGCAGCCTCCTGCAGGACAGACTCTGGCAGGCAGGAAGGGCCTGCGGAAAAATTGTATACACGACTCATAAAAACTCCTTTGGGACATTATTCCCAATCATTTATTTCTCAAAATATTTCTTGCTACCAATTGGCGCAAGGAATGAACTACTGAAATATTTTCCACCTTAACAGTGGATGGTACCGACAACAAGCTGTTGGTGTAGTTTACGATTCCCTTAATCCCAGCCTCTGCCAGTCTCTTCCCATAATCTACAGCCACTGTATCCGGTACCGTTAGTATTGCGTATTGAATGGACTCTTGCCCTATAACCTGTTCCAGTCGGGAGGCGGGATAGAGGGGAAAGCTCGCATTCAAAAGTTCCACTCGATTCACGCTCTGGTCAAATCCCGCCACCAACTGAAATCCGGCAGAAGCAAATCCGTCGTAATCCAGCAGGGCAGCACCAATTTTTCCCAATCCCACAATACAGCAACGGTGACTCGCCTCCTCGTTGGAAGAAGAGCCTAGGGCTTGTGCAATGGCTTGTTGCAATTCTTCAATGGGGTATCCATTGGAGGAGCCGCACCTTATGCCAAGCTGGCTGATGTCCCGCCTGATGGTGGCATCCGTCCAGCCTGTCAGTTGTGCCAATCGTCGGGACGTGATGGTTGTTCCAGACTCCTTCTTAAGCTGCTGCCCTTCTGAATCCCCCGAACCAGAGGCTGTTTTGCCTGCATCTCCAGCCAATTCCTGCTGCAACAGGAATTCAAGGCTCAGCAATCGTTTTTTAGAAGGCTCTGAAAGACCTGACATTCCTTCTCCTTAATAGTTGTGAATAAATTCACAAATTATGATAAAATTATACCTATTTATTCCCCCTGTGGTCAAGGGGATTTTTGTGGTTATAGTCAGGAATTCGGGAAAATTAGTACAAAAAAGGAAAGGTTTTACAACATAATGTGAAATATTTCACATTATGTTGTTTTGAATAAAAAGCCCCCTTAAAATTTAGGGGGCTCGCAAGGTTTTGATGCTTTACCGGACAGTGGTTTTTGCAGTTTCTCGACCCTCTACTACCAAAATCAACTGGGAGTTTTTAGGCAGGGCGTAGGGAACGGTAAGTTTTCCACCGGGATGGGCAAAGCTTGTAAGGGTGCTTTCTTGTCCATCGGGATAAATGACCTTTACCTGCATATTCAGTGCGTAAGGATAGGCGGGTAGGGTAGTGGTAAAGATGCCGTAAACATTGTCATTCACTGGTTCTAGGGGAAAGGCGAATTCAGCGGCAAGACGAGTAAAGTTTGGAACAAATTCCTTGGATGTATCCTGGGAAACAATAGTTCCTGACTTTCCAGCAGCAATTTCTTCATCAGTAGCTACACGAGAAGTAAAGTCAAAGGTAATTTTTGAACGACTCATTTGAGCGAGAATTTCTGTCACTGACAAGCCGGCGAGGTTGGGAACCCGTGTTTGTTCATAGCTAGGTCCACGGCTTACAACCAATTCCAACTCCACCGGCTGCGAAATCTGCGTGCCTGGGGGTGGATTTTGAGAAAGGATGGTACCGGCCTCTGATTCGTCAGCCTTGTACATGGGCTCACTGATGGTAATGAGGGTACGACTACCAGAAAATAGGGTTTGAAGTTTAATTCTCAAGTCTTCTATTTTCATTCCTGTGTAATCTTCAATTTCATTTACAACAACACCACGGCTTACCACCAAATCAATTCGGCGGCTTGCCTTGACAATAGTACCCGCAACGGGGTCTTGCTCCAGAATCAGTCCCTCGTCTCCGGGCAAATCGGAGTACCGCAGCTGGATTTTTGGGTATAACTCACGGACTTGCATTTCCAGCAGTCCTTCTTCCAGCGGCAAGCCTGTAACATTGGGAACAAGAACCTCTTCGGAACCCTTTACCGCTAGAAAGAATACGATTACAGTAACTGCCATCATAAAAAGAATGGCAACAAAACAAATCAAAAAGATTGATTTTCCAGTAATTTGTCCATCTGCTGATTCGCCCTGAAAGGTAAATCCAAACTTAGGAAATTTTTTCTTAAAATTTTTCATATTATCTTCCTGTGTCCTCTTGATTATTGGAGGATGAGCAGCAGCAACCTGTAAAACTAGCACTGCCGTTCATAAAGTCTTTCCAATTCATGGCCTTTTTTGCCTGCCACTGAAGGTTTGTTATGCAAAGGATACCATCCCCTGTTTGTACGAGGATTCCTTCCGATTTATCTGTTCCTAAAACAGTTCCAGCCTCCGGTGGTTGCAAGAAATTTGATTGAATATGGGCTGGCAGTTCTTTTTTGTATACCTTTGCCTGATGAATTTTCAAGGTTGTCCCTTGGGCACAGGTAAAGGCTCCAGGCCAGGGGGTAAAGGCTCTGATTTTTGCGTCAATGGCGGCGGCAGAGTCCTTCCAGCAGATACAACCCTCCTCCTTTTTCATCATTTGGCAGTAGGTGGCCTTGCTTCCATCTTGGGGGACTCCTTCAGGAAGCTCTCCTTCCTTGGCAGCTCGAAGAATGACTTCTTCCAATTGTCCGGCTCCAATTTCTGCCGCCTGTAACAAGAGTGTGTCTGCTGTTTCGGTTCCCCTCAGTGGCAGTCTTACTTGAGAAAGAATATTTCCACTGTCCATTTCCAGGGCCAATTTTTGTACCGACACACCAGTTTCTGGTTGCTGGTCCAAGATGGCGGCCGGAATGGGAGCGCATCCACGGTACAGGGGTAGCAGCGAGGGATGAAGATTGATTCCTCCCATGGAGAAAAGTGATAAAAACTTAGGCCCAAAAATCTTTCCGTAGGCAAAGCACACCAAGAGATCCGGTTTTAGCTCAGCCACTGCATCTCGGGCCGCTCCATCTAGTTTTTCTGGGCACAAGACAGGTAGGTCCATATCCCGTTCTTGCTGTAGTTTTTCTGCAGCCTGTGCCACTGGAGTGGGAATAAGGGCCTTGCTCCTTCCTTGGGCTGAAGGTGGATTGGTGAGAACTCCCACAATGGTAAAGTCTTTTCCATGCGCTGCCGCCCGCCCTAGATGGAGCAGGGGAATGGCAGCAGCCTCCGGGCTTCCTGCATAAAGGATGCGTATCGCCACTAGTTTCCTGCCTTCTTTGCCTTTTTTGCGGCGATTCTAGCGGCCCGGGCTGCCTTTGCAGCTTCTTTTTCAGCCTTACGGACAGCCTTTCGTTCAAACTGCTGGATGGTCTTTTCTCTAAAATCCTGGTCGCCCCTGTCGATGTAGAGAATACCTTCCAAATGGTCGTATTCATGTTGAATTATTCGTGCCAAAAATCCTTCTGCTTCCAAGGTAAAGGGTTTTCCCTGCTCATTTAGGGCCTGGACGGTAATCTTTGCCGGACGAGAAATTTTTTCGTATACGTTGGGAATGCTGAGGCAACCTTCCTCAAAATCGCACATATCTTGTGATGTGGACACAATCTGGGGATTGATAAACACGCGGCGAACCTCATCATCTGCCAAGACAATGAAAAAACGCCTCAAAATTCCCACCTGCGGGGCGGCCAAACCCACGCCGCCGCTTTCAATCATAGTGTCAAACATTGCGTTCAATGTGGAGCGCAATTCGTCATTTACTTCTTCTACTGGTAAGGACTTTTGTCGCAACAAGTCCTGCCCAAGATGCAAAATTTCCATATCCAATATGGTATAAAATCGATGGGGTAAAGTCAAGGATACAGAAAAAATTAAACTCCAGAATGCCTAGGTGTATGTCTGTCGCTGGTTATATTCAGCCATCAGGCTGCCATTATCCCTTGACAATTTTTTGATTTCTGTTATCCTATTTATGACAAATTATTGTTTTTTGTCATATTAAGAAAATAGCCTGTCGTTCATGGAGGATTCGATGTCTAAAAAATATGCGTTTTTGTTTCCCGGTCAGGGAGCCCAGGCTCCGGGCATGATAAAGGATGTTTGCGAGGCCTATCCAGAAGCCCGCGCCTGTCTCGATTCAATTTCTCAAATCGCTGGTGAAGACGTTACAAAGCTTTTATGGGAAACTGATGCCACCGTTCTTTCCCGCAGTGACCGCAGCCAGCTTTCCATTACTTCTGCTTCCCTAGCCGTTGCCGCTGCCCTTAAATCCAAGGGAGTGGAGCCTGCTGTTTGTGCCGGTTTTAGTCTTGGTGAATTCCCCGCAATGTGCCTTAGCGGGGTTCTTTCCTTTGAAGATACAATTAAAGTCGTAAAGCTGCGGGGAGAAATAATGCAGCGGGTGTGCGATGATATCGCTGCCCGCAGTGCTGGTAATCCTCCTGGAATGGCTGCCGTTATGGGTCTGGCTCCGGATCAGGTAAAAGAAATTGCCAAGGCGGCCGGAGAAGCCTATGCTGCCAATATGAACAGTGTCAAGCAAACCGTTGTGTCTGGAACTGCCGAGGCACTTGCTAGGTTGGAGGAATTGGGAAAGGCTGCTGGTGCCCGCCGTGTGTTGCGTTTGGCTGTGGCAGGACCCTATCACAGCCCCTTGATGCAGGCTGCTGCCGACGAGTTTGAAAAAATTATTGCTGATGTCCAGTTTAATGACCCCAAGACAGTATTCTTGTCCAACGTAACGGGTAAGGCTGTAGATAGCGGTTCTGAAATCAAGAAAAATGCCATTCTTCATCTCACAAACCCTGTTTTGTGGACTGATGAGGAGGCTGTTCTTGGTAAATTAATTCAAGATGGACAAGCAGCAGGGGAAGAATGGACTGTTCTGGAGCCAGGTCCTGGAAAGGTTCTCTGCGGCTTGTGGAAGGATACGGAATTTGGTTCCTTGGTTTCTGCTCAGCCTGTAAATCTGGCTGAACATATTGCAAATCTATAGTGTAAGGGGATTGTATGTTGCTCAAAGGGAAAAAAGCATTGGTTACAGGTTCCTCCCGAGGAATTGGAAAGGAAATAGCTTATCGGTTCCTGGAGGCTGGGGCAGAGGTTTGGGGCTTGTGTTCCAAGCCCTCTGCTGTTCATGATGAATTAAAGTCCTTTGCAGAAGAAAGGGGACTGAATTATCACGAAGTATATGTAGATATTGCAGATGCAGTTCTGCTGGGCGAAACAATAAAGGCCGTTATGGGGTCTTCGGGGGGCTTTGACATCCTCGTGAACAATGCTGGAATTACCCGGGACGGACTTTCTTTCCGTATGCCTATGGATGACTGGACTAGCGTGCTTGCTGTAAACCTTACGGGAGCATTTGTAATTAGTCAGATTGTTGCCGCTGATATGATTAGAAAGCGGAAGGGTTCTATCATCAACATGACCAGTATTGTTGGTTTGCATGGTCAAGGTGGACAGGTAAACTATGCGGCCAGCAAGGCTGGTCTTATTGGTTTTACAAAGAGTCTTGCCAAGGAATGTGGCGCTCGTGGAGTTCGAGTAAATGCCATTGCTCCTGGATTTATTGAAACAGAAATGACGCAGGCGGTAAACGAAGAGGCCCGCAAGGTATGGCTTGATTCTGTACCCTTGAAGAGAGTCGGTACAGTAAAGGATGTAGCCGATGCAGCCTTGTTCCTTGCTTCTGACATGTCTTCCTACATCACAGCCCAGGTGTTGGGTGTAGATGGTGGAATGGGAGCATAAAATTAAGGTCCCTGCCGATTCCCGCAAGGTTTCGGCGGGGCTTATTCATTTGATAGGAGAATACAATGAGAAGAGTAGTAGTTACTGGTTTGGGTGCCGTTACTCCCCTTGGAAACAATGTAGAAGAAACCTGGGAAGGAATTAAGGCTGGGAGAAGTGGTCTTGGAAACATTACCCTCTTTGATACATCAAACACAAATATAAAGGTAGCTGCGGAAGTAAAAAATTGGGATACCAGTGAGTTTGTAGATAAAAAAGAGGCCCGGAAGATGGCCCGGTTTACCCAGTTTGCAGTTGTTGCGGCTGGCCAGGCTTTAAAGGATGCAGGACTTTTGGAAGAAGGTGTCTTGGAGCCCTCAAACACCGCCGTATTTGTTGGAAACGGAATCGGTGGATTTGAAATTTTTGAGGAGTCTTTTGGAAAGTATTTTACTTCTGAAGGAAAGCGTGTTCCCCCGCTTACTATTCCCATGTTAATTCCCAATGAGGCGGCTGGAAATATCTGCATGCGGTATGGAATCAAGGGCCCGGCTCCTACCATTGCAACGGCATGTGCCTCCGGTTCCGATGCCCTGGGACTGGCCTTGGATAGTGTTCGCAGTGGACGTGTGGATGTTTGTGTAGCTGGTGGCACAGAAGCTACAATCACAGGGTTTGGTATCGCTTCCTTTGCTATTCTACAGACCTTGGCCAGCTCCTTTAATGATTGCCCCCAAAAGGCCAGCCGCCCCTTTGACAAGGCTCGTGAGGGCTTTGTAATGGGAGAAGGTGCCGCAATGCTGATTTTGGAGGAATACGAACACGCAAAAAAACGTGGAGCAAAGATTTACGCTGAATTTGCCGGCTACGGCGGTTCTTCTGATGCCTACCACATTACCAGTCCCGATCCTTCTGGAGACGGTGGAGCGGCCGCCATGGTAGCAGCTCTGAATGATGCTGGAGTCAAGCCAGAAGATGTGCAGTACTACAATGCCCACGGAACCTCCACCCCAATCAACGACCCCGCAGAAACAGCCATGCTCAAAAAGGCCTTTGGTGACCATGCTTACAAGATGAAGATTTCCTCTACAAAGAGTATGACAGGTCATTGTCTTGGTGCTGCCGGTGCTGTAGAGGCTCTGATTTGTATCAAGGCCATTACCGAGGGATTTTATCCCCCTACCATTAACCTGGAAAATCAGGATGTGGAGGGTGGCTGTGACCTTGATTATGTTCCAAACAAGGGCGTAGAAGGTGAGATTAACTGTGCAGCCTCTGGTTCACTAGGATTTGGTGGCCATAATGGTGTGGTAATCTTCAAGAAAGTGAAGGACTAGACATGAGCGTGACAAAAGACATTGAATCCCTGTTGCCTCATCGCAAGCCCTTTCTCTTTGTAGATGAGATTCTTAGTGCTGATGAAAAAGGTAGTGTCTCCACCAGAACCTTTACAGAGGAAGATTTTTTCTTTCAGGGACATTTTCCACAGTATCCAGTAGTTCCTGGGGTAATTTTAGTAGAAACCATGGCTCAAGCTGGTGGTGCTGCCCTAAGTTTTCAGAAAGTATTTGAAGAAAATGCCTTGTTTTTCTTGGCTACTGTAGACAAGGTTAAATTCCGCCACCAGGTAAAGCCCGGTGACACAGTGCGCCTTGAAGTTACCAATTTGCGGGTTTCTCCCAAGATGGTAAAACAAAGTGGTAAGGCCTACGTAGGCGAGAACCTGGCCGCCGAAGCCGAGTGGATGTGTTTAGTTGGTTCCGGCAGCCAAATGTAGCCAGAGTTTTGTAACATAAACAGGGGTATTCCATAAGGTTGATAGCTTTATGAAGGAATGCCCCTTTTTTTGTTGTCATTTGGAATATTGTAGGGTATAATGTATGAGATGACCTTAGAAAAATATTGTCGTGCGGTTTACAAGTATACTTTTGCTCATGCCTTGTCGAGTGCTTTTTATGCTGCCCATGTTATTGTACGGTTAAAGAAGAACCCTTTTGAAGATGGTGCCTTGGAAGAAGCATTCCGTAGGTATGTCTGGGATACCCCGCTGTCAAATTTAGATTTAACTATCATTGAAGATTCGAGTCTTGAGGATGGTGTTTTGATTCTTGATGCTATTGAACCCTTTGGTGATGGTGAGTCTGTGCCAGAAGGTGTTTTCATCAATGAGCGAATTCCTCTTTGATTCTAATGCTATCCAGTCCTAGTCGTTAAAAAAACAAACCCCCAAAAACTGTTTCCAGTTTTTTGGGGTTTTCTTATAGGCGTTTTTCCCTTGAAGTTTTATTTTTCGCCAATGGGAGTTGCCGTCTCTGTGGATTCAACCTCTGTCGTATCATTGGCTCCAGTCTGGTTTCCTACAGAAAGGAACAGCTCAGCGGGATTGAGTCTTAAGTCAGTGGAGAATTTGAATTCAGAAAGCTCGCTGGAATTACCCAGTTTATCGGAAGCAAAAACCTGCAATGTGTGGACACCCTTTTCTGGAGCAATGAGCGGAGTCTTGTCGTCATAGCGAGCGAATTCAGCACCATTCCATGACAAATAAATTGCATCAACACCGGACAAATCATCCTTTGCAGAAAGAGAAATCTTTGTAAAGGGACTGATGTATTGCACACCGTTTGTTTCTACAGGCGAGACATCAATGTCAATGTACACAGA
The DNA here is from genome assembly GCA_017936345.1 of Spirochaetaceae bacterium. GTDB lineage: Bacteria > Spirochaetota > Spirochaetia > Treponematales > Treponemataceae > Treponema_F. Next base: position 8,898 of record JAGBFT010000134.1, read on the forward strand.
CGGAGGTGTGTTGTCCAAATAAACGTATGCTCCAATAGTTTCAGAGGCGTTGCCTACATAGTCAACGGCATAACCTTCCGCATATACCGCACCATCCTCTTTATCTGAAAGATAAATAAAGTTTCCGTTGACTACATCTTTCATGTTGCCAGTACCGTCAATATCAACGTAGATGTGCTCTGTGCCAGAAAGTTCGTCTTCACCAAAGAAACGGATTCCGGTCTGTTCCGTTACATATACAACACCCTTGTCATCAGTATGAACAGGTCCTTCAATCAAGAATTTGATGGTAGGAGCTGAACCGTCAACAATACCTGTATAGGACTTTGTGTTGCTTACTTCTCCCCAAACGTCCTGCGTGGCCCATGCCAAGGTAAACTGACCTTCTTCATCCAACACGACAGGTTCGATGTATTCGGTTAGATTCCCTGAATTATAAGTGTACAAGATGGAACCAGTATTGGGATTCCAGTTTTCAGCTTCCAGACGAAACTCTGTTCCCAAAGGAATATAGTCAATAGTTCCATTGTTCCAAACCTTGCGGACAGGTGCAGTGTCTTGTGCTGCTACTGTAGCAAGAATCAGTAATCCCCCAGCCATAGCAAGGAATTTTTTCATGTTCGACCTCCAGATTTATCTGTTTCCTTCAGTATATACTGAAAATCTATCATATGGAAGTAGAAAGAAATGGAGATTCTTTTCCAGGCTTTGCAATCCTGTGGTTTTTCGCTATACTCATGCCATGGTTGGATTTTATGAAGAATATGACGTGGCGGTTGTAGGTGGCGGTCACGCAGGAATAGAGGCTGCCTTGGCAGGAGCCAAAATGGGATTAAAAACCATCCTCATTACACAAACAATAGATTCCATCGGACGAATGTCTTGTAATCCTTCCATTGGCGGGATTGCCAAGGGTAATATTGCCCGAGAAGTTGATGCCCTGGGTGGGGTAATGGGGCATCTCATTGATGCCTCCATGATTCAATTTCGTCTTTTGAATAAGAGCCGGGGACCAGCCGTCCAAGCACCACGAGCTCAGGCGGATAAATTGCTGTATTCCCAGTTGGCTCGTCAAATGGTGGAATCCCAGTCCGGCCTAACACTTTTACAGGACACAGTTGTAGATATAGAGACGGTGGCAAGTCCTGAGCTTCTGCCCCCGAAAGCTGAACCAGATAGGGAGCAAGAGCCCTTGCCTGGACAAAGACTTGGTAAAACTCCTGCTGAAGCTGGCAGCTATCGGCAAAAGATAACAGCTTTGGTAACAGAGCGTGGGCGAAGGATTCCTGTGAGGGCGGCCGTATTGACTACAGGTACCTTTCTGGGAGGAAGGATTTTTATTGGAAACTATGATGCCCCCTGTGGACGACTCGGTGAACCTGGAACTGGAGGAATTACAGAGGCATTGAATCGGCTGGGTTTTACCACTGGCCGCCTAAAGACAGGTACTCCTCCACGGGTTCTAAAGAGTTCCATCGATTTTTCCCAGCTAGAAGAGCAAGCCGGAGATACAGAAATCATTCCCTTTTCCTTTGATACAGAAAAGGTGGAACGCCCCATGGTTAGCTGCCATCTTGTGTATACAAATGAAACTACCCACCAGCTCATCCGGGAAAACATTGGCCGTTCTCCCTTGTACAGTGGAAAAATTAGCGGGGTAGGGCCTCGCTATTGTCCTTCCATTGAAGACAAGGTAATGCGTTTTGCAGAGCGGGAGCGGCATCAGCTTTTTGTGGAGCCGGAGGGCTTGACCACGGATGAGATGTATATCAATGGGTTTTCGTCATCCTTGCCAGAAGAGGTGCAGGACAGGTTTTTGCGAACCCTGCCAGGCTTTGCCCATGGAATAATGACTCGTCCCGGATATGCGGTGGAATATGATTTTATTGACCCCACCCAACTGTTCCCCTCATTGGAGACAAAGCTGGTGGGAGGGCTTTTTACTGCGGGGCAGATTAACGGTACCTCAGGCTACGAGGAAGCTGCAGGACAGGGCTTGGTGGCTGGAATCAATGCTGCCCTTTATGCAAAAAGCCATCGGGAGGGGCAAGGATGTATTGGTGAGGATAATCGGGAGTTGCCTTCTTATGAGCCACTCGTTTTGAGCCGCAGTGAGGCCTATATTGGAGTTTTAATTGACGACCTTGTAACCCTTGGCACTAGGGAACCCTATCGAATGTTTACTGCCCGTGCAGAATATCGGTTAAAGCTGCGGCACGATACAGCAGATGTGCGGCTATGTGAAAAGGGCTATAAGGTGGGGCTAAATCCATCCTGGCGGTTCCAACGGGTACAGGAAAAACTTTCTATGCAAGGGGAAATCTTTGAGCTATTGACCCGATGCCCCGGTTCTAGCAACCCCGGTTATCCAGAGTCAATTTGGACTGCTGCCCTTATTGACATAAAGTACCAACACTACATTGATAAGCAAGACCGCCGAGTGGAAAAAATGCGACGTATGGAACACGCCCGCATCCCGCCAAACTTTGACTACGGAGCAATTCCATCCCTTTCTGCCGAATCTCGACAAAAATTGGAGAGAATTCGTCCTACCACCTTGGGGCAAGCCAGCCGAATTTCCGGCATCCGTAATTCTGACATCATGCTGTTGATGGTGTATTTAAAGTAAAAAACGATATGCCTCAACTTGTATTGGTTTTTTGTAGTAATTTAGTGGTATTCTGCCACTGAAGAGGCAAAAATGCTCTTAATCTGTTCTATTGTCAGTACACCAGCCTTTACTAAGTCAAAGCACTGTTCGGAAACAGACTTGTTAAAAAAGAGCAGGTCATCGGTGCTGATGGTTACACGGATGCCGGCCTCCACAATTTTTTTGATGGGATGAACCTCCAGGCCTTTAACAGCTCCTAACATGACATTGCTTTCGGGAGTGATGTTTAGACGAAGGTTTTTATCTTTTAAGAACTGCAATACAGAATCGTCCTGTACAGCACCGATTCCGTGCTGAACTTCTTCCAGTTCAAAGAATTCTACAAAACGTTTTACTGATTTTGCATCGGAGAATTCTCCCACGTGTGCCTTTCTTTTTATTCCCAATTTTCCAGCTTTTTTAAAAATACTGTCAAAATCTTCAATTCCTTCCTCAACTTCTGGTCCATAGAGATCTATGCTGTTGAACAATCCACTTTCCAAACAAACTGGTGCCCACTCACGAATCTTGTCGATTCCAAAGGTTTTTCCCATTCCCAATTCCGGGCGAAGGTTGATTTTCTCAGAAAACTTGTCCTTGACATCAGACACCATCTTTAGAAAGTTATCTACACCACCACAATGAATAACAAATCCGATGTCGATACTTCCCTCGAGGACTGTTACCCCGTCTGCAATAGCATCTGTAATAGATAAAACTAGTAAATCAATTATGTCCTTCATGGTTTTTGCACGAGGTCGGGTATATTCGCCAATGATTTCGTGCATCTCTCCAAGACCATTTAGACTTCTGGGAAAATTAGGAATATAAAAGCCTGCCCATGGAGCATACGATGCGTAACGCATTCCCAAGTTTAAATGATTGTGAGCATCAACCTTGGGAAGGGAAATGAAATCTGATACTGACACCATGTTAATCTCCTGATTTTACTCTTTCTACTACATTAATCTCGGCAGAATTGCTGAAATTCAACACTTTAAAGAGTATTTGGAGGGTGAACCTAGGATAACAGCACCTTTTCTAGCTGATTTACCAATTCTTCAAAGGTCTTGAGAGCTGCTTCTACAGGTTCTGGGGACTCCATGTCTACCCCCGCAACCTTTAGAGCCTCGATTGGATAACGAGAACCTCCAGATTTTAAGAAGGCAAAATAGTCTTCCCTCTCTTTTTCTCCTCCCTCTGTAACTCTTCGGGCAAGGGCAAGGGATGCAGAAATACCAGTAGAATACTTATAGACGTAGAATGCTCGGTAGAAGTGGGGAATTCTCAGTCCCTCCAAGTCGCTTACATCCTCAAATTCCATGGTGGGACCAAAGTAATCGGCTAAAAGCTGGCGATAGGTGGCTCGTAAAGTGTCTACTGACAGGGGTGTCCCGGATTCCACCAGCTGGTGGGTTTTCATTTCAAATTCGGCAAACATGGTTTGACGATATAGGGTGGCTAAAATGTCAGAGGCACGGCTTGCCAAAAGGTAGGCCTTCATTTCTTTGGTTTCAGCCTTGTTCAGCAAGTACTGGAACACCAGTTGCTCGTTAAAGGTAGAAGCTACTTCTGCCTCAAAGATGGTATAGCTGTACTGCATAAAAGGATTTGACTTTGATGAGTAGTAGGAATGCATGGAGTGACCACCTTCGTGAGCCATAGTATACAGGTCTCTCAATACATCCTTCTTGTAATTTAATAAAATATAGGGATAGCCAACGTAACCGCCGGAAGAAAAGGCTCCAGAGTCCTTGCCCTTGTTTTCGTAGCGGTCTACCCAGCCTCCTAAAAGCCCACCACAAAGAGTATCAGTGTACTCCTTGCCTAGGGGGGCAAGGGCTTGACGGAGGATTTCCACTGCTTCCTCGTAGGGGATGGAGGTTTTTACACTGCCAACCAGAGGCACGTACACGTCATAATGACGCAATTTATCCAAGCCTAAGACACGACGACGCAAATCGTAGTAACGGTGAAGGGTGGGAAGACTTTTTCTTACAGAGGTAATGAGGTTGTCGTAAACAGACTCCGGCACCTTGTCCGGGAATAGTGCCATGGCTCTTGCAGAAGGATAACCACGGGCTCTCGCTTCAAAAATGTCCTGATTTACACTGCCTTCATAAAGGGCAGCAATAGTGTTTTTATGGCTGTCGAATCCCTTGTAAAACTGATGGTAGGCAGTACGGCGGATTTCCCTGTCTGGATTTTCTAAAAGCTGGGAATAGCTGGAGTGACTTAATGGAATTTCTCCCCTGTCTGTTTTTACTGTGCCAAAATCCAAGTCCACATCGGTAAGCATGGAAAAGGCCTTGTCTGCAGTGCGGCTGGATTCGTTTTGTAGGGCAAGAATTCGTTCTTCCTTTTCACTGAGAATGTAGGGCTTCATTCTTAAAAGTTTTTTGAGCCAAATACGGTAGTCATCAAATTTTTTGTCTTCTATCCAAGTGGTAATCTTATCTTCTGGAATAGATTGAATTTCTGGAATTAAAAAGCTCAGACGGGCATCTGCGGCAGAGGCAGCCATAATGTAGCGGCTTTTCTTTTCTTGGTGTGAGCTTTCGCCTGCATCGCCTGCTGAAAGGAGAAAGGCATAGTGACCTGCCAGTTCAGAAACCTGCTCCATTTCACATAGCTTTGTAATGGCAGCCAGAAGGCATTCTGCTGATTGTCCAATTTTCCCCTTGAAAGCTTCTATTTCTAGGGAAAGAGGTTCAATTTTTGCAAGCTCTGCCTCCCACTCTGCATCTGACTTAAATAATTGACTTAAGTCCCACTTATCTTGCTCTGGAATTTCTTTACGGGTAGGAATTTTAATTTCGCTCATGTAGAAAAGTATAACACATTTTAGTATTTATTCCGATAGTGTAAACATGGGTATTTCTCAAATTTTGAGTACAATTTTTGCTGTCCTCCTAAACCCTGCTGTGATTTTTGCGGCGGTGGTGGTGGTTCTTTATCTCAATTTTGTGAATTTTGTTGTGCGCTATCGGAAAAAGCCTCCAAAGATAAAAAAGAAGAAGCTTGTTGTGGCGGCTGCTCCCTCTTCTGAGAATGCAGAAGGTGGAGGCGAGGAAGAATAGTTTTTCTAAAAAGCCCAACCCTCTTGGTTTTAAATCCCTTGAGTGTAATTTTACCTTGTTTTTTAAGTTGATGTATGAGAGAAAGAAAGTCCTGGGGCTCGTAGATGGCAGCAGGGCTTTTTTTGTTGGCTCTTTGTCGCAGTTTTTCTGATAATTGCTCAGTTGTCCAGCGGTACGGATTTTTTTTGATAAATTGAATTGTTTCTTCTATGTCGGTGGCTATTGTAACAAGTTTTTTTCCAGCTTCTTTGGCATCACAAAAATCACAGCCACTGCAAGAAGCCTCCTCTCCCCCAAGTGCATCTAATAAAACCTGGCGGCGGCATTGGTTCCCCCGGGCAAAGTCTCCCAGTACCCTGCCACGGCTACCCTTTGGGTGGCTCAGGGCTTTTTTTTCATCTTCTGGAGACCACAACAAGATAGCCTTGGTTGGACCACCATCCCGGCCTCCACGACCAGCTTCTTGAATATAAGCCTCCGCCGTTGGGGAAACCTCCAAGTGAATGACGGTACGAATGTCGCTTTTGTCTATTCCCATTCCAAAGGCGCAGGTGCAACAGAGAATTGCTGATTTGTGGGGAAAAAACCATTGTTCTGTGGCAGTTTTTTCTTCCTTGGTGAGGCCTGCGTGATAAAACTTCACTTCGTCTGCAGGAAAGATTTCTCTAAAAAGCCGAGCCGTGGATTCTGACTTGGCTCTGGTACCACAAAAAACAATCATGGGTCTTTGTTCTTGGGTAGCAAGCTGCAGGGCCATTTTTTCTTTTATTCCTGTATACACAACAGAATAGTGAATGTTCTGTCTGTCCGAGGTGCTTTTCATTAGGTAGGGTGACTGTCCTGCAAAAAGAATTTCTGTAACTCTCTGTAAAACTGGTGGAGAGGCGGTGGCGGTAAAAGCGGTAATGATGGGAACATTTAGTTTGGTTAAAACTTCTCCAAGGGTAAGGTAGGAGGGGCGGAAGCTGTCTCCCCATTCTGAAACGCAGTGGGCCTCATCAATGGCGGCGTGAACGATGTTGTAGGTGGCCAGCCTTTGCAATAGTTTTTCTGATTGGAGAACCTCCGGGTTTGCTAAAATTATTTTTGCTCCGGCATCTAGCCTCCGAAAATTTTCCTCTCGTTCTTCTGGGCTTTGCTGGCCACGGAAAAGAACCGCTTCCAACCCCGCCTGCTGAATTCTCCGCAACTGGTCTGACATAAGGGCAAGCAAGGGATAGATAATGAGGGTTCTACCAGAAAGGAGCTGGGCTGGAACCATAAAACACATGGATTTTCCTGCCCCTGTGGGAAGTAAAACCACCTGCTTGCCCTTGTTTTGTATGTCGTCATCCTGAATGGGCGGGGCTGCTAGGTGGCGTTCCTCGCATTCCATAATGTTGGCAATAACCAGCCGTTGCCAGGGATACAAGGATGGTACTCCAAAAACATCTTGGGCTACTGCCACCGCAGGGTCCCTGTTTTCCGGCAATAGTTCTTCTTCATCTAAAAAGTCAAAGTAATCCATACCTTTATTATAAGGATGAAAGTGAGAAAATTTGACGGAATTTTAGCCCTCGGTTTTAACTTTTGTGTTACCTGTCCATGATGGTGATTTCCACCCGGCGGTTTCGGGCCTTGCCTGCCTCCGTGGGGTTGGGGGCAATGGGCTTCTCTGCACCAAAGCCCTGGGTAAAGATTTGGTGGGCGTGGCGGACTCCCAGCTGCACCAGGAATTCCGCTACAGCCCGTGCCCGCTCCTGGGAA
>JAGBFT010000135.1 GCA_017936345.1 Spirochaetaceae bacterium
CTGAAAGCATCTAAGCGGGAAGCCCGCCCCAAGATGAGTCATCCCGGGTGGCGTGACCACCCTGAAGACCCCGGACAGACCATCCGGTCGATAGGCCGCAGGTACAAGCATGGCAACGTGTTCAGCCGAGCGGTACTAATAGGTCGTGAGGCTTGACCATATTGTCGTTTCCAACCCACTTCCCCCACAGGTTTCCCGCACCGCTCCGTGCAGTCGGCCGCGTCCATAGCGATGCGGCCTTCCTTTTTCACTTCAAGCCTAGCCATGAGTCAATTTTATATCTTTTTCCTAGGACGGAACTGGAATCGAGTAGGTTTACATTTCAATTGTATGTTTAATATTTGACCCAGTGGAAGATTTTACTACTTCAAGGCGACTTGGAATCCTGTTTTTCATTTCAGAAACGTGTGAAATTACACCGACACATCTACCTTCTCTAACTTCTTCTAGTATAGAAAGGGCACGTTCCAGTGAGGCAGGGTCAAGAGAACCAAATCCTTCATCGATAAATAGAGATTGTAAACTTATACCGCCTCGTTTGGATGTAACAACATCGGTAAGTGCTAATGCAAGACTTATAGACACTAAAAATGTTTCACCACCAGATAGGGTTGAACAAGAGCGTCTTTTTCCTGTATATGAGTCGAGAATTTCTAAATCCAAGCCTTTTGCTCCGTTGCCAGTTTTTTCTTTTTGGAAATCTAAGGTATACCGGCCTTCACTGATACGCCTTAAACGGCTATTTGCACAGGAAACAACTAAATCCAAATAAACCCCTAAAATCCAAGTTGTTATTGCCGTTTTTTTTACGTTTTTATCTGAAATATGGATATAGAGTTGTGTATATAACTTTTCTACAGATTGAATTTTCTTACGTTCTGTTTCAAGGGTATTCCAATTGTGTAATTGAGACTTGATTTTCTCTGATTCTTGCAATGCTGTCTTATATTTTTGTGACATCAAGTCAATCTCATTTTCCAATTCAAGTTTGTTTTCTTCAAGTTCTGTCAGTAACAGTTCATTTTCTTCTAGTGTTCCTGTCAATTTATTTTTTATCTCTTTACATTGTGTTTCGTATTCAATTCTAGTTTCAGTCCAGTAATTTATTTTAGATTTAAAGTCTTCAATTGTACTTTGAGTTAGATATGCATTTTCTACATCAATCTTTGAAGTGAATTGTGCATCATTTAGAAATCTAGTCATTTCTGTTTCAGCAATATTCAACTCATTTTTTTGTATAGCTAGATTTTTTTCTTGCTCAAGACTACGAGTGATTTCTGAATTCAAGTTTTGTTCTATCTGTTTAATTTTATGCTCATATTCATTGATAAAATTAGATGTTTGTAAAATCCAGCTGTCAATTTTATTGGAGACTAAATTAATTGTGTCTCCAATAAAGCCTGCTGTATGTGCATCCTTAAAATATTTATTTATTATTTGCTCTTTTTCATTGATGGAGCCAGCTAATTTGGCTAGGGATTGATTTATTTCTTCAACTTCATTTTCAATAGGTGATTTTGACTCTTGTAAAAAAATCAGCTCCTTTTCAAGCTTATTTTTAAGGGCAAAATCTTCATTTAATTTATTTTGATGTATCATTAGACTATTTTTCTTATTTGAATTCAAATTGATTTCTTCTTGTATTTCTTCTATAGTTTTTATTACAGTTAACTGATTTTTTTGCTGTTTTAATGCCTTTAATGAGCCTTCTTCCTTTGAAAGATTAGAAAAAATCTCGTTCCATTCTGATTCAAGTTTTTGTATAAGTTGTTTTTTTTCTTCTAGGTCTATGGTAGAGGTATTACCATTTGATTGTGCGGGAAAAGTGTGGGTTGGATGTTCGGTAGAGCCGCACACAGGACATGGCTCTCCATCTTTTAATCTTAGTACCAATTCCCTTGCATAGGATTTTTCTTTTTTCAAATCATAAATCTGCCTTTCTGCATCAATTCTATCTTTGATTTTGTTTGTATCTAAAATTAAATCTTGGATTTTTTTCTCTTTGACTCGTATTTCTTCTTCTAAAATCTGATAATAGGATGCTTCTTTTAGATTGATTTCTAAAATACTTAGTTTTTTTTCGACATCTATAATTTGTTTTGACAAATCTTGCAGTAAATCGGTAGATAGGGAAGATAAATTATGTAGATTTTCCTTTATTTCATCCTCTTTAAGTTGGGTCTCATGTATAGATTTAATTAAATCATCTCTCAGTTTTGTTAATTTTTCTTTTTGCAAAATTATTTCATCGCTTTCTTTTTGCAAGATAATCCCATTTTTTATATCATGTTGTAATTTTGTATTTTTCTCATATTTTTCCTTTTGTAGAAAATAATAATTCTCTTGTGACTTTAAGTTTTCTTCAGCTTTTTTAATCTGGTCTATATTTGATTTTGTGATTTCAAGTTGCTGTTTAATATCAAGGTAAATCGTATTGGTTCTTTCCCAGTCTTTGATTTTTAAGTATGCAGGAGTTGCTTTTATGGCTAAATTAATTTGCTTTTCTTTTTGCCTAATTTCTTTTTCAAACTGGAGGTGATCAGAAAGTTTTCTTTCCAATGCATCATGTCTGATAAAATCTTGAATGAGATTTTTTGTGTTGTCTATATTTTGTCGAAGTTTGTTCAAGTTGTCGTTCAATTTTTTTTGTTTTTTTTCATTGGTACTCAGAACTTCGTCAAAGCTTAAAATCAATTTTTCTTGCTCTTGCGGATTATACTCTCCAAAGCTAATGAGTTGCTGTTCGACTGCTGCTAGTTTATTTTTTTCTGAGTCGGATTTTTCTTTTATTACCTTAATTATATTTTCATACCCGTCCAGCGGAAAAAGTTTAAGAAGGGTTTCCCTTTTTCCATTAGAATTCTGCCTTAAAAATGCAGCAAATTCTCCCTGAGGTAGGAGAATAATACGGGAGAATTCTTCAACAGTGAGCCCCAAAACGGACTCAATAATTGAGTCTGCTTCCGACTTTTGATTGCTGATTAATTGAAATTCACTTCCTTCTTTTTTTAATAGTTGAATGGTTTCAGGCTGCTTTGTTACAGTATTTTTTTTATTTAGATGTATGGAAGGAAGTATACGTTCTATTTTGTAGCAACTATCTCGATGCAAAAAGGTAAGAGTAATGGATGCCTCTTCGTTTTCTGCTGCAAAGTCAGAACGGATTTGATTGCCTTTTATTTGTGAGTGGGAACCTGATAGTTTGCCGTACAAGGCATAGGTGATAGCATTAAAAATGGTGGATTTGCCGGCTCCTGTTTTTCCGCAAATTAAGAACATATCTCCTAGTTGAGAAAAATCAATGGTTTCATCACGAAAGGGACCAATATTTTTTAGGTGAAGTAAAATTGGTTTCATTTGTTTTCCTCCAGGATTTTTTTAAATAGGTCTAATTCCTCATCAAAATTCTCAGGTAAAACTTGGTAGATGTCTTCCACAAACGCTGTGAAAATTTCAGCCGTAGGGTATCGACTTTCTTCTGTTCCTTGAATTAGTTCTCTTCTTTGTTCCATAGTGACAGAACTGGCATTTGCCCGGGCAAAATCCTGATGGTAGGACAAAAGGTAGGGATAACGAGTTTGGAGAAGGATAATAGGATTTTCTTTTAACTGTGAGTCTGTGGAAGTTATTTCCAAATAACAATCCTTATATTTTGAAAACTTATTTTCTGAATCCAAATAAAAATCTTCAAACTTTCCTTGTAGGCGGCAAACCTTGTGCAGGGGATTTACAGGGATTTTTTCCACGTTGATTTGGAACAGATTATTGATTTGGCTTTGTGTTTTGGTTGTATCCGTATCCTGCAAATTCAATTCCACCTTAAGGAAGCAATTATTGTTCTCAGACTCGCTAAATGAGTAGGCAAGGGGTGAACCTGAATACCAAAGATTTTTCCCTGGATTTTGACAACGATGAAGATGTCCTAGGGCCACGTAGTCAAAGTCTCTGAAAATATTGCCATCAATCAATTCTGCTGTTCCAATGAAAATTCGCTCGGAATCGGAAGGAATGGAGCCTTGTGTAAATAAATGCGCTACTAAAACCTTTGCCAGCTGAGGATAGTTTGTCTTGTGATATTGAAGAATCTGTTGGACGGCTGTTTGCACCATTGATTGTTGGTGGGTTTGTCCATCACCAAAAAAATTTGGATTCATAAAAGGTAATGAATAAAAAGCAACAGAATCAATGACAACCGGTTGCAGTATATCTTGTGCGGTGGAAGCTATATGAACCTTTTGAAATTTCAGCATCGAGGCTGCAAAGGCCAGTCTCCTTCCTGAATCATGATTTCCCGGGATAATTATAATGTGGAGTTCAGGAAGATTTTTGCGTAGGTTGGAGAGAAAGACATCAAATAAAGCTACGGCCTCTGGTGGCGGGACAGCTCTGTCATATACGTCACCAGCAATAATCAATGCCTGATAATTTCCAGAGCTATTATCTGAGGATGGGCTTTGGTCAGTAATCAATTCTTGTGTGAGCTGATTAAGCATGTGTTGCTGGTCTTCTATAAGAGAACGTTCATGGAAAAATTTTCCAAGATGTAGGTCACCTACGTGGAGAAATTTCATGGCTACAGTATACAAAAATTTTTTTTCTAGGGAAAGTTAAATTGTACTATAAAAGTGATTTCCTTCGGAAAAATGTAACAAACATAGTTATTTGTTTATTATTGTGATATACTATAATTATCCTGTTGAAATTATTTGGAGGTTTATGATGATACGAAAGGGAATTCTATTTGGGTTGCTTATTACAAGTTTGTTTTTTTCAAGTTGTGCATCTAACAAGGAACCTGAACCCAAGGAATTGGAAGGAAAAGTTACAACCGAGGTTTTGGAGCATAAGGGTTCTGCCTTGGGTATAAATCTGTTGCCTGTTTGGGTGGAAACCTATATTGCAGAAGGTATCTATGGGGTAGAAAGGCTTTCTAGCTACGAAGGTTCTTATTGCTTTGTGGCAGAAGAGGCTGGTTCTAATCTAGACGCACTGCAAGTCTGGGTTTCATCTTTTGATATTCCTAGTGAAATTGCCCGCAATGTTTCCACCCGTGTAGATGCCTTGTTTACTGGGGCAGCCACAGGTTCTCCTGATGGAGAATACGGAACTTATTTTGAAAATATCGTAAAGACTACTAGTAGTGCAAGCTATTCCGGTGCACGTAAGGTAAATGACTGGTGGATTTTGACTCGCCGTTATGATCCGGACCACAAAAAGCAGTATGAAGATGAGTATCGCTGTTATGTTCTGTATACTATTGAAAAGGACTTGCTGGACAAGCAGGTTCTGGACATGATTGACAAGGTGGCCGCAGAGACCCAGGGCATCACCGATGCACAGAAGTCCGCCATCAGCAACGTCCGTGCAATTATGGAAAGCGAGGGATTTTAAGCCACGAGTTGATGCTTGAATCAAGGAAAAGGGGCTGTCCAAAGAATGGACAGCCCTTTTTTTGTGAAGTGGGAGATTGCAAGCTGGTGGCCGGAATCATCATGTGGGAGGACGATTCCAGCTAAATCTCGGCTTGGATCTAGCAGGCAATGCTTTTTGAGCGTATTCGTTCTAGGGTCGTTCTTAAATCCCTTTCCAGTGGTCTGTCATCCTCTAGTGGAATAAAGTAGTCCGACACGGTTTGATAGGTAGATTGAATTCCTGCCAGTTGTTCTTGGATGATTTCCCTTCTTTCCAGTCTGATACGGAGTGCTTGGACGGCAGCCAGGAGACTTGCAGCTGCAACTTGCTCTGTTAGTTCAATGACACGAAGACAGTCACGTGCGGCAATGGTTCCCATACTTACCTTGTCTTGATTGTGGCATTCCGTGGAGCGGGAGAACACGCTGACAGGAGTGGCACTCTTCAGCGCCTCCGCCGTCCATGCGGAGGCTCCAATCTGTACTGCTTTGAAGCCATGGTTGATGGAAAAACTGGTGCGGGAACCAGAAAGGTTTGGCGGCAGGCCACGGTTGAACTTGATGTCCACCATCACTGCCAGCTGCCTGTCCAGCAGGTCCGCTAGGTTGCAGACGATGTTTTTGAGGCTGTCCATAACAAAGCAGATGTGGCCGCCGTAAAAGTGGCCGCCGTGGAAGATGGAGCGGGTCTCCGGGTCGATGATGGGGTTATCGTTGGCGCTGTTCATCTCGGTTTCGATGATAGTGCGGAACAGATGCTCGGTCTCGTAGAACATCCCGATGATGTGGGGCGCACAGCGGATGGAGTAGGGATCCTGAATTCGTTCCGGTATAATATTTGTTTCTTGGGAAGAGGTGAGGGCTTGCCTGATTTTTTCCGCTGCCAGAGCCTGTCCTGGATGGGGTTTTACATCAAAGAGCCGCTTAAAAAAGTGATAATCGTTTCCCTTTAATGCAATGGAATTCATGGCAGTGATGCGGCAGGATAAATCTGCAAGATATTTTCCCCTACTGAAGGCAAGGCAGGCAACTGCATTCATCACTGCTGTTCCGTTCATAATGGCGATGGCTTCCTTGGGACGGAATCGATACAGGGGCTTGTTCAGTTCTTGGAATACATCCTTTGCGGGTCGTATCTGTGCTTTGTACAGTACATCCCTCTCACCAATGAGGGTTCCCCCAATGTAGGACAGGGGGGTTAAATCCCCGGAGGCTCCCACAGAACCTTCTTGAGGAATAAGGGGGAGAATATCTTGTTGAAGAAGAAAGATTAGATAGGAAAGTAATTGGTAGCTCACCCCGGAAAAGCCTTGGGCAAGGGTGTTAAGTCTAACGGCAATAATTGCCCTGGTTGTTTCTGTATCAAAATACTGCCCTAATCCACAGCCATGAAAGCGGGTCAGATGAACAGGTAAATCATAGTACAACTCAGGTGGCACGGTCTCCATGCAGGAGTCACCATACCCAGTGGTGACTCCATAGATACCATCGTGCTTCTCCAGCATTTCGTCCAGAAATTGAGGGCCATTGTTAATTTTTTCTTTATAGCTTGCATCTGAACATAGTTCCACTTCAACTCTCTTGTAAGCAATATCTACCACAGTTTCAATTGTCAGTGGTTCCAAACCGATAATAAATTTTTTTCTGGACATACTAGCCTTCCCATTTCTTGAAAATAATTGAAGTATTGATTCCACCAAAGGCAAAATTATTTGACATAATATATTTTGCCTCTATGTTCCTTCCATCCCCTGTAATATAATCAAGGGGAGCACATTGTGGATCAGGTTCAACAAGGTTGATATTGGGACAAAACCATCCCTCATTCATCATGTTTATAGAAACCCATGCCTCAATGGCACCGCAGGCTCCCAGGGTGTGGCCCGTATAGTTTTTCAGAGTGCTGACAGGAATCCTGTTTCCCAAAACCTTGGATACTGCTATAGTTTCTGCAATATCTCCTGTAGGAGTGGCTGTTCCGTGCATATTTATATATTCTATCTTGTCTGAAGAAAGGTTTGCATCTTGTAATGCCAATTCCATGGCCTGCGCCATTGTTTCGCTATTAGGTTGAGTTACATGCTTTCCGTCAGAATTAGTGCCAAATCCTATGATTTCAGCTAAAATTGGGGCATTCCTTTTTTTGGCATGCTCCAATTCTTCCAAGATTAGGGTTGCGGCTCCTTCTCCTACTACCAGACCATCTCTATTTTTATCATAAGCACAGGGTGTAAGCTCCGGAGTGTCATTTTTTACACTGGCTGCAAAGAGTGTGTCAAAAACGGCTGCATCTGCTGCAGACAGTTCTTCTGCACCTCCAGCCAACATGATATCCTGTTGGTTGTTTTTTATGGCCTCATAAGCTAGCCCAATGGACATGCTTCCCGAGGTACAAGCGGTATTGGTTGTTAGGATTCTACCGGTCAATCCATAAAATACCCCTAAATTAACAGCACAGGTTTGAGGCATCATCTTAATGTAGGTGGTAGCTGAAATTTTACTGGAGTTGTTGTCAATGAGCATGGCGTAAAAATCCAAAAGTCCTTCTATGTTTCCTGCTGACGAACCATAGGCAACTCCAAATCTTCCATTTTTAAATTTCTCCGGCACCGATTCCCCATCTGAAATACCACAAAATTTAATTGCATCCTGTGTTGCCAACAGAGAAAGAATTGCGACTCTTCCCATCCCCCTAATCTTTTTTCTTGGTAGCTCAGGAAGGGGAGTTAGTACGGGAGCGGCCAATCTTGTGTTCATTTGATTAAAACGATTCCACTCCTCCATTGCAACAACACAATTCCTTTTTGATTTAAGTCGTTCTAAAATTTGATTCCAGTGGGTTCCAAGTGATGAAATACAGCCACCACCAGTAATTACTACACGTCTGCTCATGTAAGCCCTCCGTTTACAGAAATAACTTGTCTTGTAATATATGAGGCTGCATCAGAAAGAAGAAAGAGGGCCAATGCCGCAACCTCCTCTGGCTTGCCTACCCTGCCCATAGGAATGGTAGGCAAAATCATTTCCATGGGAGCATCCTTTATCATATCTGTTTCTATGAGCCCCGGAGCAATACAGTTTACGGTTATAGAGCGGCTAGCTAATTCTACCGCCAGAGCCTTTGTAGCTCCTATGATACCAGCCTTTGCAGCACTGTAGTTAACCTGCCCTCTGTTTCCCATAATGCCAGAGACAGAGGCAATAGTTATGATGCGGCCTCTTCTTTTACTACACATAGGCATGACGAGGGGTTGAATGACATTAAAAAAGCTATCTAAATTTGTATGAATAACAGTGTCCCAATCTTTTTCACTGAGGGCAGGAAAGGCTCCGTCGGAACAAATCCCCGCATTGTTTATTAGTCCCCAAAGGGCTCCGTACTTGTCATTTATTTTTTCCAGCTCCTGGAAGCATTCCCTACGATTGTTTATGTCAAAGCTCAGTATTTCGCCAGTACCACCAGCTTCTTGGAGCTGGTGGAGGGTATTTTTTGCTCCATCCAGATTTCTTCCATAGTGAACTATAACGTGATAGCCAGCCCCACCAACGGCAATGGCCATTGCCTGGCCAATACCACTGCTAGCACCAGTAATTAGTACGATTTTTTTCCCATTGCATTGTTCCATATTTTATCTGCCTCCTCCTTGCCTTGCCAATTCTTCCAAAGATTTTGTTTCCATTACCAATAAGGTGCATGTCACCACCGTTTTGTCTGCAATCGATGCGACGCAGTCAAAGGTAAATAAATCTCCAACCACACAGTTTTCTTTAACACAAACATTAATGATACTGTGCTCTGGGAAAATATCCTGTGTACAGGTTAGGTTTGAAATACTTAGAATGACACCAGGTTGTGGAGTGTTTCTCTTATCCATTATGGCAGCTAAAGCTGAAATACTTTGAGCCATGTACTCAAAACTAACATAGGAGGGAACTCCTCCAAGACCGTCATCAAAAAAAGTGTCTTGACTTGTTATTTGTACCTGACTTGTGAGACTCCTTTCCTGTTGGTTGACGGAAAGTATTTGATCTATAAGTCTCATCCTTCCCTTATGGGGAATTAAAGTATCAATAGTATATTCTTTCATAACAACAACTCCTGTCTAACCTCTTGTTCTCTCTCATTCTTTTTCAATGATGAGAGAAGTGTTGCATCCACCAAAGGCAAAAGAATTTGTCATACAGATAGCTGTATTTTTTCTGTTGCCTGCTTCCACAAATTGTAGGGCAGGCAGCTCTGAATCAATTTCTCCATCCCAGTGATGAATTGGTAGTAATCCATTCATTTCTGTATCGTAAAGGGTTCTCATACAAATGGAAAGCTCCAGACAACCAGCAGCACCTAATGTATGCCCCGTAATTGCTTTGGTGGAACTAACTTTTAGAAATCCCTCCGTAGATGTGGCTTGGGGAAAAACCTTGGCCACGGCCTTGCTTTCCATAGCATCATTGAGAGGAGTCCCTGTTCCATGGAGATTAATGTATGAAATTTGCCTCCTGTCAATTCCTGCCATGGCAATGGCCTTTTCCATGGCTACTGCGGCTCCCTCGCCACTTTCTAGGGGGGCTGTCATATGGCTTGCATCAGCAGATTCCCCAAAGCCCAACAATTGGACATAGTTTTCTGTATTGGGCTTATCTTTGCAAACAATCAATGCTGCGGCAGCTTCCCCAAGGGTAATTCCCCTTCTGTTTTTGCTAAAGGGGTTGCATCCTGTAGGAGACACAGCTTCCAATCCATTAAATCCCAAGAAAACTGTAGGAGAAACAATATCGACTCCAACTACGACTACTGCATCGCAAATGTTTGCCAGCACCAACTGGGCCGCCTCTATTACTGCTGTTGCGCTGGAGGCACAAGCGGTGGCAATTGTGATGGCTGGCCCTTCTGTTTTTAATTTAGACTGTACAAAGGATGTTGCGTAGGCTGGGCCTTGTTGGTTAAGAAGGTAGCCTGGGGGAAAGCTTCCCCTTTCAAGGTAGTCCTTATGGGCTGCAAGAGAAGCTTCGGAACCATTGTCACAGGAACCGAGGCAAATCCCCACTCTCTGTGGACCATATTTTTGAAGACAGATTTTCACCTCATCTTGTATTTGTTCAATTACCTGGGTCAAAATATTTTCAATTTTGTTTCCTCTAAAGTCTGGTAAAAGTTGTGAATGGGAAATCATGGCTACAGGAAAATCAGTTTCCCTAAACTTGAGAGATTGAAAGTTGGGCTTATAATTCGGATTGGATAGGGTTTGTTGCAGGGAATAATCCCAAGTCTTGCCCACACAACAAATAGCGGCATCTGAGTAGATGTAGACCTTCTTATCATGTGCCATTAAAATCTCCATAGATAGTGTATGAGTAATTTCTTTCATTATTAACATATTGGATTTTTTCATTTTCTTTTAGAATTGAAATGATAAGTCTATCCTTGTCACGAATTTCTCTTAATTCTTGGCTGTCGTCTTTGGTTAAATTAAGGGAAAGGCCAGAATCTTCCAGCTCTCTTTTTAGTTCTTCCACTGGATAAAAACATAATTGAAAATCAAAGATGATATAGGCAGGTTTGATACTTGCCGGAAAGAGGGCTGTTTCAAATTCCATGGTAGAAGGGGTATACAATAGGGTTCCCATGGTGGTGCCAAAGGAATTCATCAATGTAACATTGATTTCATTTTGATTTAGGATGAGAAAGGCATCCATCTGGAAGTTTTGCCCAGAATAGCTGCCTACAACTTGCTGAAACATTTGCAGGTTTACAGTAGCTACAGAGGGTGGTAAAATATTTACATATGTGGTATCGGTAAGATACACTTGTTTTTCAGCTTCGATATTCCTTGGGGTGCTGGTGCATGAAATTCCAATCACAAGAAAAATGAGAAGAAAAAATGATTTGTTTGCAAAATTTGAATAGACAGGATAATAAAACACATGAAATTATACGTCCAAATATATGTTTTGTCAAATTTTTTTCCCACTAAGGCACTTGCTGCCAGGGCGGTTGCAGGACAGAAAAAAAAGCCCTTCCATAAAAACTCCCGGATTCAGGGAATTATAGAAAAATTTTTTTATGGATTAAATCCTCGGGAAAAGTGCTCTTTTTTTTCGGAGGATTCAGGTAGACCCTGTCTTAGGTATGAGAATAAAGGACAGAACAATTTTTCTGTAGACTTCAACCTGTCCCATTCAGCAGAAGGTCTTGCCCTTGCCTTGATAGGGGGAAATGTTGGTTGTGCCAGAATAGGTTGTGACATTGAAAAACTAAGGCTAAGAAAGAATCTTTCTGAAATTGCAACGGACTTTTTCTTTAAAGAGGAAGTCAAATGGATTTTTGCTGGAGATGGGGATGAAAAAGTTGAGCGCTTTTATAGAATATGGACAGCCAAAGAAGCTTGGCTAAAGTATTACGGCAACTCTATCTTTGATATATCCTTGGCCCCAGCCTTTTGCGTCACTCCCTTCGATAAGTCTCGGAGCCTTCTGTTTTCCCAATTTATCCTAGTATCCCCATCCAAGGATACTTACATAGTAACGATAGCGGCTCCGAGCCCCTTGTTAAAAGAGAACCTTTATCTGGAGGAAGGGTGGCGTTTGAGAAGCTGCGAGCAAATATATGCTGCAGACAATCCCGTCAATACTGTCAGTCCAAAGATATGAACTGGAGTGAAGCTTGTGAGGGCAAGGGCTCCAAAGGACATGGCCGTTGTTCCGTAGGATAAAAATATAGCCAGTGATACAGTCTCGTTGGTTCCGTCTCTCTCTGCTTCGAGGGTATAGATAACATAGTCTATTCCTGTTCCAAAAACCAATAGGAGGGCGGCTGCAGAAAAGAAGCCTATGGGAATGTTGCAAAGGGTAAGGCATGCTCCAGTGATAATAAAGATAAATACTGGAATGCAGCCAATGCGAATTATTTCCTTTAGGCTATACCAGATTTTAAGCGTCAGAAGAATCACCACTATGGCAACAACCATAAGGATAATCATAATCTGGGTTAGTGAATTCAACTCGGCTCCCACATCTTTTGTGAGGTTTGTAAAAAACACATTGGGGTTTGCATCCGAAATGTCTCTAAAAACAGCTTCCTCGGTGGTGTGCAGAGGCATGACAATAGAGTACCATCTTCCATCCAGTTCTCCCAACCAAAGATTTTCCAGGGCGTTTTGGATATAAGAAGGCAGATCCTTTTCTATGGAGATTGGCTGTGGAGTGTTAGGCAAGCTCGTAATAAAGCTGTCCATTTCTTGGGAGGTAAAGCCCAGAAGAGGAAGCAGAATGGGTGCATAATCTGCAAGTTTTTGGGCTGCCTTACAGCTGTCTTCCTGGGTTTTAGTGGATGGAACAAAAAGTGATGTAGCCAAATAAGAGGAAAGGCTGCCCCTTGCAATTTCCTTGTCCAGTTGGAGCCGTAGAGCTTCTTCATTTTGTAAAAGCTCATCCTGGCTATTACCCACAACAATATAATACCAGCCAGCAGATCCGTGATTTAATACCTGTGCCGAGGTCATCTCATCAAAAACCAGTTCCGGAGACATGGTATAAAGCTGTTGTAGATTATTTTCTATTTTGATGTCTTGCCACCTAAAAATAAAGACTCCTAGGGGCAGTATAAACAGGAGGGAGAGAACTCCCCATCTAAGTTGCTTTGGCAAAGGTTTACGGTTGAAAAATAATTGCTTGGTTTTCTTGTTCTTGCAAGGAGGTAAAAATTGATACAAGAAAACCACACTGAGGTAGGTGCTTATAAGTCCCAAGGATAAAAATACAGAAATTTGCTTTAGAATAGGAAAGGGAGCCAAAAATAGGAGGAGAAAACAGATTTGAGTGGAAAGAAATCCGAAGGTGATACCCTTAAAGATTGCTTGCAAGGCCTCCCTCCCATTTTGGGCATTACCATTTTTTTGTGTCATAAAGAAATGAATAGAATAGTCCACTCCTAGTCCAATGAGGGTGGTGCCAAAGACTAGGGTCATGATATGCATTTCGCCAAAGCATAAAAGTACTGCTGCCACCGCCACTAGGGCACTTATTCCAATATTTACCATTGACACCAGAACAGGCATTGCTGATTTAAATACGAGAATTAAAACTAGGAGGACAATGGCCAGGGAAACTGTAGAAATGAGGGAAATTTCTCTTTGGGCATTGGTAGAGCTTTCAAAGGAATGGAAGGGTACTCCTGAAAAAATAAAGTCTAGGCCAGGATTCAGGGCCTCCTGTTCCAGGGCAAAGTTCTTTAGGGCAGGAATAATTCCCCCTGTTTCAGTAATTGCGGTGGCCTCTCTTGTAAGGCTTCCTTGAATCATAAGATACCATTTGTCTTCCCATTGAGAGCACAAGATGTTTTCTCTGGGACTCATAGAAGTGCTGCCTGCAAAACTTGAAGACAAAAAATCCTGAAGGATTGTTTCTGTAAGCATAAAAGGGTCTTCATTCAAATATTGTAGTCCCGTAATGGTAAGGGGGCTATAAATTTGGGAAAGAATCTGATTGACTAAAATCTCTCCCTCCCCTCGGTTTAATAAATCCATGTTTGCTTGATTGAGCAGGGAATACCTATGGGTAAAGATGTAATCAGATATTTGTTTTAGGACTGTGGAATCAAAATATAGGGAAATGGATTCAAAGGCTGGATGGCTTTGAAAATTCCTGTACATTTTTTCAATGGCATCCTTTGCCACTGAAAAATCACTGTGACTAGCTAAAATAACCACATTACGTGAGCTTCTGGAAGACATGATTTTATCTGCCTCTGCCACTAACTTTGTGGAATGAGAGGGAGGAAGGATGTCAAACAAATCTGTATTTATGGAAAAATTGCCCCTAATCATGATTGCCAGCATAAGGAGAAGGTGAAACCCAATCCAAATTAGCACCTGTATTTTTTCTTTTCTATTTTGCAAGGAGTTGCTTTTCATACTCTGTAGGTTCCTGTGAAAAACTCTGGTTGGAAAATTTATAGGTAATGGTACTACCAGTTTGTTCCGTCATGGTCACGGTCTCTAAATCTGATTCTCCCTGTAACTGGATGGATTTGACCACCTGGTTTACAGCAGCTTCTTTAGGTTCCAGTAATAGGGTCCATCGGGAACCTTTTGATGAAAAGTTCGTGTAAAATGAATTTTGTATTTCCTTCAGATTTCCTGAAAAGGCAGAACTAATTGCATTGGAAAATTCCATAAACAACCGATTGCTTCCAGTATCTATCCTTGTCATGGTTTCTAGGCTTGTTCCTTGACTAATGTGGCTCATCCCCACAGTCATAATGGAGGGATAGGGTTTTTCTGTTTGCCAAATAATCCCGTCCCTTGATGTAATCAAAAAGGTGCCGGAGGATGTCAGGCTTCGTTTGATAGCGGGGATGTATTTTTCTTGAACAAAGGTTCCCCTTGTACAAGGATACCGGGAAAGTTGCTTGCTGACTTGTTCTATGGTTATTTCCTTGCTTTGGGCAAAAAGACCAAGAGATACTAGTAAGAACAAGCAAAAGGTATGAACTGACTTTGCTTGAAAGATTTTCATAAGCCCTCCTGAGCCATTAAGGTTTGCACCCTCTTGATAAATACATCTGGACAGTCAAAGCAGGTAGTACGGGTATCAATTTTTATCGCTACTTGGGAACTTTTCCCCTTTGTTGTAACTTCTCCCGTTTTCAGGTCTTGGATAACATAGCTGATACGCAAAATGGATTCGTATTCTTCAAGGCTTGCAGTTACTCTGATTCTTTGCTGAAAAAACAGAGGTTTAATATATTTTGATTGTATCTCAGTAACAGGAAAGGCATAGCCAGACTCTGTCATTTGAGGATAACCATAACCGATTTTTTCCAAGAGGGCACAGCGAGCCTTTTCAAAGTACTTTATGTAGTTTCCATGCCATACAATGTGCATGGAATCAACATCGTAAAATTCTACGGAAAATTCAATGGCAGCAGAAAGTTTTCCCTTATTCATATTTTAATCTCCTAGGTCTGGTTTTGCCCAAAAGCTATAAAAATTATACCACTGGTAAGGATACTGTAAACATAGTTTTTCCAATTTCAAAACAAATTGTTGTGTTATTTGCTCCAAAACCTTCGTTCTTTCCTTTCGGGAATATTGCTGCGGAATTTCAAGTCTTTCCACATACATCTTGTATTTTGGGAAAAGGGAGAGGGTTGGATTCCGCAATCCGAATACAGAATAACAGGGAACTCCCATAATCAGAGCCAATAAAAAGGGGCCCATGGCAAAGGCTGCAGGCTCATTCAAAAAGGGTAGTGTAAGATAGCTATTGATGGTGGTGGCTGAGGTTCTGTCTCCAGCAATTACTACCAATCCTCCTGATTCTATATGTTGCTGTAAAAGAATAACTGTATCTGGTCCAATATCTTTTGCGCTGATAATATGGAGCATTGATTCTGAATTAATATTATTAATCATCCTAAAAAAATGAGGAGAAACAGAAAAATCTACAATGGAAATAACGGGAATCTTTTTTGAAACCCCTGTTTTGTCCAATTCAGCCATGGCACGCAATAGTTCCGCATTGCCCAAATGGGAACAGATTAGCAGGGCTCCTTGTTTTGCTTCCAGATGGTTGATTAACTGCTTCACGTCATCATCTTGAAACTCTATATTCTTAAAGGAAAATCTTCCGTTCCAAGACTGCATCTTTTCTACCAAATTTAACGCAAAGGATATAAAATGGGTTAAAACAGAAAGATGTTTTTGTTTTGAAACAGTACTTACGCGGGTTAAAAACTCTTTGGAATGAATGCGGCCATCCTTGTAAAAAAGAAAATAGAATAGGGCAACAGGGATAACCACCAGTTTGACTACAAAATAGGGTACATATTTGGATAATACCATCAATATATGGAGACCTCTGGAGGTTGAAACTGTCTCCTTTTTTTGAGACCAGTGTTTTTGTGTTTTTTCATCAGTCATTTTGCTCCGTCGTCCCGATATTTTTCTTGCTAGAAGTAGGGGTAATCTCAGAATCATTCCTATAAAGGTTCTGGTAAACATAGTAGTCATCCGAACATTGTCCCTAACAACATGATAGTGGGAAACTCCATTTTCTGGATAACGAATCAATACAGGAAGAAAAATAAATGGAGTGTTCTTCCATTTGAGCCTAATTAAGATTTCTGGGTCAAATCCCATTCTCTTGTCAATGAGGGGAGCGGTTGAGACAATTTGATAGGCAGGAGCCACGGGATAAATTCTGAACCCACACATTGAATCTTGTATATCTGATGAAACTGAAACAATTTGTCCCCAAAGATTGCCGAATTTTCTTCCCTTCTGTCTAATTTTTGGAACACTCTCATCATAGACCGGTTGCCCACATATCATCGCCCTTGGATTTAGTTTGGATTCCCTTATAAAGTCTTCGCAGCAACCCGTATCATGTTGCCCATCTGCATCAATCTGGAAAACATGGCTAAAATTATGTTGGTATGCATATTTTATGCCTGCAATTACAGCTCCACCCTTTCCGGTATTGCGGGGCAATGTTATCAAATTTATTGACGGATACTCCTGGCAATATTTTTGCAGGCAGTTCTTTGTCCCTTCATTACTGCTGTCATCTACAAGAATGAAGGGGAGGGAAAAGGGTAAAAGGTTTTCAAGTACACCCTGCAATTCCTCTCCGTGATTATATACAGGTATTAGGAATCCATATTTTTCCTGACTGTTCATCCTTCCCCCATTTTGATTGTACCCTGAGAATAGACAATATTGGAGTTGTCAGGATCTTCCATTCTGACTCTTAGATTCTGACCATCCTCTGAAATCTCTATGGTAAGTTTTACTTCCTTTTCTGGAAAAATCATATTTGAAAACTTGAATTTTTTGACTTCCAGAGGAGCTGATGAGGTATTAAAGCATTGTTTTGCAAGGTCCAAGGCAATGGTAACCTGTGCCACCGCTGGCAAAATTGGAAAGTTGGGAAAGTGTCCGTCAAAATAGCTGGAACTTGCAGGCACACTGAACTCTATGGTAGCCAAATTTTCCCGCACTTCCTTTTTATGAAGGGTATACAAACTTCCTTTCTCAAAAAGCTTTATAAGAAGTTGCCTGCTTTTTTTACCCTGTGTATCCATGGGTATACAATCCGGGAACCGCCACTTTCGGGGGATTACCACTGGTTCAAAAAAATTGGCCAGATGTTTTTTAAAATAATTATTTACATCCAGTTTGGGCCATTCCTTGAATTTTTCTTTTCCTGCCTGGTTAAAAACCACCACTGCTGCCAGTATTTGACGATGTCCACTTTCCATGGGAATTACCGCTACTTCCTGTACCAGTTCTGTCTGCAACAAGCGGTTTTCTATCTCTGCGGTTGAAATACGTTTTTCCTCAATCTTTACGATGGAGTCAAATCTTCCCTTTAGGATAAATCTGCCGTTTGGCAGGATTTCTGCCAGATCCCCTGTAACAAAGCCATCCGGGGATTTTATGTAGGGGGAACACACTTTAATGCATCCATTGTCTGCTAGGGTAATCTCTGCATTGTCAAAGGGTGTCCATTCTACTCCCTCCCGTGAGCAGCGCCAGGCAATGCCACTGGTTTCTGTGCTGCCATATACTTCAATAGGCCAAAAACCAAAGTTGTCACTAGTTCTTTTAGCTTCCTCTGGGGAAAGCACTCCTCCAGAGGTAAAAATCCATGGATTCAGCAACTTATTTGTTAGGTCCAGATCATTGGCTCTCTTCAAAAAGGCTGGAACGGCAATAATGGTATAGGCTGCATCTGTAAGGGATAGAAATTCCTCTGGTTGGCTGATTCTTGTGCGGCGGAATGGAATTCCGGCTGTAAAGGGGAGCATAATGGAAAAGAGCAAACCATAGATATGATGGTGACTTACTGTGGTACACAGTTTGCGTTTTATTAGTTCTGGGCCCCACTGAGAAAGAATAAACTTGTTGTCCTGCTCGAATTCCGTTAGACGCTGTTGTACCACCTTAGGATGGCCTGTGCTTCCGGAGGTATAGAGAATGATATTGGTTTTATCTGGATTGATGGGAGGAAAATCAAGTTCTTCTTTTGTCCCCGTCCAGTTATTACTGATAATTTCTTCCAAAGAAAAGGCATTTTGAATTTCAGAATCGGCAAGGAAGAGGGTGTCTTCCTCTCTGATTTCCTGTATAAACGATGGACTTATATTTGCAGTTAAGAGTACCGTTCTACCGCATTGCAAGAGTGCGGTATAAGCAAGCAAAAAGAGCCATGCATCCTCACAATGGAGAATCCAGTTTTTGTTGGGATATTGATTGATAAAACACCTGAGCTTTGCTGTCTCAAGAATAAAATCTTCCCATGTCTTGTATTTTTTCTTGTTCCAGCTCCCTTCATAACATAAAATACAATCTTTGGAGCGGGAATTTGTTCGTATTTGAGATATGGGGATTTCTTTTTCCATACCTTTTTGTACAATCAGTCTCACTATAAATTCTCCTGTAAACAATGTACCCATGAGTATATAGGAAATAAGTCCATTGTAAATAGCCCAAATTTTTTCCGGCACGTAGAAGGCTGTATAAAATGCCACAGAACCATTTCCAATAAAAAAAAAGCACCAAAGAACTGTAACCTTCCTGCAATATGCTTTTACCTTTTCTCTTGTTATCGATTGCCGTATGGAAGGTTGGGCTAAGGTTGCAAAACGATAGACAATGGGCTCTGGCAAAAAGAGTGATGAAAAAAACAGGAAGAACATTCCCATGTTGACAAAAAAGGAATACAATCTAATGAATATGGAGGAATTTGTAATAAAACTTCCTGCCATAAGTAAAAAGAGCAAGCTCGAAAATACAACCACTCTTCTTTCAGATTTTTTTTTATCTTGTTTGCCTTTAAGGGCTGAAACCCCTAAGTATCCAAGGCCAAATATCAAAATGAATAAGGAAAAAATCCTGATAGGTAGTTTTAGTACTATCAGAAGAAAAAAAACTACCACCGGATACAATACTGAAAGGATATTAAATACAATCCTTAGCTTCTTTGCCATTGATTATCTATTTTGTCAGCGGTTCCAATATGTCTACAACATCCTGTACAGTTCTTACACTCTTAAACATCTCCGGATTAACCTGACTGTTTAAATAGGGCTTCATCTTTACTATCATGTCAACTGCATCAATACTATCCAACTCCAAATCCTCAAACAAACGGGATTCCAAGGTAATCTTGTCTATAGGAATTTCAAACTCTTCCTCCAGAGCTTCTTGCAGTTTGGTAAAAATTACATCTTTAGTCATAAAATTTAGGCTCCTGTGTGCTGTGTAATATATGCTGCCAACGCATTCACTGATGCAAAGTGCTTTCTGTTGTCCTCGTTTTCAGCAGAAAACTTTACGCCAAACCTTTTTTTTAAGGCAATTCCCAACTCCAAGGCATCAATGGAGTCCAATCCAAGCCCATCTCCAAAAAGAGGATCAGAATCAGATATCTGTTCAGGGGTAATATCCTCCAGATTGAGACTAGATATAATTGTTTTCTTTATCTCAAGATTTAAATTCTCCATTTTTCCCCCTAAAACTATAATGATGGGTAGTATAGCTGAAAGAAGTAAGAAAATCAACTTAAAATCATTCTAAAAGTGTAAAAAATGGAATTATTGTAGAACACAGGGTCAAGTAATTTGAAATTGCCTTGCAGACAAGTTTTTTTTGCATTATAATATCGCAAATATATTTGGAGGTATTCATTTTATGTACAAGAAAATCACGACTTTGGTTTTGTTCTGTTTAGTTGCCACGATAATTTTTGCCCAGGAAAGTGTTAAGCCTCAAAAGAAGGTTCCTGCAAAAGAAGGAAATTTTGAGGTTATTATGGGAGAAATGGTGGATATTCCCATTGACATGGAGCGGTTTGAAGAGGTGGCTGCAAGGGGAGCTCGCAGTCACGGCTGGAAGGTGTTGGAGACGAGTCCCGGTGTCATCAAGCTTAAGCTTGAGAAGAGGGATTGGTGGGTTACCATGAATATCTGCTACTGGGAAGATGAATATTGGTATGAGTATCAGGATAGTTGGAATCTTGATGCAAAGCCTGCCAAGGATAAAATTCATCGTAATTATAGACGGTGGATTGCCAACATAGAAAAGAAAATATATGAGGAATACTGATTATCCTATGTTTTTTTATTCGGATGATTCAATTCGTGCTGTTGACGCAAAATTTGAGGCCCAAAAGATAGCCTTTGCACCCTTAACCTTTCAGGCTGTTAAGGCTATGCTTGATTTAGGGATACTTCAGGCAATTTCTGACAATGATGGGCTTGCACCCTTGGAACTGGCGGAAAAGACAGGAGTTTCTCCCTATGGAATTTCTGTTTTAACGGAAATGGCTCTAGGGATGGGAGTCTTAAAAACCCATAAGGATAATCCTTCAAAGCTTGTGCTTGGTAAAATTGGTTGGTTCCTGTTGGAGGATGAGATGACCAGGGTAAACTTTAACTTTTCTGCTGACATTTGTTATCAGGGGGCACAGTTTATGAGGGAATCCATCCAAGAAAATCGTCCTGGGGGACTCCATATCTTTGGAGAGCAATGGAATACCATTTATGAGGCTCTATCATCCCTGCCGGAGAAGGCAAGGTGTAGTTGGTTTGACTTTGATCATTTTTATTCAGATATTGCCTTCCCCTCCGCATTGCCCTTGGTATTTGCAGGCTCTCCGAAGAAGCTGCTGGATATTGGTGGCAATACAGCAAAGTGGGCCATTGCTTGTTGCAATTACAACAAGGATATTCAGGTAACCATAGTGGATCTCCCTGGACAAACCTCTGTGGCAGAAAAGAATGCTTCTGCTGCTGGGTTTGCATCCAGAATCGATTTTTTTGCAGGAAATATATTGGATTCCAGTTTAAGACTTCCTTCCGGTTATGACGCTGTTTGGATGAGTCAATTTTTGGATTGTTTTTCACTGGAACAGATTACTGCAATTTTAACTAAAGTTGCAGCTGCGGCTGGTGAAAATACAGATGTCTTTGTGCTTGAGCCTCTGTGGGATATGCAACGCTTTGAAGCCTCTGCTTATTCCTTGCAGGCAACATCTTTATATTTTACCTGCATGGCTAATGGATGTAGCAAAATGTATCGGTTTCAAGAGTTGGTAGATGCCATAGAGAAGGCTGGCTTTGCATTGAAGACAGCCCACCATAATCTTGGTTCCAATAGCTATTCTTTGTTGCATTTTAAGAAGCTTGGAGAAGGAAAAGGACATGGAAAAAATACTGGTTGAAGCAGAGGCCTTGTGTGTCTGGGTTCCAGGTATTGAAGGACGGGATGAATTGGCCTTATGGACACAAGACAAAAGGCTCATACCTTCAGATGTTGATAAAGCCAGCCTCCCGGACTTGTCCTTTGTTCCTGCCATGCAGCGTCGCCGACTAACCTCCCTTTCAAAACTTGCGGTAGCTCTCGCCCATAGACTGAAGGGGTTTCTGTCTCCTGAAGCAAAAATTTATTTTGTCTCTTTAACAGGAGAGTCTGCCCGTCAATTGCAGGTAAATACTATGGTTTTGCAGGAGAACGAGGTTTTACCAGCCACATTTTCTACCTCTGTGTTTAATACTCCTCCTGCCATGGTCTCCATTCTTTTGGGATTAAAAAACGGTTATGCTGCTCTTTATCCAGAGGTTAATGATTTTTCTTCTGCAGTACAAACGGTTCTTTCTCCCCTCCTGGCTGGAAACCTTTCCCAAGTACTGATGATTTATGGGGATGTTCGGTCTCCAGAGGAATATCA
The DNA here is from genome assembly GCA_017936345.1 of Spirochaetaceae bacterium. GTDB lineage: Bacteria > Spirochaetota > Spirochaetia > Treponematales > Treponemataceae > Treponema_F. The sequence continues at coordinate 22,143 of JAGBFT010000135.1, forward strand.
GGTTCTAGAGGGAGCCTGTGACACAAGCTGGGGATTTGCAGTTTTGTTAAGCTCCCAGGGGGATGTTGCTGGTTTTGATTCGTGTGAAGGGTACATACCTTATGAGAACGAACAATACCCTGAACGCTCTGCATTGGGGTTCGATTATTGCAGTAGGGACAAGATAAAAACTCCCCAGGATTTTTTGTACCAATTGCTACAAACCAAGGCTCCTCTTTTAAGTTTGGAGGATGAATGAGATGGACTTAGTTTCTGTTCCCCCAAAGCTCCTGTATTATTGGCGTGTTTTTGGGAAGGTTCTATCCTTTGGTGTTTTTGGTCTTGGGGCTCCTGTTTTATTTTTACTTGTATTCCCTCTTATGAGAATCTGTATTCATCCTGCAGAACGGTATATGTTTTGTGCCCGATGGTTCATCAGCAAGGTGATGCAGTCCTTTGTCCTTTTTATGTCTGTTATACAGGTTGTTTCCCTGTCTGTAGATGACAAGCTGTCATATGCAAATTTAAAGTCAAAGATTGTTATTGCCAATCATCCGTCTATACTGGATGTTGTGTTCCTCATAGCCCTCATTCCAAATGCTAATTGCATTGTTCGTTCCGCCCTTACTCATACTATTATTGGCGGTGTAATAAAAACCTTGTATATACCCAATGATGAGAATTTTGCAGAGTTAGTGGCTGACTGTCGCGCTTCATTGGAAAGGGGAGAATGTCTTATAATCTTTCCTGAGGGAACACGACCCCTGATGAGGAGCTGCTGCCTTTTAAGAAAGGGTTTGCTCGTATTGCTCTTGAAACAAATTGTGACATTGTTCCCATTCGTATTGGTGGTAATAAAAAAACAGGCTTAAAGAAAGGAGATCCCATGTTCTTTTATCATCCCAATGATAAATTACGATATGTTTTTACTATGGGAGAAAGGATTCCCATGGATAGGTATAAGAACCTTGCCCCTCAAATAGGGATTCGTCATATTGCTCAGGATTCCAGAAAGGCTCTTACCTAGATTTTTTCTTCAGTGTGAGTTCTCCTAAAATTAAAATATACCTACTATTACATCACCACCTAACACACACTCTCAATTTTTTCCCATATATTTTATCAATGTGAGGTGAGGCGGGTTACAACAACTGGCTGTGGCTGCCTGTCCAGGTCAGAACAAGCACGAAGGCTTTGCTGGGTGCTTTTATTGATTCATATCTAGTGCAGCCCTCACCTCCTGCATGGTAAAAGTCTGTTGCATCTGCCCAGTTTTTTTTCCTGTCCCCCTTAACAAAATTGCCGCCATAGCCGATAAACTAACGAGAGGTTTTTTATGATTCGAGGTTGGTATATTGGTTC
>JAGBFT010000012.1 GCA_017936345.1 Spirochaetaceae bacterium
AAGTCCTTGGCAAGAACGTGGGTGGGGTCAGCCAGCATGGTGTACTGGATGGCCTTGATGGTCTTGGAAGTGTCGGCCCAAGCCTTGTGTACAAAGTGGGTGTCGGTGGAGACTGAGTACACCTCGCAGCCAATCTTCTGGAACTCGGCGTACTTGTTCTGCAGGTCCTCCAGCTCTGTGGGACACACGAAGGTGAAGTCAGCAGGATAGAAGAAGAATACGGACCACTTGCCCAAAATATCCTTCTTGGAAACAGTCTTGAATGCGTTGTTCTGGTAAGCCTCTACAGTGAACTCACCGATTTCTTTGTTGATTAATGACATGATGTAACTCCTATAAATAGTTGGCCACAAGAGTTAGCTTGTGTAACCTTTTTGTAAATAATACAAATTTGTAATAATTCTGTCAACAGATTTGAGATTTTATTTCGGGAAAAATGAAAAAAAATTTGACAGATTAGAAATTTCATGTGATAATACTCTTGCATACCACTTTTGGTATACAAGAAAACTTATTTGGAGGTTTCTATGAAGAAAATGATTATGGTTCTGTGCTGCGTCTTTCTTGTTGCCACGGTTGTAGCCCAGCAATCTGATTCTACCCCATGGGGGGGGGTATAATAGTAATTTAAATAAAGTTACCCTCTCGGTGGATTTGGATTCAGGCACACTGGTGAACAATACCACTGGAATTCTTACTGGTAATGGTCTGGAGGCAGCCATTGAATACCAGCGTACACTGGCCTCCGTATCATGGCTTTCCTTTTATGGAAAGCTATCACTCAAAACAGCTTTAACACCAATCAATTATAACTTGAAGAACCTTGACAAAAACGCTACTGCCGCAGACAAGGTTTTATATCCAGAGTACAAGCTGACTGGAATGGACAATCCTAGCTTTGGTCTCAATTATCTGGAGGCTGGAGTTCGATTTGGAAATTATGGACATATAGCCCTGAGAAATGGTTTCCGCATCCTTGCCGAGGCTATGTATCCCGTCGCACTGCCCGTAGACAACGTCATTACCCCCTATGCCGGAATCAACGTATATCCGTACATTGTAGGTTCCAAGTGGACGGTACCACCGAATGATTACGGAGTTGAGGCAGTGGAGGGTCAGGCAAAAATTGCCTCCATCCAAGATTTATACGTCGGATTCAAGTGGCAGATTAGTCTGCTTGAAAAATTGAATCTGGGAACCGATTTTAGCTGGCGTACCAATGGAGCAGGCAGCACCGGTCTCAACGATGTTCAGGGTAATCAGAGCCTTTGGAAGTTGGATAGCCCTGCCTCGCTCAAGTACAACACTTCGTTCAGGTTGAATTTCACTGCCTCCTATCGTGTTACTAAACATTTCCTGCCCTACCTACAGCTGCGCTACGAGGCAAAGTATATAGTCGCCCCTCCCAGTCCAATTACCAATTATCGCTGGGGAAAACCCATGCATGACGTAAAAATTAGGTTAGGATTTGCCTACCAAATTGGGAAGTAACGACAACTTTAATTTCCAAAGGAGAATACCATGACTAAGAAATATAGAAAGATATTGAGAGGTTCGGCCCTCGCCCTGTTGTTACTATTGCTTGCGGTGGCTTTTGCAAGCTGTGATTCTGGCCTCAATGAACCAGGAGCAGTGGGTGGTGGTGGAACTGGCGGCGGTGGGACAAGCCAAGGTACAGGAACAGATGAAAGCCCCCTGTGGTCCCGTCCTGCTATAAAAAAACTCTATGGCATTATCAGCGTAGCACGTGGAGACGATGAGCAGAAGTATTTGGTAAAGGCCGTGGACAGCACATATTCCAAGGGAACTGGTGCAGGCACCGTGGGAGTGGATGCTTTCCATGACACCAACCGCTACCGCATTCCCTCTGCCACAGTGATTCCTGGGGGCAAATATGCTGGCCGACTTTTGGTCATTAGTGATGCTCGCTTTGGTTCCCGCGCAGACCTGCCTGCCAAGGCTAGTACCTGGGTTCGCTACAGTGACGACCACGGAAAGACCTGGTCCAACATTGCAACGGTGAGCGACTTTGACGATACGGACATGAGTGGTGCACGTTCAAGTATGAACAGGATGAGTGTTTCCACAGGAGACTCCGCCATCGGTGCTGATAGCCATGGCTACGTCTATTCTATCAGTAGCTTTGTAGCCCCCATGACCGGTAATTTCTTTGGTGGTAAAGTTGACAACATAGCTGGTTCTCCCTACGTGTACATTGATGGGGAATGGTATCTTAGGCTTCGGAAGAATACAGAGCTGTATAATAATAGCTCAGACTGGGACGCAGGCAATTTCACCGAAAAATCAATCTGGCAAGATTATGCTGGTGAGTCATACAACGGAAGAAACAGTGTCTATGAGTATGCTGCCCCAGTGCAGGGCGGACAACTCCGTAAGTTAATTGGCAATAACAGCAATAGTCCTTCCCTAGGGGATCCTATCTCCGTGTGGATTGACGGGTACTATTACCTCTACAAGGATAAAGCCCTTTCCCAAAAATTGACAGCAAGCCAACTGAATACATCTGGTGACCAAAGTAATCCTGATGGGTGGGGAAGTAACTATCCTACCATCACTATAAATTCTGCAAAAAAGATACACCAGCACCTGTTCATGCCCATGTCGCCCTATCAGGTGTGGCGTGGCGGCGTGTTTCTGGGCATGACACGTTCCAAGGATGGCGGCCAAACTTGGGAAAAAACCAAGGACATCACCTACATGACCAACAAGTTCATTGCGGCAAACACCAGCAATGCAGACTTACTTAATAGGCTCACACGGCAATACGTATGTCCCACCAGAGGCTTTGAGCTACAGAATGGAGCTCATCAAGGTGCCGTAGTCTTTGCAATTTACATGGTAGGAACTGAATCAACTTCTGATGGAGAAGCCGCTTCCTTTATCTGGACACAAGACAAGGGTGAAACCTGGAATGCTGCTACCAAATTTACTGGTGGTACCAAGGCCGAACACAAGGGTGAAACTGCCATTGTGGAGGCTCCTGACGGAGACATCATCTTAGTTTCCCGCAATGTTCGAGAAGGAAGCTATAGACCGACTTACTCGGTTAGCAATGATTTTGGGAATTCTTGGACAAATAAAGGAAAGGTTTGGACTGGAGATGATAAAGATACAAATCCCCTGTATTCCTGCGGAAATCTTATTAGTGCTATTAATCTCCGTTTCACCAAAGATATTTTAGAAAACTCCCTTGTCGCCTTTAGTACTGATAGTGGTGGTGGCGCCAACGATGCTGGGAGAAAAAATGGTCGCTTATGGATTGCATCACTTGTTCAAGATGGAGATACTTGGAAGTTTGACTTTACTTGCAATCTTAGTGGAAGCCTAATCGGTATGGAATATGGCTATCCTTCTGGAGGTTCTGCTTCATTCCATTACAGTTCCTTGGTAGAAACCTTTGACGGAAGCATTTTCTCCGCCTATGAGGGTAGTGCCTGGGCCGGACCTGGAGGCGAGCATGGCGGGCCTGTCATAGACTATGCCCACTTTACTTTAGACAGAAAATAGTTCCTTTCCTCTTGGTTTTGCGTCCTGAATCTACTGGTAGGTTCAGGACGTTTTTTTGTGGCTTTTGTCAAAATCTAGGAAAATCTGGTAGGGGTTCTCCAATCAGCGGGAGACACCAATGAGCAAAGTCCTCTGTTATGCCATTAGAAGTTGAATTGATGTATTGCTCCTCCAGAGTCCTTTCCTTCAGCATGACTTCCTCCACGGGAATCAGGAAGGTTTCACTGCTGTAAGGCTGCTGGGGAGTTGGCGGGAGGCGACGGAATCCCACCATGACGGCTGTCTCTCCTGTTAGGGCGGCTCTTGTTGCCTCCCGGCCCGCAGTGATGGCCTCTTGTCTGTCCACTGATGATTGCCAGGCAGTGGAGCTGCGTCCCAGGATGCCGGGCTTTTCGCTGCGGGCCTTGATGCCCAGCTTCTGTATGACCAGATTGGCAAGGTGGGCGGAGACATCACCGTAGTACACAGCCCGTCCCACCTGGAAGATTGGAGGAACAATGGGAGTGCCAGCGGCATCCCTCAATCCTTCGCTGGCAACAACTACCACACCACCATGCTTTTTGTACAGGCTGCTGGCCTTGTCCAGAAATTCCTCTTGGTTGAAGGCTCGTTCCGGCACGTATATCAGATGGGGGCCGCCTTGTTCTGGGCTTCCCGCTAGGGATGCGGCGGCAGTGAGCCAGCCAGCATTTCGGCCCATGGCTTCTATCACGGCCACGTGGATGGGAAGGCTGGCCACGTCATAGCACAGTTCCCGCACCGAGGCTGCAAGATAGCGGGCAGCACTGCCAAAGCCAGGGGCGTGGTCGGTAACGGCAATGTCGTTGTCGATGGTTTTAGGAATGCCCACCACGGAAATCCCTGTTCCCTTGACCTGTGCCGCCACCTTCCCGCAGGCATCCATGGAGCCGTTGCCCCCGTTGAACAGGAGCCATCTGATGTTGTGCCGCTGCAATGCCTGGGCAATGGCCTGGTAGTCTTCTTCTACCAGTGGGGTACGGGAGGTGCCGATGGCAGAACCTGGAGTGAAGGGGAGTCGTTCCAATTGCTCTTGAGGAATATTTGTTAGGTCAATAAAATTCCCCGGAGCGATGGCTCCGCTGCCTCCCCGCGCGCCGTAGATTTTTTCCACCTCAGGGTACTTCTTTGCCTCAGCAATGGCACCGTACAAGGATGCATTTATAACCGCTGTTGGAGCGCCTCCATGAACTATGAGCATGTTTCCCTTCATCTTGATTTCTCCTATATTTTGTCTGCGTAGTAGGTTATTTGTCCCTGTGTAAGCACCAGGTCAATCCTGTTGTCTTGATTTATAAGGACTAAGTCTGCCTGTTTCCCAGTTTCGATGGAACCTGTTTTGTCAAAGATGCCCATGAGTTGGGCTGCATTCTGAGAGACAAGACGGTACACATCCTCTTCTGGCAGGCGGGTAAACTGACGAATATTGTCCACGGCCTTTTTCATGGTAAGGGTACTGCCTGCCCGCACCCCAGTAGTTTTTAGTTTTGCGTCTCCACCCTGTACAACAACCGGATTTACACCCAGGACGTATTCTCCATCGGGGCAACCTGCCGCCATGATGCTGTCGGTGATGGGAATCATGCGGTTCAGTCCCTTGGTTTTTAGCAACAAGCGAATAATTGGAGGATGGAGATGGAAGCCATCGCAAATCATCTCGCAGTAAATGTCGGATTCCAAGGCTGCAGTGAGGATGGCGGGGTCATGCATATGCAGCAACTTCATACCGTTCATGGTATGGGTGGTGCTGGCTGCTCCTGCTTGAATGGCTTCCATAGTTTGTTCGTAGCTGGCGCCGCTGTGTCCAAGAGAGACCCTCACCCCTTCCTGACTCAGCCTTTGAATTAATCCCACGGCCCCTTCTAGTTCTGGTGCTATGGTAACAACCTTGATTAAACCTTGGGCTGCCTCTTGGAACTGGCAAAATAGCTCATAGCCAGGCTTTTGCAATAGGTGCTCCGGCATAGCTCCCTTGTAGGCAGAGGCAAGGAAGGGGCCTTCCAAATGAATTCCTGCGATGGCATTGCAGCCCAGTTCATTCTTTGCTCTGGCAACTGCTGCCAGCCTCTGACACATTACTGGTATTTCGTCCGTCATAATTGCAGGATAAAAGCTGGTGACTCCTTGGGAAGCAAAATACTCTGCCACCCTTAGTACATCTTCTGCCTCTGCATGGTTAAAATCCACCTGTACCGCTCCGTGAGTATGAATGTCAATGAATCCCGGAACGATTTTTCTTCCCTTTCCTTGTATGATTTGAGAATTCTCTGGCATTCGAGGAGAAGCCACCTCCAGAATCTTTCCATCCTCAATAATTAGGTTCCCCCGCTGAAAGCCTTGGGGAGTCAAAATGCTGGTGTCCTTGATAATTGTTCTATTCATGCGTCCTCCACCGTACAAATTTACTAAATTGATTTACAACTTTCCCGTTCAATTAACTGAAAGGGAACGGTTACCTGTATGGGATAACATCGGCCTGTTTCAATTCTATCTATAAGAACCTTTACCGCTAGTCGCCCCAATTCCCAAATCGGAACAGAAATTGTAGTCAGGGACGGCTTTACAAATTGTGCCATATCAATATTATCAAATCCCATGATAGAAATATCATCTGGAATCCTAATTCCTGTATCCTCAAAGGCTCTCATGGCTCCTAGGGCTACTGTGTCATTGGCACAAAAAATTGCTGTGGGTAAATCTTTGTTTTGAAGCATTTGCTTTGTACCTTCGTAGGCGGCGGTGGAGGTTAAAATGGAATCCACCACGTGAGCTGTGTTGATAGCAAGTCCTCCCCTTTCCATGGCATCTATAAAACCTGTGTATCTATGCTCATTGAAAACATTGCTCTGTTGATGGGTGGGACCAATAAATCCAATTTTTTTATGACCATTGCTAATAAAGTATTCTACTGCCCGGTGAACGCCTGCATATCCATCGCAGATAACCTCGTCTATTTGGCAGTTCATCTTGTTTGCTCCTGCATATACCAGAACTGGAATATTTCCCTTTAGTTTTAAGATATTCTCTTGGCTGGTTCGACCAAGAACAATGGCGCAGTCTAAGGTGGACGAGTCAAGAATATGGGAAAACCCTGGGTCAGTGATGCTGGTAACAATGAGATTATATTGAATAAGGTCTTGCCAAATGCTTAACTCTTTTTGAATAGCTGCAAGCATGGAAGAAAAAAACGGGGACACAAAGGTTTCGTGGGCAGAAGTAAGGATACAACCAATAGAGAGATTTTTCTGTATTGTGTCTCCTTTTATAACTAATTTATGGCTTGTAGCTTTTGCAAAAAAACCCATTCGTTTGGCCGCATCAATTACCAGCTGGGCTGTTTTGTCCCCTTCTTTGCGGTGTCCCTTTCCATTCAAAATCCGTGATACAGTGGAAATGGAAACACCTGTTTCCTGTGCAATGTCCTTTAATCGTACACTCATTTTCTTTCCCTATTTGGTTTTCCCAAAAGTTTGTACATATTCCGTTTATAGTTCTCAACCCCTTCCTGGTCAAAGGGGTTGACATCAATCAGAACTGATGAAAGATAACATACAAACATAAAATAATAGAAATAATATCCAATTATTTCTGGACCAATGGCTTCCATTGAGAGAAATTCTGTACAAGGGATTCCATCTGTTTTGTGGGCATCAAGGGCCGCCTTGTAGACAGTTTCATTTAAGAGGTGAAATTCCTTGCCAGTTAGATAGTTGAATCCATCTGCCACTCCCAATGACTCTGGGATAACAAAGGTATCACAAGGATGAAAAAGTTTTAAGTAGGTTTCTGCAATACAACGTGGTCCCTCTTGAACAAATTGTCCCACTGCATGTAAATCTTCTGAATACATAAAGCTTGCAGGGAAAATGGCTTGTGGTGTTTTTCCCTCTGATTCTGCAAAGAGTTGTACCCACCAACGTCCCAGGTGAATTAAGTCAGGTTCAAAGAGAACAAGACTTTCGATGGTAAAGCCTTTCTTGAAAAGCAGGTTCCGGCTGACGGCATACTGAACACCTTGGTTTTTTTCTGGAGTTGTAGATTTAAGGTATTGTTCTGCAGTCCTTGCCCCGGCTAAAATTCTTTTTATGTCAATTCCAGCCACTGCCATGGGCAAAAGGCCCACTGCAGACAAGACGGAAAAACGGCCGCCAAAGGTTTCTGGAAAATCAAGGAAATGGTAGTGGTGGCGACAGGCCAGCTCGTGGAGCTGGCCTGGACCTCGGCTGCCTGTTACAAAGATTCTCTGGTTGTAGTCCGCTCCGTATTTCCTTTCCATGGCATTCCTCAGCAGCCGGAAGGCAATCCCAGGTTCCAAAGTGTTAAAGTCCTTGGCAATGACATTGATTGCTATATTTTTTTCTTCCACTAGCTGAAGGGTTTCTTCCATCCTTTTCTGACTCAGGCTATCTCCTGCGTAATGGATGGTAATTGGAGATGAAATTTGATGACTCAGGGCTCGAATTGCCGCCATAGCTCCTCTGTTGGAGCCGCCAATTCCCACCACAATCATATCTGTTGCTGTTTTTAAAATCTTATCTGCCGCCTCCTTTATAGGTGCCAAATACTCGTCGATATTGTCGGGAAGATTAAACCATCCAAGGCGGCTTTTACTACCAATGGCTCCTTCCTGTACCTTGAGAATCTCTTGCTTACGTTGGGCAATTTCTCCAAGGATTTCCTGTGAAGAAAGGGACGATGAATCGATTTTAAGTTCCAGCATCATAAATCCTCGCTGTTTTTAGAAATAAACCATTTACAAAAAAAGGATGCCCAAAGTCTCTGATAGTTTCAGGACTTTAAAGACATCCCCTTTTTAACTCCGCTTAAGGAAGATTATTTTACGGTCTTGATTGCAGTTGTAATCAGGTCGTCATTGAAAGCCTGTTCAAAGGGCTTTACAGGATTTCCTTCTGGAACGTTTGGAACCTTTGAGTCATAAAGAACCTTCATGTACTGATAGCCCAAGCCATTGGGAGAACCGAACCATTCCTGGTATTCAGCCTTTGTAGGAGCAACCAGGTTTGTAGGATCGAATGTTCCGGAGGGCTTTTGGGATAGGCGCTCACCAGCTCTCATGGCTTCATCCAAATTTTCTGCACGCCAAATGGCAGCCTCATACAAGGCGTTGATAAAGTTCTGGGCAACAGCGGGATTTTCAGCAATCCACTTGTCGCTGGCTACCCAAGTTGAGGCAAAGGTCATGCTGGGAGGGAAGTTTCCAACAGTTGTAGCAACCTTTTCTACGTTGCTGTTTGTGTTCAGGATAGTTACTGTTGCTGGGGAATAAGCTGCAATAATGTCCATCTGTCCAGTAGCCATACCGGCAGGAAGGTTTGTGTTCAATGTGTTGATGACGGTAACCTTGTTGGCTTCGTTGGAATTAGGAGCGGTGTAGCCAGCCAGGTAAGAGGATGTCTCACAGGAAATCCACAGCTTGTCTGCATCAGCCTTTCCTTCGTTTGCCAGTTCAACTAAGGTTTTGAACCAGCCACCAGGAGTTGTTCCAACTTCAATATATACGGTACGCCCCTTGAGACCAGTATAAATCTCGCTATTGTCGTATTTCCCGTTCTTGTTTGCATCTGTAAAGATACCCTTCTTTGCCAAAAGCATTTCCGCATTGCTTAAAACGTCCAGAAAAACAAAGGACAAGGGATCCGCTCCACCACCATCAATGGGGTTCCATGCAACACCGGCACCGATATATCCTACATCCAGGGTACGGTTGTCGGCACGCATGGCAGTCATCTCTGCAGGGCCACTCTCAACAATGGTGAACACGGGGTCAATGCCGTACTTGGCAAAGAAGCCCTGCTCCTTTGCGACTGCAGCCAAGGGAGCTCCACCTTCGTTTCCGTGAATACCAACACGAACCTTTGCCAGTGTCTTTCCAGCTTCACTTTCCTTTGCTCCACCGGCAAAAACTAATGTTGCTGCACAAATCAAAGCAAGTGCTACCAAGGTAAATTTCTTCATTTACTTCTCCTTTTATCCCAGAACAATAAGATTGTTCCTCGTGTTCTGGTAATTTCAATTTTAAAACTAAAATCCCTCCAGACTCTAGTTTCATCTATTCATTATCTCAATTCTATGACAGCTTTTGACAGAAATCAAGGCTATCATAAAACTTGGGTAATGCCATTATTTTGGAATTTCCAGATACATCTTATAAACTGTATCCCAAATATAGTTTTTGAGACGGATAAACTCTGGATCCATCTTTGATGCTTGATTGCGAGGATAGGGCAGGTCGATGTCGATGATTTCCTTGATTTGTCCTGGACGGGCACTCATAATCACCACACGTGTAGCCAAAAGAACAGCTTCATCTACATCGTGGGTGATGAAAAAGGCGGTCTTCTTCTCGTTTTGCCATGTTTGAAGCAAATCTTCTTGCAACTGGGCTCGTGTTTGAGCGTCAAGGGCTCCAAAGGGCTCGTCCATCAAAAGAACTTCTGGGTTCAAGGCATAGCCACGGGCAATGGCTACACGCTGCTTCATGCCGCCCGACAGGGCCTTGGGATAGCTGTCCTCAAATCCTGTCAGATTTACCATTTTGATGTAGCGATTGGCCAACTCCCGCTTTTCCTCCGGGGTATAGTTGGTTCCATCGCTTTTTTTCTGGAATTTTAGACCGTACTCAATGTTCTTCCGTACCGTCATCCAAGGGAATAGGGCATACTGCTGGAAGATGACGCCACGGTCAGGTCCCGGCCCGATGATGTCCTCACCATGGATGGTAACGGAGCCGGAGTCAAAGGGCTCCAAGCCTGCAATGATGTTCAGCAAGGTTGTCTTCCCGCATCCAGAGGGCCCAACCACGCAGATGAATTCGTTTTCCTTTATCTCCAGGTTCACGCCGTTCAGTGCCACTACATTGGGGCCGGCATCGACCTTATATTCCTTTCTTACTCCATCTATTCTAATCAGTGTTTCTGCCATTCTTTCCTCCTAAGAAAGTTGCTGTAGAGCCTTTTCCACGGAATTACTTCCATTTTGTAAGTTTCTTTTCAATCAGGAGCAAAATCTTGTCCATAACAAAACCAATGATACCGATGGTGATGATTCCCAGAAGCACAATGGAGGTGTCCATAAACTGCTGCGCTCCCTGGATTCTCGCTCCAAGGCCAAAGATGGTTCCTGTCAACTCCGCTGCAATCAGCGTTGTCAGTGACGCTGCAATTCCCTGTCGCGCGCCAACCAAAATAAAGGGAAAGGAAGCAGGAATCATGATGTCAACGAACAAATCCTTGTCGGTGGCACCAAATGTGTAGGCTGCCTTCACCAAGGTCTTGTCCACTTCCTTGATACCCTGGTAGATGGTCACCACCATAATGAGGAAGGCTGCGATGAAGATAATCGTGTATTTAGGAGCCTCTCCCAAGCCCATGGCAAGAATTACCAAAGGAATCAGGGCGATGGGCGGGATGGTGCGGAAAAACTGAATCCATGGCTCCACCAGATTGCGGACCTTTGGATACCAGCCCATCAAAAAGGCCACGGGAATGGAGCAGACAAAGGCCAGCCCAAATCCTATGAGCACCCGCTGCAACGAAATGCTGATGTCCTTGAAATATCGTCCGTCAGCGGCAATCTCCGATAGCATGGCCCGCCACACTTGGACAGGACTGGCCAAGAATGTGTTGATGCTAGGAATTAGGGTGATGAGATACCATAAGATAAATCCACAAATAATGGAAATAGTCATTAGGGTGAGTCGTGTCTTCTTGTTGCCGTCACTAAAATCCTTTAGTTTACGCATTTTTTTTGGTTTAGTTTTTTCCATAAATATGCAAACCCTCCAACCATCGATTTTCCCATAGTAGTTTTGGCTAGTGCAGGAAAGATTTTCTCTTGTCCTTATAGTTCGATTATCACCCTAGAATTTGAATTTGTAAAGGAAAAAATGAAAATAAAATGAATAGAATTGCAAATTTTTTCTTTACAAAGGAAAAATCAGGGTATAAACTGAAATTAAGTGTGAAAATTATCTGAGTTTATTTGCATATTTTCTGCAAATTTTTCATATATAAGGAGTGAATATGAAGTATATTTTCCTAAATCTAAAGCGGTTTGATATAGAGCGAAATTTAGGCGGGGTAAATTCCTTGGTAGCTCCTGCTGAATGGGGGAGTCATATTGCTGGTGAGCTGGAGGATGGACTTGGTTCCCTGGCTAAAAAAGCTGGTGCTTCCCTTGACGAGTTTGAATTCCCTGTGTTTTTTCCAGAGGCTCATCTGATTCCCGCCCAGCAAGCTTTAATGGCAAGAACCGACTCCTCTCCAATTGCCCGCCTCAAATTGGGTTGTCAGAGTATCTATAGCCAAGACGTGGAGGTGGGAGGCAATTTCGGAGCCTTTACCTCACTGCGGACTGCCAATGCCATGAGTCAGCTACATTGTCAGTGGGTTATTATCGGTCACAGTGAGGAGCGGCGGGCAAAGGCAAACGTAATGTCTCTAGCTGGTGCTGACCCAGATAAAATCATTTCAGTGCAACACGAGCTTTTGAACAAGGAAATTCTTTGCGCCCAAAGGGCGGGCCTCAAGGTCCTTTATTGTATCGGTGAATCTGCAGAAGACCTGCCCCGCCGCCGCCAGGTGCTGGAGCAGCAGCTTTCCCTGGGACTGGCTGGAGTGAATCTGTCCACTGTGGTGCTGGGATACGAGCCCCTGTGGGCCATTGGTCCGGGAAAGACTCCTCCCACAGCCCAGCAGATTGCCCAGGTGACAGCCGAGGTAAAGTCCCTGTGCTCCTGTCCTGTGGTGTATGGTGGCGGTCTCAAAAAGGAGAATGCAGAATCAATTGGCTCAATCAAGGAGCTGGACGGCGGCCTTATTGCCCTCACCCGTTTTACTGGTGACATCGGGTTCTATCCCCAGGAATACCTGGAGATTGTGTCCACCTATGTCAAGGGTGTTGGTGATTGTTAGTTCCCCTTGAGGGGTGCTATATTTTACAAGAAATCTTTTGTTTGATGAGAGGAGTGTAAGTTGATGAAACAAGAAAAAACAACAGCTATTGCAGTAAGGGGAATGAAGTTGAGCTATCAAATGATAGCAGCAGCTTTGGCCATTGTAGCGGCAGTAGCCTTGCCCCAGGTGTTCCATTTTATTGGAGCAATTTCTGGTTCCGGGACTGTACCTGGTAGCGTATTTTCTCCCATGCACTTGCCTGTAATTTTAGTGGGACTTTTGGCTGGTCCTTTAGCTGGTGGTTTGGCTGGATTGTTTTCTCCTGTAGTAAGCCATTTTATCAGCGGAATGCCAGGTGCCATGATGGTTCCCTTGATGATGGCAGAGCTGGCTGGCTACGGCGTTGTGGCGGGGCTTCTGTGCAATGCAAGGCTTCCTTGTATTGTGAAGGTAGTGATCGCCCAGATTGGTGGTCGCCTTATGTATGCCGTGGCGATTCTCGTGGCGGTGAACGTTTTTGGCAAGACAAACTTTTCCGTTTCTTCAATTATTCCTTCTGTTATCGCTGGTCTTCCTGGCCTTATGCTGCAGTGGGCTTTTATTCCTCTCATCGTATACCGCGTTAACGGACGCAAATAAAGGAGCCGAGTATGAAACTTTCCTTTGAATACGGCCACGGCATGATGGATGCCCAGCTGCCAGACAACACCGATGTGTTCATTCCCGGCGAGACAGTGGAAGATCCTCCCTGTATTCCAGAGTCTGAATTGGAGGAACGAACCCTCCAGTCCTTGCGGAATCCCATTGGCATGGAGCCCCTTTCCAAGCTGGCTAAAAAAGGCTCCAAGGTTACCATCGTGTTCCCAGACCGGGTAAAGGGTGGGGAACAGGCTACGTCTCACAGGAAGATTTCCATCAAGCTGGTTCTGCAGGAATTGTATGCGGCAGGCGTGGAGAAAAAAGACATCCTGCTGATTTGTTCAAATGGCCTTCACCGCAAGAATACTGAGCAGGAAATCCTGGGAGTTCTTGGACGGGAACTTTTTGACGAGTTCTGGCACTGCGGACAAATCATCAATCACGACAGCGAGGACTACGAGCATCTGGTGGATTTGGGTGTCACGGAACGGGGAGATCCTGTTCTGATGAACAAGTATGTGTATGACAGCGATGTGGCCATCCTCATCGGTCACGTGCAGGGAAATCCTTACGGTGGCTATTCCGGTGGCTACAAGCATTGCGCTACAGGAATCACCCATTGGCGTTCCATCGCCTCCCACCATGTGCCCAGTGTCATGCACCGAAAGGACTTTACCCCTGTCAGCAACAGCTCCCTCATGCGCACCAAGTTCGATGAGATTGGTCAGCACATGGAAAAATCCATGGGCAAGAAATTCTTCTGCTGTGATGCCGTGCTGGACACCAAGTCCCGCCAGATTGAAATCTTCTCCGGTTATGCTGGTGAGATGCAGTCCCTGTCCTGGAAGGTGGCGGACAAGCGCACCTACGTCCATTATGCCGAGAAGAAGTACGACGTGATGGTGTTCGGTATGCCCCAGTTCTTTCACTACGGTGAGGGTATGGGAACAAATCCCATCATGCTGATGCAAGCCTTGTCTGCCCAGGTCATCCGCCACAAGCGGGTGATGAGCGACCGCTGCGTCATCATCTGCTCCTCCATCTGCAACGGCTACTTCCACGACGAGCTTTGGCCCTACACACGGCAGATGTACGAGATGTTCCAGAAGGACTACATGAACACCCTGCCGGATATGAACCGCTATGGCGAATACTTTGCCACCAATCAGGAGTATATCCGTCAGTACCGCTATTGCAACGCCTTCCATCCCTTCCACGGCTTCTCTATGATTTCCTGCGGTCACATTGCCGAGATGAATACCGCCGCCATTTATATCGTAGGAGCGCAGGAGCCTGGAATCGCCAGAGGAATGGGACTTAAAACACGGGCAACCTTTGAGGATGCTCTGGAGGATGCAAAGAAAAAGTATGTGGGAGACAATCCTGCGATTTTGGCCCTGCCGAGAGCCTTCAAGACGGCGGCTGTGCATCTGTGCATGAAAAATGGCCCTCGGGAGGATGTTTCCCTGCCTGGTCACCCCTGTTGCGGCTGAGCTTGCAGAAAACGAATTCAAGGAGTATGATTCGTAGCATGAATACATTTGAGGTGATTAAACCGGAAGAGCTTGATGCAAATGCCTTTTCCACCATTGGAAAGGACTGGTTGCTGATTACCGCAGAGGTGGACGGCAATGTGAACACCATGACTGCATCCTGGGGCGGCTTGGGGGTGATGTGGCACAAGAATGCCGCCTTCATCTTCATCCGTCCCCAGCGTTACACCAAGGAATTTGTGGATGGCTCAAGTCATCTGTCCCTCTGCGTGCTGGAAGACGGCCTCCGGAAGGAACTGAACTATCTCGGTACTGTTTCCGGCCGGGACGAGCCAAAGATTGAGAAGGCGGGCCTCACCGTCTGCCATGAGGATGGTGTCCCCTATTTCGATCAGTCCCGCATTGTCCTGGTTTGCCGTAAGCTTTTTTCCCAGCAGCTGGACCCCAAATGCTTTGTTGACACCACCATCGAGCCAAAGATCTATCCCAACAAGGACTATCATTATATGTACGTCTGTGAAGTGGAAAAGGTGCTTGTAAGATAAGGATATGCTTGGAATTCATTCTGTTAATAATTCTGAAGATTTTTTTAATAAATTTTTTGTAAAAAAAATTGGAATTATTACATATTTGAAAATATTTGTATTTTTTCCTTGCAATTTTAACAATGATAAATTAAAATAACAAAATGAAACGTATTTTTCAGCGAACATCTTAAGTAGATCGCAACCAATAGGAGGTAAGAAGATATGAATATTCTTGTTTGTATCAAACAAGTTCCGGACACAACAGAAATTAAAATCGATCCGGTAAAGAACACTCTTATTCGTGATGGTGTACCTAGCATTGTCAATCCCTTTGACACCTATGCTCTTGAGGCTGCCGCACGTATTAAGGACAATGACCCAGATGCTAAGATTGTGGTTGTTACCATGGGTCCCCCCCAGGCTGAAAAGGCCTTGAGAGAATGTCTTGCTATTGCTGCTGACAAGGCTTATTTGGTTACAGACCGTGCCTTTGGTGGTTCTGATACCTTGGCAACCAGCTATGTTCTCCGCAAGACTGTAGAGAAGTTGGAGGGTATCGAAGGCAAGTTTGATGCAATTTTCTGTGGAAAGCAGGCTATTGACGGTGACACTGGACAGGTTGGTCCTGAGCTTGCTGAATGGCTCGGTATTCCTCAGATTACGAATTGCTGGGAAGTTGAGGTTGCAGGTGATTCGCTTAAGGCAAAGAAGCAGACTGATGATGGCTTTGAAATTATTGCCGCAAAGATGCCTTGTCTTATTACTTATACACAGCCTGCTTGGGAAGTTCGCTATCCTAATATCAAGAGGAAGTTGGCTGCTAATAAGGCTGAGATTCCACAGATTTCCGTTGCTGATTTGACCGATATTGAGGAAGTTCGTCTTGGTCTGAATGGTTCTCCCACAAAGGTTAAGAAGAGTTTCGTACCTCCTAAGCGGGAAGGCGGAATTAAGATTGAAGAAGAAACACCGGAAGAAGGTGCAAAGAAGCTGTTCAAGATGTTGAACGACGCCAGCATTATCTAAGGAAGGAGAAAATAGAGTATGAAATGCAATAAAACTAACGACCTTTGGGTAATTGTTGAGACAAATGAGGACGGAACCGCAAAGAATGTGGGCTTGGAGTTGTTGACTCCCGGTAGAATGATGGCTCAGAAGCAGGGCGGAAAGCTTGTTGCCCTTGTAATTGGCTATAAGGTTGATGAGGCTGTAAAGGCTATTCAGGAGCATGGTGCTGACCAAATCATCGTTGTTGATGATGAGATTTATCAGAAGTACACAACCGATGCTTATACTATCGCTGTTTGTGAGTTGATGAAGAAGTATCAGCCCTTGAGTGCAATGCTGGGTGCTACAAACAATGGCCGTGACCTGGGACCTCGTGTAAATGCTCGTTTGGATACAGGTCTTGTTGCTGACTGTACTGGACTTGACGTAGACCAGTTGGAGGATGGATCCACCATCGTAGCTTGGACACGTCCTGCTTTCGGTGGAAACTTGATGGCTACCATCAAATGTCCCGACCACACACCTCAGATGGGTACTGTACGCCCAGGTGTATTCAAGAGAGAATTGGTTGGCGGAAATGCCGAAATCATCAAAGAAGAGGTTAAGGTAACTCCCGACCAGATTCGCACACAGGTACTGGAAGTTCTTGCTGATATGTCTGCTGACAAGGTTGACTTGGAAGGTGCAGAAATCATCGTTTCTGGTGGTCGTGGTGTTGGTAGTGCTGAAGGCTTCGGAATTATCCGTGACTTGGCAAAAGAACTGAAGGCTGAGGTTGGTTCTTCCCGTGCAGCTGTTGATGCTGGTTGGATTCCTTACGCACATCAGGTTGGACAGACCGGTAAGACTGTTTCTCCAAAGTTGTATATCGCTTGTGGTATTTCTGGTGCAATTCAGCACTTGGCTGGTATCAGTGGTGCAGACTGTGTTGTTGCAGTCAACAAGGATCCTGAGGCTCCAATCTTCAACCGTGCAGATTACGGTGTGGTTGGAAACCTCTTTGATGTATTGCCCGTATTGATTGAGGAAATCAAGAAGGCAAGGGGCTAATTTGGTTAAAGATTTTCCCTTCTATACTTTATGAAGGGAAAATTAAAAATATAATTCCATAAGGAGGAAAGAGTATGAATTTTAAATTCACAGAGGATGAGCAGAGTATTGTTGACATGATTTCTCAGTATGCTGCAGAAAAGGTTGCTCCCCGTGCACATGACGTGGACGAGAAGGAAGAGTTCCCCGTTGAAACATGGAAGGAGCTTGCAGACATGGGTATGTTTGGTATCGCTTTTGATACAGCATACGAAGGACAGGGAATGTCATTCCTTACATACGCTGTAGTATGTGAGAAGTTGGCAGAGGTTTGTGGTACAACATCTGTTATGGTTGCTGCTCATACATCTCTTTGTGCTTGGCCCATTAGCTACTATGGAACTGAGGAGCAGAAGAAGAAGTATCTGACAGAGTTGGCTTCTGGAAGAAAGTTGGGAGCCTTCGGTCTTACTGAGCCTAATGCTGGTTCCGATGCTGGTGGAACAGAGACAACTGCTGTTGACAAGGGTGATCACTGGTTGCTGAACGGTTCAAAGATTTTCATCACCAACGCTGGTTATGCAGAAATCTTTG
>JAGBFT010000013.1 GCA_017936345.1 Spirochaetaceae bacterium
GCTCCCAGAAAGCGCTGGTCCTGTCCCACCACCATGGACTGGGCGATGTAGCGGGAATTGTTCAGCTTCATCTCGATGGTCAATGGCTCAATGTTCTCGCCACCCCGCAGTACGATGGTGTCCTTGATGCGACCCTTCAGCACCAGCTCGCCGCCCAGTGTGATGAGACCGATGTCACCAGTGTCAAACCAGCCGTCCTTGTCAATAACCTTGGCAGTCAACTCCTCCCGCTTGTAGTAGCCCTTCATTACGGTGGGACCCTTCACCTGCACTGTTCCCTTCTGGCACTTTGGCAGTACATTGCCCTCCTCATCCACAATCCGAACCTCCACGTCCCTCAAGGGGCGGCCGATGGTTCCAAAGACGGGGGCACGGAGGGGCCGCACGGACACTACTGGGGCAGTCTCGGTAAGGCCATATCCCTCCACCAGATTCACTCCGATGGCCCAGAAGAATTCGTCAATCTGCGGGGGCAGTGCACCACCACCGGAAATGCCTCCCCGGAAACTTGTTCCCAGCTTGGCCCGAATCTTCTTGAATACAATTACACCGCCCAGAGCCTTCAGAGGGTACAGCAGCAACCAGGGAATAAACAGCACAATCCAGGAAAGCAGAAGGTGGTCGTTCTTTAATCGGGCGGTCTGGCGGAACAGGTGGCGGTGAATCCTTGAGTGGACTTTTGCCACACCCACAAAGAACCGGAACAGGGCATACACCACGCCACCAGTTTTCCGCATGGTTCGGTAGACTCCCTCGTACACCGCCTCGAACACACGGGGAACAGCGGGTAGCATCTGGGGATTGATTTTCTGGAAATCGGGAAGCATGACGCTGCCGATAGGCTTGGAATAGCAGATGGCAGCAGCCTGACAGAGAACTACATATTCACATAATCTTTCAAAGGCGTGCCATACAGGCAGCACGGACAGGGCACGTTCTCCAGGATACAGGTAAATACGTTCCTTCAAGTCTTCCAGCTGGGCAAGGAAGTTGCCATGGGTAAGCATAACACCCTTGGGCTCACCGGTGGTTCCTGAGGTAAAGATGATACAAGCTAAATCTTCTGAAGTCCCTTTTTCAAATTCTTCTTCAAGCTTGCTTGGATTCTTTTGACAGTATTCCTCTCCTATTTTAAGGACTTCACCAAACTGAAGCACTTCAACTCCAGCTGCCTTTGATTTTTCCTTTACTTCTTCCTTTACCTCATCAAAGCTGATAAAACGAACAAGATGGGGTAAAGATTCCTTAAAATCAAGGACCTTAAGTACTTGTGTTTCATTTTCTACAACAATAGTCTTGCACTCTGCCATAGAAAAAATGAACCTCAACTCTCGTTCTGTGGCATCACAACCTCTTGGAACGTCAACGGCACCAATGCCCATAATTCCCATGTCCGCTTGCAGCCATTCCTTGCGGTTATCTGCCAAAAGACCTACGTGTTCTCCCCTTGTCGTTCCGAGGGAGAGAAGGCCTCCACCAAAGTGGTAGCTTGTATCTAGTAATTGTTTATACGTGACCGGGTGGAAATTTCCCTGTGCATCCTTTCCATATTGTGCAGCCACATCTGGATATTGCAGGGCAATTTCTTTTAACATTTGTGGTATTGTCTGTACCATTAGTATCTCCAGATTTTCAAAATGACAAAGTTTGGCATTTTGTAATTTTCATCAAACAGTATATATGTATTTTCAATAAAACGCAAGTAAAAAAAGACCGAGATGTGAATCTCGGTCTTTATAATGAATGAAAGTTTAATAACGAGCTTTTCGTAGGCGAACCTGCTCAATGTCCTCGCTGAACAGCTCCCGCAGGTCATTCAGTCCCAGGGCCATCAGTGCCATGCGGTCAATGCCGATTCCCCATGCCAGCACCGGTACATCAATGCCCATGGCCTTGGTGACCTCGGGACGGAAAATCCCAGAGCCACCCAACTCAAACCAGCCGAGGACGGGATGCTTGATATGCACCTCGATGGAAGGCTCGGTGAAGGGGAAGTAGCCAGGAACGTACTTTACGTCTGTTGCACCAGCAATTTCCACGGCGAACATCTCCAAAAATCCCAGCAGGGTCTTTAGATTCACCTCATTTCCCAGTACGATTCCCTCGGTCTGGTAGAAGTCGGACAGGTGGGTTGCGTCCACCTTGTCGTAGCGGAAGCAGCGGGCAATACCAAAGTACTTGCCGGGAATCTTCGCCTTTGCCAGCTGATGGGCAGAAAGGACGGTTCCTTGGCTGCGGAGAATCAGTCTGCGGGTAAAGTCCCGGTCAAAGCTGTAGTTCCAGCCGCGGCTTCCAGTGTTGCCACCGTTTTCGTGGGCGGCGGCAACATTTGAAAGATAGGGCTCTTCAATAAACTTTGAGTGGGTGGGATTCTTGACATAGTACACGTCGTGAATGTCCCGGGCCGCATGGAACTGGGGCATGAACAATGCGTCCGAGTTCCAGAACTCGGTTTCCACCAAGGGCCCGTCAAATTCCTCAAAGCCCAAGGAACAGAGCTTGTCCTTTACGCTTTCCAGAAAGGACACGTAGGGATTTGTCCGGCCGGGAATGATTCGTGCAGGCGGAACTGCGATGTTGTAGCCACGGAAGGTTCCTGACTTCCAGCTGCCGTCTGCCAGCATCTTTGGTGTAATGGACCCGATTTCGTTGCCAGTAACTCCTGCCTGTTCCAATGCCGCCTTGATTTCCATGGCGACGGGCTCCAGCTTGTAGACCACTGTCTCCCGTTCCACCATGCGGAAGGGAACATCGGCTGCTCCACGCTTCTTTGCCAAACCACCCATAACCTGTTTTTCATCTTCGGAAAGGGTAGCCTGGTCAAGGAGTCTACCTTCAGCTGCCATAGCCTTTCTAAGAACTTCTGCGGTAACTTCCATAGCCTTGGGTTGTGGGACACCTGTGTAGGCGGCCTTTTTGTCGCCATCCATGGCAAGGACTCCCTGCTTGGAAAGCATTCCAAAGGCACTACCCACATCCTTGTTTTCAAGTCCTAAAGCTGCCGCAATTTCTGGTAAACTATGGGAGCCCGAATCACGTAGGAAGGATACAATCCTGCTCTCAGGAGTTCCCTTTTCAGCATACTCGGCTCCCAAGTCGGTCAGCTCAAAATATGTGTGGGGCTCTCGTCGTACAACAGTCAGAATATTCTTGCCCGAAAGCCAAGAAAAGGCTTGATTTGCATGGCCTTCCTTGTAATCCAGGTTTTTTTGCAATAAATCCGATGTCAATTCATCGCTTGGTGTATACTTGAGCAACACCCTAATTTCAAGTGGGTGCAAATTTTTTATGAGGGCTTGAATATCCATCAATATCTCCAACTAGTTCAACAACTTGATGTGAGATGTATAGATTACAGTATCGGCAATACCATCGTAATAGGTATCATCTGGCTTCAAGTAAGTGTAGAAATAATAGCCTCTCTCTTTTACGAAAGCTTCAACACTTTCCTTGATTGCCAACATAGCTGTACTCTGCTCAAACAAAGGTGTAGGGCAAGAATACTTAAAGCGAGCCTCGTCATAGGCAGGCGTATACTCTATGGAAACCTTCCCACCACCCTTTTTAAGGTAGTCACTAGTAATCTTTCCCTGGACGGTTTCTGTTTTTGTATAGTCCGGTTCAGGGGCTAGGAGTGATTCTGCATCCTCAGTGGCAAATACTGCACCGAACACAAACAATGCACAAAGCAAACTTACAACATACTTTAACATCATGACCTCCATGCCAAAAATTAATATATTGTATAATTTATTATTCTACTCACATTGAGAAAAAAATCAAGGTCAACTATATACCTACCTGACTTTAGACCAATGCTTGGTAGTCCTGTCAATAAAACCTCCCCAGTTATTTCCTTGGGCTTGTTTTTGGTGATGGAGCGGGCATATTCCCGAACGGCCTCTTTGAGGGCAATGGTGGCCCCCTCGTAAATCCCGTCAAATCCATCAGTTAGCCTACCTTGACCTCTTCCTGAAATCCGATGGTAGCCTAGGGTCTTCCAACTGCCTCTCCATGCTGTGAGATGTGGAGGACAACGAAATTCCACCCAACAATGCAGTCTATTATCTTCTACCCAGGGTTCTGTATAGGTTATAAAAGATTCTAGGTAGGGGTATTCCCGAAGAGGCTTGAATTCAAAATACTCTTCTACATTGCGAGTTGCATCTGAAGGTGTGTAGGTAAAGCTCCATCCACAAACCATTCCTTCTACAAAGAAGGGAACAAGTTCTTTCAGTCGATTGATGGGGTGAGCAAAGGGATTCTTAGGGTCTACAACTTCTCCAGCCCCTGGGTAAGCTTCTAGGGTAGCCCACAACGAAAAACGAATGAGTTCTTCTTCTGCAGGACCTGCCGTAGGTTTTCCAAAGGTGGAGGTACTGCAAAGGAGAATTGCAGAAATAAGTATAAGAATTCTTATCGATATGCGTCTTTCCAAACCTTCCATGGATTGATTCCCATCCTTACCATAAAATAAATCCAAGCAACAGCAAATCCTGCCAAATGAGTCATGTGGGCTATCCCGTTTTGAAGGGACAAAAGTTGACTTCCTATTTCAATTCCAGCATAAATTGCCACCAATAGCGGGGCTGGAATGGGGAGAATACCCCAGATATAAATTCTATTTCGGGGAAAAATAACGGCATAGGCTAGTAGCAGGGAATAAATTGCTCCGGAGGCTCCCATTAAGAAAATAAAGTATCCTCCTGAAAATAGGTATATGAAGTAGGAGAATATACCACAAAAAATGCCTGAAATAAAATAAATCAACAAAAATTCCTTTGAGCCAATGGTTCGTTCTACTCCCATTCCAAAGAAAAATAATCCCAACATGTTAAAAAATAAATGCGAGAAATCTCCATGAACAAACATATAGGTCACAAACTGCCAATACATATTGTGTTCATAGATGGCAACCACATTTAAACTGAGATACCCCTTTAGTCCATTCATCATGCTGGTGAGAAGAAATACGAGGAGATTTATCCCTATGATTAAAAAGGTGGCGTTAAAAAAACTGTATCGAAAAGGTTTTCTAATGGTCTTTAAAAGATTCATAAATTGACAAAACTCCTGTCACAGCCTTTAACAATTTAAGGGCAAGTAGGTTACTCTATTTCTGCCATTATGCTTGGAGTTGTACAGAGCCTCATCCGCAAGGTTAACTAAATATTCCAATTTGACTTTCTTGTCTTGCACTTGCTCTGGATTGAGGATTGTATACCCAATGGATATGGTTACTTGCATATGAATGTCGCTAAATACAATGTCATCATTTTCTATGGCGTTGCGAATTCTTTCTGTAACCTTGTCTGCTTCAAATTCCGTTACATTGTGAAGCATCATAATAAACTCCTCTCCACCGTATCGGGCTGCAATGTCATCGGTCCGAATTGAACTTTGGAGAATATGGGCAATTCGTTGGAGTACAAAGTCACCACAGGCATGACCATAGATGTCGTTAAATCTCTTGAAGTGGTCGATGTCTAGCATAACAATGGCTAGGGGTGTGTTTGTTTCGATAGCCTGACTTAATCTATTGTTTGCTACGTTGAAGAAGAAATGGCGTAACTTTAAATGGGTAAGCATATCCGTAGAGGATTGTTCAATGAGCATTGCTGTGTTGATAGATAATGCTGCCAAAGTTGCAATGTCCAGGATTTGTTCCTTTTCTTCTACAGTGAAAAGGTTTTCTTCTTCGCCAAAAATACGCTGTCCAAGAACAAGAATCCCTACGATATGCTTTTGATAAATCATGGGAACTGCAAGGCTTGCATTCAAGGACTTTAAGATAACTAAATCATAGGAGTCTTTGAGAACTTCTTCCAATTCATCAATGGCAGTGCTTTTCCCCATCTCGTTTAAGTAGGGAATAAGGCCCTCTGTCTCTTTGAAGGAATAATTAATCTGGGGGAGAAGATCAAATCCCACAAAACTTTCATCAAGGGTATAATCTGAGGCTCCCACTTGCTTTAAACTAAAAATTCCCGCTGCCATAACGTGCATTTGCCCCAAACAAGTGTAGAGAAGCGATTCGGCCAGAGTTTTTGATTCCAAGGTTGATGCAAAGGATTTAGAAATTTCAAGGAGTTGGCTCAAATTGTAAATATTCCGCTCTTGATGAGAAATTATTGCCTCATATTCTTGGATGGAATTACCCGCATCTTTTTCCATGTCTATTGTTTTTCTGTCTCCCCCAAGACAATATAATTTCTCATTATGTTAAAAAACAGTTGCCAATCACTTAGTTGGTCTTCCAATTGGTTTGCATTATCTTTGTTACGAGACGAAGCAAGTAATACCTTGATGTTTGTAATATTAACGGGACTGATGAGTTTTGCGTCCTCCAAGACATCGGTAAGGAAGCGATAGAGGTTAAAAACATGAACAACCTCTTCTTGTAAAATCTTTTTTGCCTCGGTATTTATCTTGTTGATAGACTGGGTTAGCTTGTGTAAAAATTCTGAGTCAGCATGTGCGTCTGCAACATATCCTCTGATTACGGCGATGTCGTTGGGATTATTTCTGTCAAAGGATGATTCAAATTCTTTGACTCGTTCGGCAGCTTCCAAGGTAGAGAAAACTGCTGATGAAAATTCAGTCTTGTAGGTGGCATTGCAAAAGAATCCTTCAATTACGATGTCATTCAGCAAGGCTTGAATATGGGAGTCAACATAGACAATAAGAAAGGTCTTGAGGAGTTGCATTGGTGTAATTAAAGAAAAGGCAGAAGTCCCATTTAAGAGCAAGTACTCGTTTTGCTCCGTGTTATATCCAACAAGAATTTCTAGCTCCCTGTCTTTAAAGAGATTTCTTATTTCCGCTGCCACAATTTCGTCTTGTACTTCCATTTTTATTCGGCTCGTGTCTGACTCATACTGTTTTTTTAGATTTTCAACATAGTTAGAAAGAGCGGAGCTGTTATAGGTGACCTTGTCCAGCACAAGCTCTGGATCCCGCTTGCTTAGTATAACCAGCTGCTGGATGGTTGTGGGCTGGAGAATATGTCTAAAAACGTAGGATATTTTTTTAAGGTTATCAAGAATCCTATCTTGGTCTATATGTTTGTTTCCAGCGTGGATGCTAGCAAGGGCTATGATAGCCTTTGCCATACTGCTAGTTATCTGAAAATCGTGGACAATGTAGTAGAGGTCTATCAAGGTCGTTTCTAGCTCATTGATGGGGACATTTTTGATTTCCATTTTTTCCAGTTCTGTACGTTCTGTAAAATTTGGTACAAATATCCTGATGGCTCCGATAAAATTAAAACGACAAATATCACATAGCTGGTACAGTTTTGCTATAATGTGGTTTATCTGGGAAAATTCTTCCTGTTCCAAGGTCTTTAAAAGGCGTTCAAAGTCTTTCGCCTGATGCTCGAATACTCTTGCTTCGTTATCCGCCATAAGAATAGCTTCCTTTCTGGCCTCAAAAGACAGTTGGTCCTGCAATTCAAGGGTTTCCGTAGTAAAACCTGTCATAATAAGGCGATTTGCAAAAGTAGTGGAGCGGTGGTTGTCCGATGATTTAATGGTGCTGGACAGAATTTCTTCTATATATTTTGTATTTGTATATAACAAAACTAGGGCTTCCGCCACGTTCGCCAAAAGGACACCATTCTTATAGATGGCTGGGACGTGAAGCTTCAACTCATTTTCTATCCGCTTGAGTTCATTTCTTTTCTTTACATCTTCAGAAGATGACTTGAAAATAGACTCAAAGATGGAAGTAAAAAATTTCAAGAAATTCATACTTATCTATATTACATTGCATTAACAGGTTTTTCAAGGGTTCTAGAGTAATCCTTCCTGTTGAAATAGAGAAATGTATTCGGCTTCTGTAGTGGCGGCAACGATGGCTTCTCTTAATTTGCTTCCTCCAGAAACACCCTTGGAATAGGCACAAAAACGTTTTCTCATTTTACGGCAGGCCGAGTCTTCTCCAGCATCTTGAATGAGGCATTTCAACTCGTTTATGCCAGCTTTTATGCGAATGGTTGGTTTGATTTCTTCGTAGGAGCCTGTTTCCAGAAGTTGACGGGTTTGGATAAAGATAAATGGATTTCCCATGGCTCCACGAGCAAACATAACACCTTGGCATCCCGTCTCTTGTAGCATTCGCTGGGCATCTTCTGGGGAAAAAATATCCCCGCTGCCAAATACAGGAACCCTTCCATCTGTTTTGTTTTTCACCAATTCTACGAGTTCGGAGAGAATGTTCCAGTCAGCCTTTCCTTCATAACCTTGAGTCCTTGTCCGGGCGTGAATGGTCAGGGCTGCCGCACCTGCTTCCAGCGCCGCCAAGGCTGCCTCTTTCCAGGTAATGGTTTGTGCATCCCAGCCAGAGCGAATTTTTATGGTTACAGGAACGGCTTTTTCTCCCAATGAGGAACTGGCCTTTACAGCGGCTGCCACCACCTTGTGTAATTGCTCTGGACAACGGGTCAGGGCAGAACCTGCACCAGTTTTGGTGATTTTAGGTACGGGGCAACCGGCGTTTATGTCAATTAGTTCCGGTACAACTTCCTTGTCTTCTTGGGCAAGCACCATTTCCACCGCTTGTCCCATAACTTCTGGGGTACCACCAAAAAGTTGAACGCCGTAGGTTTCTTCGTTGGCAGCCCGCACCATTAGTTGGCGGGTCTTGTCAGAACCTCGGACAAGGGCTTCTGCGGAAATCATCTCTGTGTAGGCAAAATTTGCACCGCCTTCTCGGCAAACCGAACGAAAGGCCCTGTCGGAATATCCTGCAACGGGAGCCAAAAAAAGGTTTCCAGAAAGGGTGAGGTCGCCGATTGAAACAGGATGATATAACATGGATTTTACTCTGGTAGGCGGAAGAACCTGCAACTATTTTTCCAAAGCTGCACACTCAGCTCTTCTAAATCCATATCCAACATTTCTGCCAGGAATCCAGCGGTAGACGGAATATAGGCAGGCATATTTCTCTTGCCACGATACTCTGCAGGTACCATAAATGGGGCTTCAGATTCTATCAAAATGCGATCCAGAGGAATGTTCAGCACAGTTTCATGGAGATTTCGTGCATTTCTATAGGTCAGGTTTCCTGCAAAAGAAAAGTAAATATTATAATCCAGTGCCTTTTTGGCATACTTTGCATCCTCCGAGTAGCAGTGAAGAACTGCTCCTGCAGGAGGGCAGCGTTCAGCTAAAATGTCAAGTACGTCCTTTCCAGCATCCCGGTTGTGAATAATAACAGGAACGTCAAACATATTGGCTATTTCCAGTTGAGTGATGAAAAGCTCGATTTGAGAACGCTTGTCTCCAAATTTTCTGTAGTAATCTAAGCCTGTCTCTCCCAAGGCAACAACATTGGGGAGTTTGAGAGAGTCTTCAACGACCCGCATCCAGTCGCGTCCCGGAGAATTTACTTCTGAGGGAGCAACTCCCACAGCGTGATATACTCCAGCTACGGTTTTTAGCGTATCGTATACAGTTGTAAAGTCATGAAGACTGTTGCAAATACTCACAATGCGGGTAACACCTGCCTGTTTCGCGTCTTGTACAACTCGCAATTGTTCAATAGGATCATCATAGGTAAGCCCAATGTGGGCATGAGTATCAAAAAACTGCATGGCTTTCTTCCAAAAAAAGTGATGGGAACAACAGAGCCTGTGTTCCCGAAGTAGTGTTTAAAAACCTACAAACTGAATTTCTCAGGTAGATTTCCCTATCTGAAATTAAGGATAGCATAGGAATTGTCTGCCGTCAAGTGAAGATAATGTAATTCAGCATGAAGGAATGGGACATTTTTCTGTCATAAAAATTAAGTAAAGGTTTTATCTTGCCGACAATGAGAATGGAGGAGTGTGAACTGCACTCTGAAAGTAATATGTTACAGCCATTTGACAGTGATTTTACACTGTGATAGAATGGGCTTGGATTATATGGAGATATGAAGTGGCTCGTACAAGGCGATATAAAAGGATGGAAAAGGATGCCGTTTTTTCCATAGGGAAATTCTTAAGAAAGGGATTTTCTAAGTTAGGTCATTTTTTTTCAATAGCATTCAAAGTTTTCGACAGAAAATTGACAATAATGGTTGTTCCTCATTCCCAGTCCAAGCCTATAAGCTTTCAGACTAATGTTATTGCTCTTGTGTTTGGTATTATCCTTGTTGTGGGAATGGCTGCCTCTTTCTTCTACTTCAACAAAAAAACATTGGGTGCCAGCGCAGAAATTTCTCGTCTCCAAAATGAAAACAGAAAAACCCTTGCAAGTCTTGATGAGCTGCGAGACCAGAATAGTGATTTGATGCAGACTGCAAAGCGTTTTCAGTCTTCTTTGTCACAGTCTCTTTCTCTGTTGGGAATAAATCAATCTAGCGAAGCTAGCCGTTCGTCCATGCAGAGTAGCGACTTGTCTTCCTTGTTTGATACAAACGATTTGGTTTCTGGAACTGCCCGTGAATCAGCTGATATCCAGCAGCTCATTTCTTATCTGGAGGGTGCTATTCAGCCCATAGAACAGATTGGAAAGATGCTGGAGTCACAGGGTGCGCTGTTTTCGGAAATTCCTAGTATTTGGCCCTTGAAGAACGGTATTGGCCATATTTCCATGGAGTTTGGTCAGAATAAGCACCCTATCACTGGTCAGTGGTATATTCATAAGGGGTTGGACTTTTCTACTTGGCGCTCTGGAGACCCCGTTGTAAGTACTGCAGATGGTCAGGTTGTAACAGTAGCTTTTGATACGAGTTTTGGAAATTACGTAATTGTCAAACATAAACACGGAATTTATACTCGATATGCCCACTTGAATTCCTTCCGGGTAAAGAAGGGTGAGTATGTTGAACAGGGACAGGTGATTGGAACTGTTGGTAACACAGGTATTACCACTGGACCCCACCTTCACTACGAGGTTCATATTGGTTCCGATGTTGTGGATCCCGCAAAGTATATCAACGTAAAGCAAAAGTAAGAGTATCAATATAATTTTGCCGGAGCTCATCTGGCTTATCTAGGAGTACCTGTGGCTTTTCGTGGCGATGATATTTCTATAAATACTTTTATCGGTTCTGGTTCTGCTGTATCTGGCAATTTGAAGATTGCTGGCTTTGTTACCATTCATGGTGATTTGGACGGAGACTTAGAGGCTACTGGCAAGGTGATTGTAAGTGAGGATGCCCGAATTCGGGGAAACATTACAGCAAAATCTGCTATCATCGGTGGGGTGGTGGAAGGAAATGTTACTGCTCCCGATTTTGTCCAGCTTTTTCAAACAGCTTCTGTTGTGGGGGATATTTCGACTCGTAAGTTGGTGTTGGAAGATGGAGTTCTTTTTCATGGTCACTGTATTTCTTTGTCCGATGAAGAAGAATATCAAGAGGCCAGAAGTAAGCTTCTTGACAGGGTAGCCATTGCCTCATCAACTGCTTTGTTGCATTCAAGTGACGAGGCTCTTTAGCAATGGCACAGATTGATTCCCTGCATTCAGCGCTTCACCTTTCATCAATAGGAACTGCGGGAGCCGCTGCAACCAATTCTGATAGTCAAAGCTCAAGGATAGGCAGAGGAAGTCTACGAAAAACTCGTTTTGCTTCTATGGTGGAGCAAAAGGTGGCAGAAAATCAAATGATTTCTGCAGGTCTTCCTGCAGAAATTGCGGGGATGGAATTTGAGGAGGCATTGGTGTATCTAAAGGACCAAGCTGATTTGGCCTCCGATGTTGCAAAGGCAGAATTCAGTATGGAGTCATTCAAGGCCTATCGAAAGGCAATAGGTGATTTGATACGATTTATTGTACATACAAACTATGAGGTAAAAATGAATGTTCGTCGTCGTCCTAGCAAGCGATTTAAAACGGAAAAATTCTATCTTATAAATATTGTTGATGAAAAGATAGACAAATTGGCTGCTGATATTTTAGCAAACCACTTGGAGACAGTACAGATTTTGGTTCGTATTGATGAAATCAATGGAATACTGGTAGACTTGATAACATAGGTAGGTTCCCATGAGTGATTATTTTGAAAGCGATATAGATAAGTTGGATGAGGAAGATGTTTCTGCTTTAGAAGATAATGATGAGTTGGATACGATTGAGGCGGATGCTGCTGATTTTGTGTATCCCAGACGCTTGTTTCGTCTGAAATTGGAATATTCCTGCGAGGGTTTGTATGCAACAGCTCCAGAAGATTTGGAGTTGACGGGCGGGGATTATGTTGTCATTCCCACTAAGTACGGAAGAGACTATGCACGGGTAATGGGGTTAGTTTCCCAGCCGGTGGGAATTAGACCGTCTGACATTATTGCCATCGATAGGAAGGCTAATGATGAGGATATGGCAAAGGCTGCAAGCTTAAAAGAAAAGGAGGCTTCTGCCTTTAAGGTTTTTCAGGAAAAGGCTGCCAGTCACAGCTTGGAAATGAAGCTGATTACAGTGCATTATCTTTTAGAAGAGCAGAAGGTGCTGTTCTTCTTTAGTGCAGACAAGAGGGTGGACTTCCGTGAGCTGGTCAAGGATTTGGTATCTGTATTCAAAATGCGTATTGAGTTGCGGCAAATTGGTGTAAGGGATGAACCGAGAATAACTGGTGGATTAGGTATTTGCGGACGGCCTTACTGTTGCCACTCTGTTTCAGATAAGTTAAAGCCTGTTTCTATTCGCATGGCAAAGGAACAAAACCTTTCCCTGAATTCTATGAAGATTTCTGGTCAATGTGGCCGTCTGCTGTGCTGTCTTTCCTATGAATACGACTGGTATGCTGATGCCAGAAAACACATACCAACCGAAGGACTGCGGTTCTACTACGATGGGGCGAATTTCAAAGTAATTGAAGTAAATCCCATAAGCTCCACTGTTAAAATAGCGGGTGAGGACGGCCGAATCATTGAGCTTGAATCATCTCGATTCTATCAACATGAGGGACGCTGGAGAATCAAGTCATAAATATCAGGGGGTAATCCTAGTGATTGCTCCTTGACATTTAGCACCCTCTCATTACGCAAATGAGGTTAGGGCTAGATTCCGGGAGAAATTGTTCCTTGGCAAAATTACTGTAAAATTTAATCTGATTAAATCCTGTGTCCTGTGCAAGTTCCTCAACGTCTTGTGAAGCAAGGGGGTAGACCTGTTCGTGATCAACTGTTGTTACGAGTTTGCCATTGCTAGTTTCTACCTGCTTTACCATACGAGTTCCCTTGTCATCAGTAATGAGTTTGGTGTAAAGTTTTGAGCGTATGCTTTCGGAGGTGGGTAAATTACTGACCTGCTGAAAGGTGTAGTAGGGGTAGTTGGGAATTTGTAAAATAAAATATCCCCCAGGGGACATTAAAGTCCTGCAGTCACAAAAAAATTTCTCCATCTGTTTGGCATTGGGTATGGGGGGGAGTCTGTTGTTGATACAAGAGATTATGTTGTAAAACCCCTTGCCCAAGTACTGTCCCATTTCTGTAATTGTCATTTGAAAGAAACGGATGCTGCAGCCAGGCTGGCGATGGCGCCTGGTTGCTGACTCCAACAAGCCCGGAATGTAGTCAATTCCAGTAACATTACAATTATGGCGAGAAAGGTGATGCTCAAATACTCCTGTACCGCATCCAATGCTCAAAACCTTTGGCTCGATGGAAAATGTTTGTAGAATTTCCTCATAAAACGATTTTTGCAGGGATGAGACAGGGTAAAGCTCGTCGTAGTATTCGAGAATATTCTGAATGAGGCTCATTTTAAACATTATAACAAATGTGACGAAAAAAACCTATATTTAGTGTTTTTTTATTGGTAGAAAAGAAAAAATTGTCAGAATTTTAAAATTGATTTAAGGTTTTAGAGATTTATTTTTTTGAAAATCAACTGAGTGAATGTGTAAAGTTTCGCTTGACTATTTTCTTGTAAAGTGATTTTGTGTTGTGCATGAATACCCTGCTAAATTCAAGAAAATCTTTGTTTGGTCCTGTTCATTTTTATAAAAGAGCCTTGCTGATTGCCCTGCCCGTTATGGGTCAATTGCTGATTCAGAATATGGTTACCCTAATCGATAACTTTATGGTAGCAGGATTGGGGGATGTAAAAATGTCTGGTGTAAATATTGCCGGACAAATCAATTTTATTTTTTTGATTTTTATCAATGCTATCTGTATTTCTGGTGGAATATTTATCTCCCAATACAATGGTGCAAAAAATAGTGGGGGAATGCAGCAGGCTTATCGTTTCAAGCTGATTATCGGACTTGTGGCGGGTCTCATCTACACCTGTATTTGCATTTTTTTCCCCCGGCCTTTTCTTTCATTGATGGTTCATGGAAATATGGCCAGTGAAGAGATTATTGAAGAGGGCATCCGATACATGAGAATGCTGGCACCATCTTGGATTCCCACTGTAATTGCCAACACGACAGGTACGTCTTTGCGAGAAATAGGAAGGGTAAAGCCCCCCTTGTTGATTTCTGTTACGGCTACCTGTGTGAATACCTTTTTTAACTGGATTCTCATTTACGGAAACCTGGGAGCTCCTCGTTTGGAGACCTCTGGAGCCGCCATTGCCACAGTAATTGCCCGCCTGACGGAAATGACTATATTCCTGTTGTATCTTAACAGGGTAAAACCACCCTTTGTTTTTAAAGTAATTGATTTCTTTAAGGTAAACTGGAAGCTCTTTTTTAGCATTTTTAGAAAATCAGGCTTAATCCTCATCTCAGAAATGTCTTGGGTTTTGTCAGAGACAGTAACAACGGCTCTGTATAACAGTCGTGGTGGAGCGGAGGTTGTGTCCGGAATGGCGGCGGGTTTTGCCATTGCAAATCTGTTCTTTGTGTGCTTTAACGGAATTGGTACTGCCACAGGAGTTATTTTGGGGAGCACCTTAGGTGCAAACAAGCTTGATGAGGCGCGCAAGCAGAAGAATTGGTTGCTATCTGGCTCCTTGGTTTTTGGAGTTTTTGGTACAGTCATTGGGTGTTTGACGGTGTTCATAGTGCCATTGGTATTTGGCAATTTAAGCTCCGCCGCCCAGGAGGTAACAAGGAGCCTGGTCTTGTTGAACGCAGCCTATATGCCAACATGGGCTTTTATAAATGCCCAATTTGCTGTTTCACGAACTGGAGGGGATGCAGCTTTGGGGGCAAGGGTAGACCTCTTTGTGAATTGTTGTTTGGTAGTACCATGCATGTTCTTGCTGACCAAATTTACAACCATAGGGCCTGTCGCCTTGTACGGTGTAATCAAGCTGACCGATGCCGTAAAGATTGCTGGTTGTGCCGTTGGCTTAAAAAAGGAGCGGTGGGTTAAAAATCTCACCCTCCAAGAAGGATAGGGCACAAGAAATCTGCCCGTGGGAATTGACCTCCAGGGCAGATTCGATTTCTCAGAATGAAAAAAGTCAGTTTGACTTTAAGTCGTGGATGAAGGCAGTGACAAGATCCCACTGGCTGTCCATGGATTTTATGAGGGCAATTTGGGTTCGGGCGCGAACCAAATTGTGCTCCGGGTAGTCGGTGTGGTAGTATACGTCCCCGTTGATGTAGTCTGTGAGCATTCGTACTGCCATAATTTGAGTTATGGCCCGTCCTGACTCTGCTAACAAGCTCTTTTCGTAGTCAGTGAGAAAGGAGCCAGCCTTGGCATAATAGCCACCGATGAGGGCCCTAAAAACATTAAAGTTAAAGGTTACCTTGGAAAGGTCCTTTTCGTCTTCGGCGGCGGTGTTGGTGGCAGTACGAATCATGTCGCCAGTGTCAAAGAGAACGGTGCCGGGCATAACCGTGTCCAGGTCAATGACGCAGAGGGCAGCACCGGTTTCCTGGTCAAAGAGGATGTTGTTAAGCTTTGTATCGTTGTGGGTTATGCCTTCTCTCAGCTTTCCGTTGGCAAGGCCGTCGCTAAGAACCATACCCCGCTGTCTATTGGCTTCCAGAAAATCCAGTTCTTCCTTTGCAGAAGCTTTTCTTCCTGCAGGGTCCCGAGCAAGGGCATCATCTAGCTGCTGGTAACGGAGGTGCATATCGTGGAAGCGGGGGATTGTGTCAAAAAGGCGGGGCCCATTATAACTGGCCAGACGGTTTTGGAATTCACCCACTGTTTGTCCTAGCTGTTGGGCTAGGGCTGTACTGTCCATTATCTCGTAGGTAGTAACATTTTCCACAAAGAGGTAGGTTCTCCAGTAGTTGCCGTGGGAATCCAAGTAAAAGAATTTCCCGTCCTTGCAGGGAACAAGGGTAAGGGTTCGGCGTGAAATATCCTCCAGGCCCTCTTTTTTGTAAGACTCCCGCAAAAAGTCTGTAACAGCGGCAATGTTTGATACAACTTGGTCTGGCTGCTTAAACACTTCCTTATTGATACGCTGATGAGTGTAGCGAACTCTTGCCCCACCTTGGCTAAAGGTTGAACGGTAGGTATTGTTGATGTGGCCGTTTCCTAGGGGCTTGAAGGAGACCAAATCACCGTAAATGGCAAATTGTGAAATTACGTGAGAAATCTCTTTTTCTTGAACTGCATCCATAGTGGAGATTAAAACACAGGGGACAATACAAGTCAAGGTCAAAAAGAAGGTACAAGAGGAGAAAGTCTGTTTTGAAAAATCCCTCTGGGGAAAATTATCTTCGTTTTAAATTTTGTCTCCCCTGAGAAACACGTTTTCTGTACTTTAGAGGAGAACACCCCTCTTCAAGCTTGAACCGTTGAGAAAAGTGACTGATACTAGAAAACCCCAAGGTGTAAGAAATATCTGCAATAGAACTGTCTGTGGATTCCAGCAAATACTTGGACTCTTGAATTTTTCGTTTCAACTGGTAGGCAATGGGGGGCTTGCCCACATAACGAGAAAATTCATGGATAAGGTGAAACTTGCTGATGCAACTTATGCGGGCAAGGTCGTCCAAGGTGATTTTGTCTGCATAGTGACTGTCAATGTAATCTTTAACAATGGCACAGCCTCGTCTCATTTCTTCTGTGCTGTCAAAAGAAGCCTTTAGGTCAGTACGTCGGGTAAGGAGAACTGCAAGGCGTAGAAGAAGACTTTGTATCATCATCTCATGCCCTGCCCGGTGCAACTTCATTTCGTGAAACATCTCTGTGAATATAGGCTCAATCAGTGACATTAACTCACCTAGGGGAAGGGCTGGATTTGCTTCTGTACTTGAGTCTTGGATTAATTCCTCATGGATGGAAAAATTCCTTACTCCCAGAATGTAGTATTCCAATGGATTGTGGGATGAAGAGACCTCTGTGTGCAGTCTGTTTTGTGGAATTAGAATGAGATGCCCTGTGGAAACGGGATATTTGCTGTTTTCCAGAAGGAGGCTCCCTTCGCCACCCACCACCAAGGCAATTTCCATAAAAGGGTGGGAATGAAGCTGTGAATTCCAATCATCCTCAAACTTTGAATAGCTGATATATTCCAGCTGTGGTCCATCTGGAATAGGAGCCGCAGTATATTCGTTTTTGTATCGAGAGTTGCTCATAATTCTATTATATAATATTTTGAAATAAAAGCAAGAAAATAAAAAAACAAAGCAAGATTTATATTGCAGATTTATCTATATAGCTACATACTAAAATTGTCGTGAATTATAATATGGTTACCAAGTTAAACTTAAGGTTTAATCATTAAGGAGGTTTTATGAAAAAGTGTGCTGTTGTAGCAGGTGCATTACTTTTGGTTGCTGCCAGCTTGTTTGCTGGTGGTAAGAAAGAAGCTGAGAAGCAGGTGCTGAAGGTTGCCGGTTTGAAGGGAGCCTACGGTGATGTATATTGGCAGGAGATTAAGAAAGGCTTTGAGGCTGCTAACCCCGGTGTTGAGGTTCAGCTGACAATCGAGGCTCAGGTTGAAAAGACCATCAACCCCCAGATTATGGCTGGAGCCGGTCCTGATGTCCTGTATTTGGCAACTGGTCGCCAGGACCAGCTGACCGAGATGATGATTTCCAGCAAGGCCATCCGTGA
>JAGBFT010000014.1 GCA_017936345.1 Spirochaetaceae bacterium
AGGAGCAGCGGCGAATCAGCCTGGCCTCCGCCACCAGCACCCAGCAGGACAGGGACACGGCCCAGTTCCTGGGAAGCCAGCGTGACGACGGAGACACCTACAATCCCTTCGCCGCCCTGCTGAAGAAAAAATAATTCCAGAAGGTGCAGGCCCCGGGAATAAATCCAAGGGCTTGCACAGTCCCTTTCACTGTGCTACACTTTTTCCATGAAGCGAACAATTTATTTTTTGGGGGCTTGCATTGCCCTTGTTTTTCTTGCAGCGGGCTGCCAGTCAGCACCAAAAGACATCCCTGAGGATTTAACTGCCGAAGAGCTAATCAACCTAGCCCAAGCTAGCTACGACCAAGGAAACGTCAAGGCTGCCCAGGCTTACTACGAAACGATTATCATCCGCTATGGGCATCAAATGGATAAGTTGGTAGAAGCCGAATACGAAATTGCCCACCTGAAGGTAAAAGAAAAGAAATGGCAGCAGGCTATTCCTGACCTGCAGCGTATTCTGTCTTACTATGAAAGCGATGTAGATGGAACACTTCCGCCCGCCTTCAGAAAATTAGTGGAAATTGACATGGCCAAAATCCCGGAACGGGAGCTGATTGAGGCAGGTGTTATAGCGGCTTCTGGTCAGGAATAGATTTACGCAAAACCACCCGATGTTTGAAACAGTCCATTGACTACTTCAAATTTCCTTTGGGTGGTTTTACGTGATTGAGCTCGTCCTATTTTCTATCAGCTGAAGTCTTTCCGTCTGGAGTAATGATGGCCTCTATTGTAACATTCTTTGCCTCTGCAGTGGAAAATACCAGTTCCCTCGTGTATTTTTTGCTTCCCCGAGGTTTTGGGTGGGGCTCTGCATCACCAATGAGAATAACCCTACGCTGAACATTTGCATTCCAAGAATAGAATTCCACAGCACCATACAGGGCCTCATATACAGCCTCCGGTATATCTCCCCCCTCGTTTCCCCTGATGGTAAAGTCAAAGAGGTTTTCCTTGAATTCATCCAAAGAGGAAACAAAGGGATAATACTTAACTGGAATTCCCTTGTAATTGTAGCCGTCAACATAGTCGCGGTACAGCAGCAAGCCCAATCGAACAGAGCCATTGAATTCGGCAAAGAGTTTTTCTAGTTCAGGAAGAAGACTTTCTCGCAGCCGAACCACGTCATCCTTCATGCTGCCGGTAGTATCCAGGGCAAAAACAATGTCGGCTGCCCTTGTGGGGTCAAGTTTTTCTAAAACATGAATAATATCTTCCGTAATGGTTTCTGGTCCCTTGGAATAGGTAATGGAACCACCACCATCCCTGGCAATTTGGTCAAAGGTGGTGGCTGCCTCAGGATTGTAGGAGTCAGTAAGAGCAGCAGGAACAGGAGGGTTTTCGGCAGGCTTACCCAAATCAAACATAAAGGGATTATCCTCGTAGCCATCGGTATACTCTCCGTACAGGGCACCGAAGGCTCGAATATTGATAAAGGTTCCCACTCCAACAGTAACGACACCACTTCTAGACCAAGGATAGCCATATTGTATTTGTGTCGGAATATACAAACAGAAGGCCTCCCCTAGAACAGGGTGGTTTTCTGGAGTTGAGTCAATGATGCTATAGCGAGCGAATTCAGACACCAGAGGCTTGCCGTCCAGCATGCGTCGTTCATTCCCATTTATTTCGTTCCATTCCAAGGTACGATAAGCATAATTGGTGGCCATGCCATCGGCAGAACGGGTAGTTTCTGTAAGGAGGACAGAATTCATCCCGGGCTTTTTTCGGACATATAGCATAAAGCCCTCGATTTCCCCATCTGCCTTGAAAACTGTTTCAAGAGAAACATCCTCAATACCGATGTGAAGAGACTGTGCAGACAGGATGCCAGCCAACAAGACAAATGTTAGAA
This sequence comes from Spirochaetaceae bacterium, assembly GCA_017936345.1. Lineage (GTDB taxonomy): Bacteria > Spirochaetota > Spirochaetia > Treponematales > Treponemataceae > Treponema_F. The sequence continues at coordinate 1,897 of JAGBFT010000014.1, forward strand.
TACCTATTAAAAATTTTATTCTCTTCATACTGTAGATTTTCGGCATATTATAGGCGAGTTTCAGTAAAAATATTAAAAAAATAAAGAGCCATCTGCCTTGCTTGAAAACAAATTTTACAACTATTAAACTTACATTAGCAGGAGTAAATTCTTCCAAAATAAAATCTCTCAGTTGAAAGAAAAACATAAAAAATCACTTTTTTCTTTTAATTTCGTTCTTGACAGCCTTACTAAATCGGTTTACTATATATTTTAGGAAGTGTTAAACAAGAGGATTGAGTCAGTATGGGAATGTTATTTCTGTGCTGATGGTGGAACTAAAAATGTATTTTTAGAAGCCCAATCCCTATCATACACAAAGGAGTTTTTTATGAAGAAAGCACTTGGTATCACCCTGATACTGGCACTGGCAGGTAGCCTCTTCGTTGGTTGTGCCGGAAAGGAAAAGGCCCAGGAAATCTACTTCCTGAACTTCAAGCCTGAGATTGCCGACGTTTACGAGGCAAAGGTCATCCCTGCCTTCGAGGAGGAAAACCCTGGCTACAAGCTGAAGGTTGTCACCGCTGCCTCCGGAACCTACGAGCAAACCTTGAAAAGTGAGCAGGCAAAGTCAAATCCCCCTGTTATTTTCCAGACAAATGGTCCTGTAGGTCTTGAGGCCTCCCGCAATGATGCAGCTCCCCTGGACAACACCAACTTCTACAAGCTTTTGGCGGACAAGTCCATGGCATTGAAATTGGACGGAAATGTTGCTGCAATTCCTTATGCTGTAGAAGGATATGGAATCATCTATAACAATGCCATCATGGACAAGTACTTTGCCCTTCCCAACAAGGCTGTAGCCATCAATTCTGCAGAGGAAATCAAGGACTTTGCCACATTGAAGGCCGTGGTTGAGGATATGCAGAAGAACAAGGACGTGCTGGGAATCAAGGGTGTCTTTGCCAGCACATCAATGGCTGCTGGAAATCAGTGGAGATGGCAGACACACACCGTGAACGTTCCCTTGTACTACGAATTTGTAGAGAAGGCTCCTGGAACCTCTCCTCTTTTGACAGGCCTGGCCAGTGACACATTCAACTTCACCTACAACCAGAACTTCAAGGACTTGATGGACTTGTATACCAACAATAGCGTCACTGCAAAAACCCTTCTGGGTTCCAAGAGCGTGGACGACTCCATGGCAGAATTCGCCTTGGGCCAGTGCGCCATGGTTCAGAATGGAAACTGGGCTGCCGCTCAGATTCTTGGAACAACTGGAAACAAGGTTGCTTCTGAAGACATCAAGTTCCTGCCCCTGTATATGGGAATTGACGGGGAAATGGATGCAGGTCTCTGCGTGGGAACAGAAAACTACCTGTGCATCAACAAGAATGCCAGTCCGGAAGCCCAGAAGGCCGCAGACCTCTTCCTGACATGGCTGTTCAGCTCACCTACTGGCAAGAAGCTGGTGTCCGAGGAACTGAATTTCATCACTCCCTTCAACAGCTTCAGCGAGGCCGAGCTTCCCACCGACCCACTCTCACAGCAGGTAAGCATTTGGATGAACAAGGATGGTGTATCATCCATTCCATGGACCTTCAATGCAATTCCTTCCGAAGAATGGAAGAATGCCCTGGGCTCCGCACTGCTGGCCTACTTTGAGGGCAAGGCCGACTGGAACGATGTAGTGAAGACTGCACAAGACCAGTGGTCTGCCGAATGGCAAATCAAGAATAAATAGTTTATACTTTGACATGAGGGGACGTCTGGACTTGTGATGGCGTCCCCTTTTTTATGGAGATTAAGTATGGTAATGGAAAAATCCTTAAGAAAATACTTTCCCCTCTTTGCCCTCCCTGGCATTGTGTGCTTCCTGATAGCCTTCCTAATTCCCATGATTATGGGAATCTATCTTTCCTTCTGTGAATTCACCAACGTGACGAATGCCCAATGGGTGGGGCTGGACAATTATGTCAAGGCATTCACCATCGACAATTATTTTAACTCAGCCCTGTGGCTGACGGTGAAATTCACCATTGTCTCCGTCCTTTCCATCAACCTCTTTGCCTTTGGACTGGCGCTGATTCTTACCAAGGGGGTGGCGGGGACAAATGTATTCCGCACCATCTTCTTCATGCCCAATCTCATCGGCGGCATTGTGCTGGGATGGATTTGGCAGGTTATCATCAACGGTGTGCTGTACAGGTACGGAGCCACCATCGTCAGTGACCCGAAATATGGATTTTGGGGACTGGTGGTGCTGATGAACTGGCAGAACGTGGGCTACATGATGGTCATCTACA
>JAGBFT010000015.1 GCA_017936345.1 Spirochaetaceae bacterium
GTCCAACGCCGCAATGTGGGGAGAGAAGGATTCGAACCTTCGAAGGCGGAGCCAACAGATTTACAGTCTGCCCCCTTTGACCGCTCGGGAACCTCCCCATTCTTCAAAGCCAACTTAGGGATTCGAACCCTAGACCCCGAGATTACAAATCACGTGCTCTGGCCAGCTGAGCTAAGTTGGCAATTAGGAACGTATGTGAATATATATTAAACACAAAAAAGTGTCAATATTAATTTATTTTTTTTTCAAAGAATTATAAGTGATGATAAAAAGGTAAATATTTATTACGAATAACAGAGGCCCAGTCGTATTTCTCCTGGACGTAGGCTGCTCCGTAGGCAACAATCTCCTTCAATCTACCATCCTCATTTTTCAAAAAATCTGCCAACTGGTTTAAAACCTTGTATAAACCTTCCCCACTGTTGTTTTCATACAAAAAGCCTGTCTTGCCATCAAGGATTTTTTTCAGTCCACCAGTGGCATGGGCAATAGGAAGGGTTCCATACAGCTGGGCAATAAAATCTTCTAGTCCACAGGGCTCAAACTTGCTCGGTAAAACAATAAAGTCTGCCGCCGCTGTAGATAAACGAGAAACAGCCCTGTCATAACCTTGTAAATACACACACTTCCCTGAAAATTCTGCCGCCAGTTTGGCCAATCTATTCTCAAGAGTGGACTCTCCCTGTCCAACCAGTAAAAAACGTACATCATCACGGGCAGACAAAAGCAGGCTGGCGGCATCTGCCAAAACATCAATTCCCTTCTGGCTTGCAATCCTTCCGTGGTAACAAAAGTAAACAAGCTTTTTCCCCTTCTTTCCCTCAATATCCGTATCTACAATATCACCAGAGCGAATAAAATCACTGGATACGTAGTCATTCGAAGGTGAAGCATAGTGCTGGATAAAATACCGACGGTTTTTGTATTTTCCCTCCAAATCTCCCCTTGCAGGAGAAAAGGCAAAGGGAAGCAAGGAAGTGTGCTTGCATGAAGGATCATAACGATAGCAGTCGATTCCATTTGTAATACCTGTAATGGCAAATCCCTTCTCAATGAACAGCTGGGAAAGCCCCATAGTATCGCTATTCTTTGAATCCAGCAGCTCTTCTGCATACCAAGGAGAAACAGTCGTAAGGGTTGAAAAATACCCGGCAGCCAAAAATGGCTCCACGTTGGAGCCATTCAAACAGTTCTCCAGTATGTCTTTAGGCAAATCAGTGTAGGAGGCCGCCTCATCAAGGCTACTAAAATCATGATGATAGCCAGGCCCTGCATTATGAATTGTTACGGCAAATCTCACCTGCTGATAGGCTTCCTTGTATTCCTCCACACAGCGTGCCATAGGTGGAATCATAGCCGTAGCCGCATCCTGGCAGTGAATTATGTGGGGAAGACTCTGAGACCTAATTCCATAGACTAAAACAGCCTTTTGGAAGAGCACATCCATCAATAGGGCATCGGAAAAACCTGAACCTCTCACCTGGCTACTGTCCCTTTTTTCATCTGCCATGGTGTAGGTGTACACACCGGACTTTTCGCTATATATCTGGTGAATTATAAATATTACCTCAACCTTCCCTACCTGAGCCTTGTCAAATGACACTACGTAATCCTTGCCGTCCACAGAAATATGCTGGGGAGGAATTACGTTGGGAGTGTAGCCTGTAGTTAAAACAAAATCAGTGCATCCGTACCGAGGAATCATAAGGGTAACCTCTACCCCGGTTGCGGCAAGTCCCTCGCAAAGAGAACAGGCTACATTTTTCACTCCACCGGCTTCTGCTATCCCTGCATATTCCCGACTAATAAGCCAAATCTTTTTCTGTGGATGGGCACTCATTTGACAACCTGACTTGTAGTTGAATGGGACAAAGCTGATTGAACAAAGTCTGGGCGAAGAACTTCAGCTCCACCCGTATAAATATGGACGGGCTTTGAACCCTCTTCCATGTAGGCAGTAACTAGAAGTCGGATTGTACGAGGCAGCCCTCCTTTTACAAAGGCCTCGGCACTGCAAAAAAGTGCGGCTTCCTTTACCAAGTCGCCACAGTCACTACGACGAAGGGCTGCAGCTGGGTTCAATGCATCCAAATCACCAGTCATGGTAAAATGGAGTGATACAAGGTCGTCACCCTGCAAACCGTTCCCACTAAAAAGCCGAGAACACATTTCAGACACAGCGGACTGAATCTCTTCCGCAGTATTTCCGCAACAAGCAGCGCCACGAATTCCGTACAAACGTCTAGCCATAGCTTTAAATGATAAATGGGGAGTGGATTTCTGTCAAGACTAGTACTTCAAAAAGATTATAACCCCTATATTCCTGTAGCAAGTACCTTGATTACACCTGAAAAAACAAAGCCTACAATTGAGATTACAGCTGTAAAAAACACATGGAACAAATGCCAAAAATAAAATAAATCCTTGTAATAGATAGAAAAAATGATAATTTGGGCAAGCAGGAAAACAGAAAAGATGATAGTTGCTGTGGAGGCTATCTGAAGAGTACGGAGAATGAACAGGAGGCTGGCATCCAAAAAATGATTGATGCTCCCCGTAATATAAAATAAAAGCGAGACAACAACAAAAAGACTAAAAAAAACAAGCGCCCTACTTGTGAGTTGAAACAAGGGATGGCGATATTTCGGTGTCTCTATTTTTTTATCTTTTTTTTCCATACGAAACCTTGCAGACTAAACCCCTTCCTAGGTATAATACAGTATAAGCACAAGCGGTATGCTTCGTCAATTTGGCAGTGTTTTTAATGTGCTTTTTTAATTAAACTACAGGTGGTTTTGTCACAATGAAAAAAGCCCTTATTTCATTAATTATACTGATTCTCTTTGGTGCGGCAATCTTTTATTTTGGCTGGGTACAATTTAATGTTCCTGTAGGAAATTACGGTATACTACTGTCAAAAACCAGTGGAATTTATCCGGACCTTATCGAGGCAGGAAATTTTCTGTGGCGGTGGGAAAGACTCCTTCCTACCAACACAGAGTTGCGAGTTTTTTCCCTAGACTCCATCAATCAAACGGACACCTTTGAGTCTACCCTGCCATCAGCCCACTTGTACAGCACAAAGCTAGAGGGAAGCCCGGATTTTTCCTACACCATTACCGTTGAAAGTGCCGCAAGGGTCAAAAAGGACAGCCTCATTGCTCTTGTGCAACAGCACGACATTGAAAACCAAGAAGCCTTGGAAAAACTTGTTGAAGGCTGGCTCCACCAGTTTAATGTTGCCATTGCTTCTTACCTACTAGAACAGACTCAGGCAGATACTACGGGATTGAAGGTTCAAACCATTTCCACAAAAGAATTGGTGGAGGCAACAGGAATTGAAGAGGATTTCCCCTGGATGGAAATAGTTTCTGCAGATGTCCGTGATGTAAGGATTCCTGATGCAAGTCTCTATCTTGCAGCAAAAAATGCCTATCATAACAGCATCATAGAAGGAACAGGTGGAAAGGGAATAACGGAGGATGACAATTTTTCCGCCTTGGTAAATCTGGGGGAAATCCTTACCAAATATCCAGCTCTCAGTGAGTACATGATTTCTGGAGATGTAGCCACCATCCTGAAATTGTTGACAGACGCGGGAAGCCCAACAGTTTCTGCGGCCTCACAAGAAGCCTCGGCAACACCTTCAGAAACTGGTACAACTTCTGAAGGCTCCGAAAGATAAGGAGTGCAATCCTTGTTAAATTTCCATGTTCATTACAGAACGAACCTCACGAAGGGTTTCTTGAGCCATGGCTTGGGCAGCCTCCACCCCATCCAGCAATACCTTTCTGATGTACTCCGGGTCTTTTTCTAATTGGGCTCGGCGACTGCGAATAGGACGAAGGGCTTCGTTAAGAGATTCAGTGAGCAGCTTCTTCAATGCACCACCTCCTCCGTCTCCAATCCTTTGGGCAATTGCCTGTGGCTCTTCTCCAGAACAAAGGGAAACAAGCATCAAAAGATTGGCAACCTCCGGCCGGTTGTCCGGGTCAAAGGTGATATTCCTGTCTGCATCGGTTTTAGCCTTCTTAATGAGAGCTGCGGTTTCATCTTCTGTAGCAGAGAGCATAATGGCATTGCCACGGCTCTTGCTCATTTTTTGGCTACCATCCAGACCAAGGATACTAGGAGTTTTACTTAACAGGGCCTGAGGCTCTGGGAACACCGGTTTTTTAGGAGAAAATTTCTCATTGAACCGGCGGGCAATGGTACGGGTCATCTCCAAGTGGGGCAGCTGGTCCTTTCCTACGGGAACAATATTTGCCTTGCAGAATAAAATATCGCAGGCCTGGTGAACTGGATAGGTATACATTCCAGCATTAACGCTCTTTATGCCCGCCGCCTGAATCTCTTCCTTTACAGTGGGATTTCTTCCCAATTCTGCATTGGAAATCAGAGTTAGAAAGGGCAACATCAGCTGATTGGCTTCTGGCACATAACTATGAGGATAAATAATTACATCCTTGCTTGGTTCAATGCCACAGGCAAGATAATCAATGACAAGTTGCTTTGTATTCTGGGAAATTTCATTGAAGGCGTCGTGGTCTGTAAGAACTTGGTAGTCTGCAATGAGGATGGTGGTAGGAACCCCCATCTTGGAAAGACGAACACGGTTCTGCAAGGAACCAAAGTAATGACCGATATGAAGACGACCTGTAGGACGGTCTCCAGTTAAAACACGAAACTTTTGAGGATTAGCAACAATTTCGGCCTCCAATTTTTTACTTTTCTCCAGTGCCACCTCATAAGTCCCTTGAGAAACACCTGTCCCTTCAAGAGACTGTTCACTTTTAACCATGGTTTGCTGACTCATAAATTCCTCCAAAAGTATATATATTACTATCGTCCAACCAAAAGCTTTTTTACCCGTTTGTACCAGAAATTCCGTCCCCGTTCTCCCAAAACATAAAATCCGTAGAGCGGGCTCAGAGGAATATCCAAGCTGCCGGGGCGGTGAACAATTTTACCGCCAAAACCAGTTTTAAAACGATACAAGCCATGCATAGGATGTCCCTCATCATCAGTTGGGGGAATACCGTACATATCGTATACCTTGCAGCCCGCAGCCCTGGCATCCTTTATGGCCACCCATTGCAACAAATAAGCGGGCATCAGGTTGCGGTGGCTATTGGAAGAGGCCCCATAAAGATAAACCGCTTCCACACCTGCAAACAGGGTAATAATTGCAGCCAGGGGCTCCCCTTGGTAGGAAGCAATGTATAAATCCACCCGAGTATCTTTAGAAGCCACTGACTGTCCCCGTTCCAACAAGTCCAGATAATACTCCTTGTTGTGGATAGCAATACCATCCCGCCGGGAAGTAGTCTTGTACAGGTCATAAAAGATTTCAATATCTTTGGCAGCCCCCCGTCTTACCTCAACACCCTTTTTTTCTGCCAGTCGAATATTGTACCGCCACTTGCTTTTCATTCTCCCAAGGATTTCATCTTCTGTGGCAGTCAAATCCACAAGAACTGTATCCGGGGGCTGAATGTTGTCCGGGGCAAATCTACAAGGAATAGTTTTACGATAGGCTTCCCGTTCTTCCAAGCTCAACAGGTCTATGGGAATGTCAAAGCGAATACAAAGGGTGTTTTTATTTAGAAACCTTCTTAGGTTGTATGAAAAATCAGACAGAATCTTGCCGTACAACTTGCTTTCCGCCATAATTTCCGGGTTTTCTGGCAATTCCAACCCCATGGGGATGTAGGCCAGGGAAACCCTGCCCACCAAGGGTAAGGAGAAGGTTCTGGTGAGGATTGAACAGGTGAATCCGGCTGTTTTTAGGCCAGTCCAGGTATCAAGGTAGGTGGCGGGATTGTATCTTCCCTGCACACGCAAGGACTTCCACCCATGAGCCTCTTTAAACGAAGCCCAAAAGTCTGTCTGAAGAAAATGAGAGGGTGACACCACAGAGGGCAAAGCTTTGTTTTCGTCACCCTCTTGTGTTGCGAGAAAAAGTTCCATGAAAATTAGTGAACCTCACCATTTACCGTAAACTCTGTGGAAATCACCTTCCCACCAGCCACAAGAGGAACGCCTCCAATGGTCACAGTCTTGTTTACTACAGCAATATCTACCGCAAAGAAGGTGTCAGCGTCAATCTCATCATCCTTCTTGGCCGCAACATCGGCTCCTTCCAGTACAACAGGTGTTCCAGGTGCAGTCCAGCTACAGTCAAGAACCTCAACACATTCCTTGCCGTTTGCATCAGTGTAATCGGCGGCAAGAAGCATTCCCCGGCTCTCAATTCCCCTCATTTTACGGGGCTTAAGGTTATCAGCAATAACCACTGTCTTACCGAGAAGCTGTTCTGGAGTCAAATATGGTACAAGACCAGAAAGAATAACTCTTTCACTACCAGAGCCGTCATCCAGGGTTTCAATATACAATTTATCCGCCTCTGGATGCTTTTCTACCTTTTGGATGCGGGCAGTCTTCAACGCAATATGCTGATTAAAGTGGGATACGGGGTCACTGGCCTTCACTGGTTCGGCATTTTTAGTCTTGGACTCCTTTTTCTTTGCCTTCTTTTCATCGGTCTTCTGTTCATTAGAAGCCCGCTCAGCCTGACTGCCTGCATATCGCTGGCGATATGCCTCGATGGTCTTATCATCCATGGTCTTAAAGTAAATCTCTGGAGACTGAACAGCTTCCAGGCCCTGACAAGAACCAAGGTCATTCCAAGTAAGACTTCCCTCTTCTGCTGGACGATGTGCCAAGGGGCTGGCAATCTTTTTTCCAAAATATGACATTACCTTTTCGGTAAACTGGGGCATATACGGATGGGCCAGAATCATCAAGTCTTTAATAATATAACAAAGATTCATGATGAGGGACGCAGCCTTTTGTGGTTCTGCAGTACGGGTTTTCCAGGGCTCTCCATCCTGAAATGCCTTATTTGCAATGGACGAAAGAGCAAACATTTCTCGGAAGGCATCCTTTAGTTCCGCCCATTCCAAAAGCTCAGTAATTCTTTGCTCACTGGCCCTTACCTGCTGCCACAACTGCTCGTCAACGGAAGCTTCAGGAATTTTTCCGTCAAAATAGCGAGACACAAAGGTAAGTGTCCTGTTTACCAGGTTTCCTAAATTACCAATAAGCTCTCCATTGTATTTTTCCTGAAAATCCTTCCACATGAACTGGGTATCGGACTTTTCCGGGCGATTGTAGAAGATATAAAATCTCCAGGCATCAGCGGGAATGCCAGACTCCTTTGCATCGGTACCGAACACCCCTATTCCCTTTGATTTAGAAAACTTTCCAGACTCGTAATTCAAGTACTCACTGCTGGACATATGATAGAGCTTTGTCCAATTACGGCCAGAACCGATAAGGGTGGATGGGAAAATCACTGTATGGAAGGGGATGTTGTCCTTACCAATAAACTGGAAAAGGTCTACAGGAGGCTTTTCTGAGGCTTCTGTAGACTCTTCTGGCAGCCACCAGGACTTCCAGTCAAAGGAGGTTTTTCCTTCCTCCGCAAGCTTATCTGCCAGAGCCTTGGTAATGGAGATATAGCCGATGGGGGCATCAAACCAAACGTAGAACACCTTGTCTTCAAATCCTTCCTTAGGAACAGGAATACCCCACTTTAGGTCCCGGGTAATGGCCCTTTGATGAAGGCCATCACGAATCCATGCCTGGGTCATTTGAAGGGCGTTTTTTGCCCAGCGACCTTCCTTGCCAGCCCTTTCCATCCATGGAGTGTAGTCCTTTTGGATTCCAGGAAGGTCAATATAAAGGTGGCGAGTAGCTTTAATAACAGGGGTTGCTCCACAGGTAGAGCAACGAGGTGATTTTAATTCCACTGGCTCCAACAACCGGCCGCAAGTTTCGCACTGGTCACCACGAGCATCTTCGTAGTTGCAGTGGGGACAGACACCACGAACAAAGCGGTCAGCCAAAAAGCGCTGGCAGTCTGGACAATAGGGCTGCTGGATAGTATCTTCCTTGATAAAACCACGTTTATCCAAGTCCAAGAAAAGCTGCTGTACAATTTCAGTCTGCTGGGGTGTGGAGGTTCTACCAAAATAATCAAAATCAATGCCGAACCAGCTGTAGATTTCTGCATGGATGGCATGGTAGTAATCACATAATTCTCGTGGTGTCTTCTTTTCTTCCAAAGCACGGGTTTCAGTGGCAGTCCCATACTCATCCGTACCACATACATACATGGTCTCATAACCACGACTGCGACAAAAACGTGCAAATACATCTGCAGATAAAACCTGAATCAAATTGCCTAAGTGAGGAACATTATTTACATAGGGCAAGGCGGAGGTGATTAATCGTCTGTTCATTACAACACCATAATTCAAATAAAATATTGGAAACTCAAAAAACAAGAGAATCGATGCGTAATTTTATAAGGTTGCAGGAGTTTAGTCAACTAAAGGCTTTTTGTGGTTTTACGAGGTAAAACTACAAAGCTAATATTCTTTTCCACTTCACGTTGAGGGGGAATTTCTAGCCTCCAATAGAGGGACACAAGCAAATTGTCGTCCTCCGCCTTCATTTGGAGGTTGGCCTGCTCATTTAAAACAAAGACAAAGGATACATCCTTATCAGAGAAACGTAATTGAGACACCTTGTGGTCTGTTCCTTCCGGCAGCTGATTGTGAAACACTTGCAGCTCCTCCTGCTGGCCACAAATCAGTTCCGTATCCAGTTTGTCGTTGCCATTGGCATCAAGTTGAATGTGAGAATCCACTGCAAAAACCTGTTGCAATGGTTCCAGCCCCTCATTTTTTATAATATACTGGACAAGGATACCATCAGAAGAAACAACATAGTTCTTTTTTATACTGACAGAGTGACTGGAGGCCCCTACTGATCCCCTAGCCCATAGTTCAATGGTTTTGCGTTTTCCATCAAATCCCCGTTCCTTGTACAGTTGGCGGGAAAACAAATCATTACGCTGTGAGGAAAAATCATCAAGGAAGTAATCCAAGAACATACCAGAGGCAGAACCACCTCTTCCAGTATAATTACGTGAGGTTTGAAAAACATCAAACTCAAAAATCGAGCCACCTCTACGCTGGATATAGGCATTGAAGGGTTGAAATTGACAAATATATTCCCGGATACCATCAGCATCATAGTCATAGGAAGTAACTGAATCAAAGAATCCGGAAAATTCTCTGACAATTTTTTCTGCCTGCAGAAGGGTCCGGTAAGCATACTTTTGGGAAATACAACTAAATTTTGTTGGATGTATCGTATAGGACTCGCCTGCTTGAGCTTCCAGCAACAAGTCTCGAACAAGCTTGCGATGGTTTTTATCCCCACGATTTTGATTGACCAAAATACTAAGGTACATCATCTTTGAGTACAAGAGATATGTCTCTGGATTTTGCAGCAAATAATCGTAAGGGGTTAAAATAGGAACACTCCTGTTGCTTTCATAAACTTCAGGAGAATGATTATTTGTATCAATGGCATCAGCAAGGGTGTCTTTTAACAGAATGCCTGCTGGAATATAGGTTCTCTGGTAATGTTGGGTCACCTTGATATAACGGGATGGAAGAGTCCATTGAAATATAGGACGAATCTGTTCCTGTGTAATGATTGTATCCAACTGTTGTAACCACTGAGATTCAATTAAAAAACTCATCTGTTCCAGGTTCAAGCTAAAGCAAACTATAGGATTTTCCGCCTCTGGGCAATCAGAAAAAACTTGTTTTTCCAATCCCGCCAAGTATTCTTTGGGTGAGGCAAGACACTCAAAGGTTTTTTCCGCAGCAATATCATTTCCGTGGGATTTAAAAGGTATGTTTTGCTGGCTTTGCCCTAAGACATAGATGATTTTTCCCTGCTCCTGGACAATATATGGTAAAAATGACCTTTTCCCTTGGGGAATAAGCGAATTATCCATCATAATAAAATCCATGGAACAGGTCTTTAAACTAGACACAAGACTGGGATCCCAGGCATTATTGGGAACAACCATTCCACGAGGCCTCTTGCCGGTATGACGACGAACAGCCGTTGTGTACATTTCGATTTGCTCCACTCGATCCAAGGGCAAAATCGTTGGCAAAAGAGGAGTGTAATAGGCACCACCGAGAATTTCCACCTGCTTACGACTCAGCAATTCAGAAAGCACCATAAGAAATTCCCTGTGATTGCGGGCAAACCAATCAAGGTGGCGACCAGAAATAGAAAGAGAAAGATGACAAGACGGATGGGCATACAAAAATTGAAGAAGTTTGTAATATTCATGATACTGGGAGTCAAACAAATCACTCAAGGCCTGATGATATGTCAAATCAGGATTGAGACGAGAATAAAGTTCTGTGTAATTACAATTCACTTCAAGACAAAGATATATTGTCCCCATTAGTCCTTCCTATCAGCCTTCCCATAGAAGATATTATAACAGAGCTTCCATAATTTGAAAACGTGACGAGGTGGAATTTCTGTTTTTTTCTCTCTTTGACAGGCAGAGCAACTTGTTTCACCCTTGGTATTCCCGCAAAGCACTTGAGAAGCTACCATATCTTTGGGAACAAGCTTGATTATTTTTTTGGGACAGGTTTCTACACAACGTCCACAACCAATGCATCCCGTTGTAACCACAGCGGTATTATTGATTATTTGGATTGCCCGTTGAGGACAATGGTTTACACAGGCTCCAAAACCAAGGCATTGCTGGAAACAATCATATTCGGTTTCATACATCTTTGTAAACAATACACAGTCCTTTGGACCCTGATAATTTATGCGTTGTTGTTCAAATTCTTTGTCGTGGCTGCAAAGAACTACCGCTCGCAATCCACTATCTGCCAAAGATTTTTTGGGGTGACTAGAAATTTTCAATTCATCTGGAGCAAAGATAAATTTCTGCACCCTATCCTTATCCTGGCTAATTGAAGGAATTAGAACACAAAAAATAAAGATGGCAAGCAAACCACAAATAATAATAAACAGCAAAAGAAGCAAAATGATACCTATCATCGACCTATTCCTCCATTCAACCAAGAGGCATCAAATACCAGCACAAACAAAATCAAAATTGCCAGGCTGAATAAAATCAAGGAGTTCTTAAATACCGGCAGGGGGCTTGCATGTTCATTTCTCCTTCTCAAGGCAGCCAACACAGGAATAAGAATATAAAATGATGTAATGCAGCAAAGCGCAAATAAAACAGCCTCCAAAAGGGACAAACTCTCGTTTATTGCAAGCAGAATACAGAGAAAGGACACAGAGAACTCTGTAACAATTGAATTTACAGTAAGACGAATGAGAACCTCAATAAAAACTGATACCAACAAAAAGATTAGAATGCATACAAAGGGATACAATTCATGCAAAGAAAGGGGAACCAAAAGATTATGAATTACAAGATACGATAAGGCCACAGTGGAAACCGAAGCAAAGAGAGACTTTGTATAAGAGAGAGCCAATCCCTTTGGTGAAGAAGAAATGATAACAGCCCTATTTAATCCGATTCCATATAGGAACACAGAACAGAGAACGAAAAAAAGACACTCAATTATCATTTTCTCCCTCCTGACGTAATTCTTCACTCCGCTCAAGAATTCCACAATACTTGCGGATAAAAGAAAGACTTGCTAGGAGCAGTCCAGACAAAACCAAGGCACCTGGAATGGAAGCCCAAAAGGTAAACGGGCTAAAATAAGACAAGGTAGGAAGTTCCAGCTTAAAGATTCCTGATGGTACCGGAAAGGATATAGTTCCATAACCTACAATGTCCCTTAGAAGGAAAAAAACAAAGGCATAGATGGAGAAAAATCCAGATTCCTTCATATTACCAACTAAGGCTATTTTTAGTGACATTCCCCTATTATCAAAAAAACGACCCAGCATTAGCACTGCAACCGTAGGCATGTAAAAGAGCAAGCCCATGGTCAAGGCTGTTACTGGGGAATACAGTATGAGCAACTGTCGGGCAAAGATTGTTATTCCAACTAAAAACAAAAGAATACATATTGGTTTTAGTGTGTAAAATTTAAAATAATCCATCAACTTGCTAAAAAGGGTTGTCAACACCATCAGGAGATTTAAAACAAAAATTACTGGCATCCCATAATACAACCTTCCAGGAACTGGAACCAACATTACAAGGGACACAGCAATATACATAAAAATCGTGTTTCTATTCATAATCAATCCTTTTCTACTCCAAGAAGTATGGGAATCCGTTTTTCCCAGCGAGAAACTTGCACAGAGTTACGCAAGCTTTCCGTTATGGCAGCTTCCTTTCCTATGTGGGAATCAAAAACGGCAAAACCCATAAACTCTGTTCCTGTAGCTGAGGAGTAACGATAAACAGCTGGCAAGGGACCATACAATGTTGTAACTCTAATTATTACCCCGTACAAGGGACCTGATTTCTGACTGGAAACAGGAACCAGCTCATAGGCAGCGGCAGAGGTGGCATAAGGCCCTTGGAGCTCCACCTTATTTCCAGCAACATACTCCCCAGGGTATAAACGCTCGATAGTCTGGGCAACTCTTTTTTGAAGTCTTTTATCCCAAGTGTCTCTCGATACAAAAACCATAAGAACAAGAAGGGTTAAAAGAACCAGTATCACAGCCAGAAAAAAAACAAAATGAGTGGCAAGCTTTTTAGGATCCATCAATTATGCTCCTGTGTATGGGAATGAGATTGTACAGCGGGTATAAACTGACGTTCACCGCGCCAATGTTCAATCATCTGAATTATGAGGGAGAAAATATTGCCACAAAAGACTGAAAACATAGCTCCAACCGGTGACAAACCATATCCAGAAATAAAGAAGGCGGCAATACCCGTAAGAGCTCCAAAAAATATTTTTCCAGAAACTGTTACAGGAACTGTACCAAACCAGGACAACACAAAGAATGCCATAAACAAGGTTCCGCCAGTAAGCAGTGCGAGAATTATATCACCATTGCCAATAGAACCACCTACAAAAACAGGGCAAAGAAGCCATACAAACAAACTGTAGGTAAAAATAAAGCTAACTGGAACTTCCCAATTCAATGACCGAATGGAAAAAAGTATTAGAGAACCTAGCAAGGTAAGCAAGTTAAAGCGGAAGGCAGGGATTGTAGAACCCGTATCCCACAGCAAGGAAATATAACCTTCCGGTATATTCGTCCCCAGCCGAGAAAAAATATTTGAATTGAGATAATTCGTAATCGTTGTATCCAAGGCAAAAACTGGAAAAACTCCGTCATTAATCAACATCAAGGATGCATTGTGAGATTGTAAGTACAATGGGGAAATAATGTAGGTGGGAAACCAAATTGCACCTACAAAGTAAGCCATGACAATAGAAATTGCAACAGGATTTACCCAAGAACCGGCAATCCCACCAAAGGGATATTTTGCGATAAACAGGGTCACAAGCATAATAAAGAAAATTGATACCACTGGATAATTGGCTGGTAAAAACATTCCAGTCAAAATACCTTGCAGCAGGGTTACCGGAATGTTCATTGTGCGCCTACGAACAAGGTAAGCATCCAGTGCTTCCGCAACAAAAGACGCCAAACCACAGGCAAGAATAATTAAAAGAGACTGAAAGCTTGAGGTTATAATGAGCATTACAAGATGTGGAATGAGAACACAAAGCATTCCCACAGTCATGGTAGAGATGGAAGGGGTAACGTAATGAAAGGGACGTAGGGTCAAGGCATTATTTTTTCTCATTAACTGCTCCTCTTAAAAGTTTTATACTTTGACATAATGGTAATCGTGCGGGGCAAACAGCATTACAAAGAACGCAATCAGAACAATTTCTCAAGGTATTCAAGTGATTTTGTGAAATTTCACGACCAAAAACATAGTGACCATATAGAATATCTGGAGACATTCCCATGGGACAGACATTCCGGCACATTCCACAGCGAATACACTCTGAACGGGCATGACTCATGACATCCTTGGGAGGAATTATTACAACAGACTTAACCTCTTTTGTAATGGGTGTATCAAGATCTGTTACATTATGTCCCATTAGTATGCCGTTGATAATAATCTTGCCCTGCTCCTTAATAAAGCCACCAAATTCAGCGATGAGAGAACGAATAGGTGTTCCAAGCCGAACCTTTAGCATTCCCTCTCCAAATACTGCATGACCAGTAATCTGAATGAATTTTTCGATTAGGGGTTTATTAAAAATGACTGCTTCATAGGCTGCGAAAACAGTAGAACTATCAACAAATAAATCTTTGAAGGAAACCCTGCCCTCACGCCGTTTCTTTCTCATCTGACTGATAATATCCCTTTTGCCACCCACTGGGTAGTAGGATGTATCTGTCTCCACCTTAATATACTCTACCTCATCCTCGGGCAAAATAAATTCTTTTTTTGGTTTGTAATTTTGTGGAACGAGAATCACCACCTTCTTTGTTTCTACGGCCTTGGCAAGGATTTGTATTCCTTTCATTATCTGATCTGGATATTGCTCTGCAATAAACTGGTCTACGGAACAGCTTGGGTCAAGGTCAAAGAGACGGACCACCAAGGTGGGCTGACTTTTTTCCATAAGCCGGTCAATTTGATGAACCAAGGATACCGTTCTACCAAAGGTATTTACCACACCATTATCAGCAAGGATTCTTCTTAAAGTGCCTGGGGGAAAAGCTTTCCAATCAACAGTTTTCTTAGGCTTCCCATGGAGACTAAACTCCCCCTGCAACCTTACCTTTACCGCATGGACCCACCTTCCATCAGGGTCAGAGATATAATTTATTTTAGAAACTATTCCAGGTACAGAGGAGTGAATAACAGAGCCGTGCAATTCTCTACTGGTGGCAAGAATCTGTCCTTCCTCCACAACATCGCCTTCCTGTACAGCACATAAAACTGTCGTGTCTTTTTCCTGTGACAAAGGAATTATGGCTTCCTGAGGTAAAAAGGCATTGGTTGACTCCTGATACCGAACAATTTTGTATGGCAATAAATCAGAAACCTTCATCTTCATTTTTGGATTCTCCATATAAATATCCCTGCTACAAGAGAAATTGCAACGGTAGAAAGAAGAGACAGGACAATGAATATCTGCCCCTGAAATCCACCAGAAAGAAAATCTCCCATCCTCCGATATATTACAGAGGTAAAGCAGTTTTGATTTTTCAGCACCTCTTCTATTTGAAAACTATCATCTCGAATTCCTTCCATGACAGCAGAAATAAAAGCCTCATCCAGGGAATACACAGCGGTTGGCTCCTCTTCAATAACCCCCTCCTGATTTTCCCTGTAGTACGGTAAAAAAACTGTCTCCCCTAAAGACACCAGCTCCAAGACTTCCGTCTCATGGAGAGAACGATAAGGATAGGTCAAAGTATCCCACACCCAATCAACATAGTGTACAAGGGAAGGCAACTCTTCCCCAAAATAAGCGACTTGAACATTATCCTGAAAAGACATTGCATCAAAAGATGCAGTGTCAGTATACCTTGCCGGAGCGGGAAGAAACAACCCATTTATTGAACTATATGCAGGAAAATATCCAAAAAAAAACAACGCGACAAAAAGTATGGTTGCCGCCACTGCAGGAATGAACAAGGTGAAGGAGGTTACAGAAGATACTACCGACACAAGTTGGGCGCTTCGAATTGGTATTGGCATAAATCCACGTTTTTTTACAGGAAGGAATTGGCTAAGAAGGTAACATAAGGAAAGGGATGCTGTAAGGGTCAGAATCAATAATAAACCCTCCTTCCAAGAACCTATGCAGGCTATAATAACACTGGATATTCCAAAGAGCAAAATAAGGGAGCTTTGCAAAACTGCCTTGAACATTTTTTTTCTTTGCCAAAGAGTGCTACATAAAAAGAAGGTGTATAAGAGCATAACAACTGCCCCTGCACCACTGTAAGAAGGAATGCAGATGGTGAACAGCAGGGGAAAAAAACCAGATACCAACACAAAGATTTTTGCCTTTGAAAGAAAGACAAAGACAAAAAATACAACTACGACGACAAAAATAACAATCCATGGATAGGAGGCCTTGCCTTCTAGACCTGATTTTTCACCACCAGGAAAATCCTGTATTACTTTAACCGCATCAAAGGCCTCGTTCATATAGTCATTTTGAACGTAAAATAGCCGCATTTGCATAGCCCGATCAAAAAAATAATTTTCTCGTTGCTTAAGGTAGGAGCGCTCAGCACTCACTATTGATTGAACAGGTGCGTAGGGTGAATACAGGGGCTGTTGTTGGGTAGAGAGAGTTATCACATCCTGAACTCCCATATCATCTAGAACCTGCAAAACCCGCTCCTCATCTATTTCCACAGGAACATACAGAACATTATATCCCCTCCACAAGGAAGATACAGGAATACGAACAAACACCACCAGAATAATGGCTGTAGTAAGAGCTAAAAGGCTGGCGACAACAACAGGTAGGGACAGCTTCATGGTCAAGCAATTACAACACAGAAAAAGCTATTCCTATGGCCACACCCCAAAAGCAGCCGATAAAAACTTCCGCTGGTTTATGTCCCTGAATCTCTTTGATAGGCTTAAAATTAAGGATTTCCTTATCTTTGAGCTTCTTTCCAATTTCATTCAATACTCTGGCTTGAATTCCACTGGCACGACGCACTCCAACTGCATCACGAATGGTGACCAGCGCAAAGATAATGGCAAGAATAAAGATGTCTGAGTTTATACCGGAACGAAAACCGATGGTGGTACCCAAAGTACACACTAGAGAGGAATGACTGGAAGGCATTCCACCTGTACGCCACAGCAACAACTCCAACAATTCCTTCACACTTGAAACATTTCCACCTAACAACTTTATTACTGTCTTGATGAATTGGGCAGAAAACCAACTGAAAATACACGCAAGGAAAACAGGATTAACAAAGAGTAACTGGAGTTGTCTAAGTGTTGAAGAAATCATATACACTCCATTTTACTGCTAAGATAAGTTTTGTCTAGTAGATTATCTACCAATTTTTATTTACAATACGCCAATGGACTTTCAGGATTTTATTGCTGATGAAAATGATGGCGGAAGACGAGTAGATAAAATTGTCCGCAAACTATTACCTCACAACTCATTAGGAATGATATACAAATATTTTAGAAAGGGATTGGTTCGTAAAAACAAGGGTAAAACAAGTCCAGACACAAGGGTGAATCCAGGAGATACCATCAATATAGCCGCATTCTTGCTCAAAAATGATTTTTCTGCCAGTCAACAAGATGTAGACAGTCTCCCTTCTAAATCCCCCAAGGTTAATGTTAGTTTTCGTAAATCACAGGAGTCCCGCAATGACAGCAACTTTCAGTTGGAACCAGATTTATTTGTAAACCAACATATTAGAATAATAAACAAGCCCTATGACATTCCTGTCCAAGGTGGAAAAAAAATATCCGTATCTTTAGATAAAATAATTGCGCAAGAATATTTGCAACAGCAACAGGAACAGGGGCTGCCTCCTTCCCTTTCCTTTCAACCAGGTCCCCTACACCGCCTAGACAGAAAAACTACAGGGGTACTAGTTTTTTCCCAAAGTCTTTTGGGTGCCCAATGGTTTTCCCGGGCAATAAAGGAACATATAATTGGAAAGGAATATCTAGCCTTGGTGGAAGGGAAATTAACAGCACCACAGCATTGGCAAGAAGAAATTTCCCGTTCATCAATGCCGCCAATAAAAGGCTTTATCCAATCAGAAATTTCAGCCAAGGGGAAAAAGGCTGACACAAGGGCAATTCCCTTGGCATGGGGAAAATACCAGGGAAAAAACATCACCCTCCTTCATTTAAAAATTACCACAGGACGAACCCACCAAATTAGACTACACTGTAGTTACCACGGTCATCCCCTTTTGGGAGACACTGCCTACGGCGGAACCCACATAAATAAAGGCCAGCAGGATTTTTTTCTCCATGCCTGGAAAATCACAATTCCAGAAGACAATCTCCTGTCCCTTCCCACGTCTATAGAAGCACCTCTACCAATAAATTTCCAGAATATGATACATGTATACTTGCCAGAAACGGAGTTATAAGGATATATTAGAGGTAATGAAAATCTCCGATATTGTTCATCTATTCAAGGGCATAACTGTATTCGCATTGGTTGGGCCTAGTGGCACTGGAAAAAGCTTTCGTGCAAAACTAGTGGCTGAAAAATACGGTATTGATGCTATTATTGACGATGGACTGTTAATCCAAAATGATAAAATTGTTGCGGGGCAAACTGCAAAGAGAGAAAAAACCTATATGGGAGCTGTTCGAGTGGCTCTCTTTGATGACAAGGGCCATCGAGACCAAGTTGCAAAGGCATTGCAAAAAAAACACCTTAAAAAAATTCTTTTGCTTGGAACCTCAGAAAAAATGGTTCAAAAAATTGCAATGCGCTTACAATTACCTGCTCCCTCCAAAATCATTGAAATTACCGATGTAGCAAGTCAAGAAGACATTGAAATTGCCCAGCGCTCCCGTTTGGTGGAAGGAAAACACGTAATTCCTGTACCGGCCATTGAAATTAAGCGGGATTATCCCAAGATTTTTTACAACAAGGTTAAAATCTTTTTCAAGGGATTGAGAATCACTGATGAAAAAGACAAGAATTCTCAAGTTTCAGAAAAGTCTGTGGTAAGACCGGAGTTTTCAAAAAAGGGGCGCATAGAGATTTCAGAAGCCGCCATTACACAAATGGTTATGCACTGTGTTGCAGAACATGACGCTCAGATTCGTGTTAAAAAGTTACAGATTAAAACCGATGCTCGAGGGTATCGGCTCATAGTTACCATCGACATTCCCTTTGGAACCCAACTGACTGGCACTATCCACAATCTTCAGTCGTACATCATCACCAACATTGAAAAATACACCGGTATTTTGATTGAAGAAGTAAGTATCATTATAGACAAGATAACTCAGACTGAACAAATAAGGAAAGGATAAACAAGGAGGAACCCAAGACCTTGCAGGTTCCACTAACCTTACGAAAACCTTGAGATATTTATGGAAGCAATCAAGAGCCAGTGACTGCTACAGCAGAAACAGCACCCTTACTCCGTCTTCTTCCAGAATGACGTCTCCTTGTTACAGCCATATCCAGGCGGTCCCGGTTGTGCTGATGCTCGCGAATTTGCCGCCGTTTTTCAGGTGGAAGAATTGCAGAATGAGTCTCATTCTGACCAATGTTGGACTTGCAAGAAGAAAAAGCCCGCTTGGGTATGTGAACAGAAACTCCCAGCTGCCGTAAAACGGTCCTAATGGCATATTCCAACTCTGTGCGTTGGGGATTCATTGGTAAAACAAAGTTTCTACACTGAATCCAAGTTTGACTATACAGTTCTGCAGCGGCGGACTTTTCTTCTACCTCTGCCTTCCAGTCAGTAAGGCCTGCCGTAAAATCATAGATGAGGTAAGCTAATTTCTGTCCTAAACGAGCACCAGGCTCCCTGTTATGGAGGTCATCCAATTCCTGCAAATGTCTAAAATAACTTTCCTTAAAATCCTTGTTTGCATACATCATGGCTGTAGCTGAAGGTTGCAGATGCATAAATAAATCCACTTCCATTGCAAACTTGATGATGTCGTATGAATGTCCGCTGTTAATTATCTTTATCAGCTCTTCTGTTAGACGAGATGGTGAAACAGGAGAAAGAAGATGGGCAGACTTGCAAATTTTTTTACGCAGACTTCGGGACATCCTACACCCGGTGGTAGTAGCATATTTTACCGCCCGAAGCATTCTGACCGGGTCTTCTTCAAAGATACGGTTCAAAGGAATCACTGGTCTAACAAGGCGCTTTTGAATATCCTTCAAGCCCCCCACATAATCAATAACCTGTTCTTTAAGGGGGTCGTAATACAAGGCATTAAGGGTAAAGTCTCTACGAAGGGCATCTTCATCCATGGTTCCAAAACTATTGCCAACAGAACCGTCAGAATTAGAGCGGAAGGTGCTGACCTCAAAAATCTTTGAACCAAAAAACACATGAACAAGGCGAAAACGGCGGCCAATAATACGTGAATTTCTAAAAATTTTCTTTATTTTTGATGGAGTTGCATCAGTAACGATATCAAAATCCTTTGGTTCTTTATTTACCAACAAATCCCGTACAGCTCCACCCACAATGTAAGCCTCATATCCGTGATTATAGAGCTGCTTTACTACAAAAAGAGCATCAGGATCGATTTTTTGAAGAGAAATTGAATGTTCGTCTTTGGTATAAATAAGGGCCTTTTTTATTGGACGCCCTTTCTCATCAGCAGAATATCGAAACAACACGGTTTTTATATAATAGGATTTTCACGGTAGCTAGTCAAGTGGAAATGGAAAATCAATCTTTAGTTTTACTTGCAAAAAAAAGATGCTGAAAGTCGGGAATTCCCTCCTTTCAGCATCCCTTCTTAAAATCTACTCGGACTTTGCGTCTTCACAGATATTTGCTTCTGTCTCCTTGTCAAAGAACTTGCCTTTTTCCATGTTGGGGATAAAGTTAGCTGTATCTCCAATGCGGAAAATATTGTCTGGCTCTGTACGGGCGATAACCTGCTGACTCTTTGTAGCCAAGTACAGGTGAGTTTCTGCTCCCAGTGGCTCAATGATGGAAACCTTCATCTGCATATTGTTGCTTGCGGCAGGCTCCTTGGTGTACTGCATATCTTCAGGACGAATACCGAAGAACACTTCCTTACCAACATAGGCCTTGAGCTTTTCAGCCTGCTCAGGTGTAGGAACAACTTCGAATGTACCCTCATCAGCAAGAATCTTTCCACCCTTGTCTACAATCTTTACAGACAGGAAGTTCATTGGAGGGGATCCAATGAATCCAGCAACGAATTTATTGATTGGATGGTTGTACAAGTAGAGAGGAGAACCAATCTGCTGAACCTTTCCATCCTTCATGACAACAATCTTGTCACCCATAGTCAGGGCTTCCACCTGGTCGTGGGTTACATAAATCATAGTGGCCTTTAGGCGATGATGAAGATCGGAAATTTCTGCACGCATCTGAACGCGAAGCTTGGCATCCAAGTTAGACAGAGGCTCGTCAAAAAGGAATACCTTTGGCTCGCGAACAATGACACGACCAACAGCAACACGCTGGCGCTGTCCACCAGAAAGAGCCTTGGGCTTACGATCCAACAACTTCTCAATATCCAAGATACGAGCAGCCTCATTAACACGGCGTTCAATTTCAGCCTTGTCAAACTTGCGAATCTTGAGACCAAATGCCATGTTGTCATACACAGTCATGTGAGGATACAAGGCATAGTTCTGGAATACCATTGCAATGTTGCGATCCTTTGGAGGAACGTCATTCATCAGCTCCTGATCGATGTATAACTCACCCTCGCTGATGTCCTCCAGACCTGCAACCATACGCAAGGTAGTTGTCTTACCAAAACCAGATGGTCCTACAAAAATAACGAATTCCTGATCTTCGATGGTAATGTTTGCATTGTCAACAGCACGAACATTTCCATCGTAAATCTTTCCAATTCCCTTTAGTTCTACTTTAGCCATCTACGGCCTCCTTAGAATTATTTTATAAAACTAGTATACAACACAATAGGAC
>JAGBFT010000016.1 GCA_017936345.1 Spirochaetaceae bacterium
CGTATGCAGATTCAGGTTGAAGTATCCCAGCTGGTAGCTGAGGTAGACCGCATTGCAAGTCAGGCTCAGTTCAATGGAATGAACATGCTTACCGGTGCTTTTGCAACGGACTCTGCTGTTGGTCGTGTAATGCAGCTTCAGGTTGGTGCGAACATGGATCAGAATGCACGTGTGTACATTGGTACCATGACAGCTCAGGCACTTGGTCTTGTTGGTGCTCAGGGTTCTGAGGAAAAAATTTCCATCAACTCACCTGAAACCGCCAACGTTGCCATTGGTTCTGTAGATGCAGCCCTTAAAGTCGTTTCAAGACAACGTGCAGATTTGGGTGCATATCAGAATCGCTTTGAGATGGCCGCAGATGGTGTTGCAATTGCAGCAGAAAATTTGCAGGCAGCCGAGTCTCGTATCCGTGATACAGACATGGCCGCTGAAATGGTCGAGTACACCAGAAACCAGATCCTGACACAGGCAGGAACTGCAATGCTGGCTCAGGCTAATGTACAGTCACAGAACGTATTGGCATTGTTGAGCTAAGTTAATTTTCATCAAAGAGATATCTGGATGTCATCTTTTTGGTGAGTTGAAGTTAGGAGAGGTGCGCCCCTCTCCTGATTCAATTTTTAGGAGGGCCCATGAGAGGTATACAATCATTTGGGCAGAATTTGGCAATGGATGGCCGCCTTTACTACACAACTCACACTACTCCACCAGTAGTATCAAAGGAAATGGGAGTTTCTTTCCCGGATGCTGCTGATGTGGCCAAAGACCTTGCTGAAAATCTAGCCACAGTACAAAAACACACACAGGAGTTGCAACGCATTGCAAATTCCATGGGTAGGAAGGTTCTTTTTAATGTAAATGAAGAACTTGGGCAAGTTGTCGTCAAGATTGTCGACCCATCTACCGATAAGGTATTAAGGGAGATTCCCTCTGTAGATATGCAAGAGTTACGAATCATGATGCGGCAAACCATTGGTGTGCTAGTTGACGAAAGGGTTTAATCTCATTATCTACAGACATAGGTGAGCAATGTCTGGAATCAGTATACCCGGTGTGGGGGATAAATACAAAACTAACGAACTCGTTGAAGCACTCATTAATCAAGAGAGACTTCCTCTAGAGAGAGAACAGAAGACTCTTGATGAATACAAGGTGCAGAAAGATGCTTTGCGTAGTGTCAATCAGAATATGTCTTCACTACGAGAGAGTGCTAGAGGACTTTACTCCTTTGATAATCCATTTAACAACAAGATGGGTGTCTCTTCTGACGAAGACGCTATTTCAGCCGTACCTGGTAGAAATGCTGCCTTTGAATCTTTTAAAGTAGATGTACTGCAACCTGCCACAACAGATAGATTTCTTTCAAATGAAATTGAATCAAGTTATAAGGTTGATGCGGGTAACTATATATTTAAATCCGGTGAAAAAGATGTAACAATGAACTGGAAGGGGGGAACCTTAAAGGACTTTGTTGCCGCATTAAATAGAAGAAGCAAGGATGTTGTAAAGGCAACCCTCATCGGTGTTTCCCCTGGTAAACAGGCCTTGATGATTGAATCCCTACAAACTGGTGAGGCAAATCGTTTAGTATTTGAGGGTGATGCCCTGGATTTTGCCCAGAACATTGGAATGATTCAAAAGGTTCAGCCTACAGGGACTCCCCTATCTTCTTCTAGTTCTATAAAAGAGGCTCCAATAAATACAACTACAATCACAATAGGAGAAGAACAGGTTGGTATGCCAGGTCTTTCTTCTGAAGGGGTCACTGTAAAGGACGGAACTATTATTGTTCCCCCTCGGGGAAGTTTTTCTATAGATGTTCCTTCAGACATTGCCTCTGATTCCAATCAACGCATTGAATTTTCCATTGGACAAACGAATGTTGCAGATATTACCACAGCATTGAACGAAGCATCACGGGAACCAGTTCTACCTGGACCGGGTGGAATTAATTTTAAGGGAATTCGTATAGACAATATTCAGTCCGACACAACCTTACCAAAACACAGCTCGAATGTTCCTCAAACACCGCTAACACCTATCAACAACGACCAATTTGTGTCAATTAGAATGAAGGACGGAACAGAGATTCCACTTTCACATACAGATGGTCCACAAAATCAAGATGGAAGCAATCAGGTTTCCATCCAAGTATCGGATTATCCAGGTATTGATTCTATCATAGTACGCAATAGAAATACGGGAAAAGAGTTAACTCTTAGTACCATCGAGTCCTTCAATAAAAATGCTGACTTAGGATTTGAACCTACAAATCCTGCTAGTGTAGCGCAAGATGCAAAGATTAAGTACGAGGGTATTACAATTACTCGTCCAAATAATGATATAGATGATGTAGTTCCTGATGTTACCCTGCACGTAAAACAAGAGACAGACAGAACAGCTACCATTGAAATTAAACCAGATACTGAGTCCGCAAAAGAAAGCCTGATTACCTTTGTGGGAACATACAACCAGACTATGGCCGAAATTAACGTTCTGACAGAAACAAAAGAAGAGATTATTTCCGAGTTGGAGTATCTTTCAGATGAGGAAATAGAACAATATGAAGAATGGCTGGGACTTTTCCAAAGTGATTTCACACTAAAGAATGGAAAGAACGCCATGCAGTCAATTATGTCTTCACCATATATTGTTGAGGAAAATGAAGAAATATCGATGTTATCTCAACTAGGCATTTCTACCAGTGCCGATCAATATGCCAGTTTTTCGGCTAGCCGTTTGAGAGGTTACCTCGAGATAAATGAAGAAGAACTGGACAATGCACTGGAAAATAATCTGCTGGAGATTAAAAATATCTTTGGATACGACAGCGATGGGGATAATGTAATAGATAGTGGAATTGCATATCTTTTGGATAAGCGACTACAAAGCTTTGTTCAGTCTGGTGGTATTCTATCAACAAAAATTTCTGGTCTTGATACAAGAATTGCAAGTTCAGAGACTCGTATAGAAAAGCTAGAAACTCAGATTGAAGCAAAAGAGCAAGAACTAAAGCGTAAATACAGTCAAATGGAATCTACCCTTAATAGTCTTGACTCTCAATCACAGTCAATTACCAATACCTTTAACAATATGAACAACTACAACAACAAAAAATAAGAGCGGGGTAACAATGAAGATATACATCAATGGGCAAGTAGCGGACATTACCCTTGATTCAGAAAAAAATTTGGGTGAGGTACTTAAATCCTTTGAACTGGAATGTGCAAAGAATAATGCGACAACAATAAATATTGTCGTTGATGGGACAGAGGTAAACGCTGATGAATTTGAATCGTATACAGAAAGAACTATAGATTCAATTGATACCTTGGAATTAACCACAATCACGGAAGATGATGTGTTGTTGTCTTTTAAGGATATAGCCACTCGATTTGGTGAAATCACAGAGGGATTAAAGCTTATATCCGTTCAGTTTCAAAATGGACAGGATAAAAAGGCATTAGTTACGGTAACTCAATTAGCGGATAATGTGGACTATTTTTGCAAGGTAACAGCATTGTCTACATTATTTCCAAATAAATTTGCCGATATGAATATAGATGGAGTAAATATTCATGATTTTTTTGGTGATTTTTTAAATGTCTTGGCTGAATTTGAAGATGCTATTAAAAATTCTGATTCTGTAATGCTGGGAGATTTAGCGGAATATGAAATTACACCAAGAATAGAATCCATAATTACAATGATAGACTCAATAGAGTGATAGTATATAACCCGTTTTGGAGATGGATGCATGCAGATACTTAAACTGAATAACGTAAAAAAGAGTGAGGGTGTAATATACTATCGTAGACAATATACTGCTGAAGCAGAAATTGAGCTGCCAAACTGTATAGAAAAGATTCCAGTCTCCTTTATTATTGAGACAGGTCCATTGGGAGACAAACAATTTGAACTGGAATTTGACCCTCGTCTAATTAATTATCCTCTTGTCCCTGTAAAAAAGGCACTAAAAGAATACATTCTTAACATTGACCAAATGGGAGCCCTTCCTCTATGACATTTATAACTCAAACAGCGGAAGAAACAATTATTCTTGGAAAGAAAATTGGTTCCAAGCTGCAGCCAGGGGATATTATTGCCATGGAAGGAGCTTTAGCTGCAGGGAAAACAACTATTACAAAGGGAATAGCAGATGCACTTGGAGTTCAAGACACCATCACAAGTCCTACCTTTACCCTGATTTCCGAATACGAAGGAAATATGCCCCTGTATCACATGGATGTATATCGCTTGGACTCCTGTGAGGACTTTATCAATTTGGGTGTAGAAGATTTGATGTATGGAGACGGTATATCCATTATAGAATGGAGTGAAAGGGTAAGAGCCGAACTCCCCCCTTCAACCATCACCTTGCGTTTAGAAACAAGGGATGATGGAGGGAGAACGATTTCACTTGAAAATTGGCCCTACGGAGAACTAGATGGATGAAAGCATTAGCCATAGACAGCGCTGTGACCTGTATTAGTTTAGCAGCTTGCAACCAACAAAAAAAGAGCTCGATTACCTTGGATATAGGTATGAGACAATCAGAAAAAATCATACCGGCTATTGAATACGTATTGGAACAAGTTGAATTGGATGCTTCTCAATTGGATTTTATAGCTTTAAGTGGGGGACCAGGTTCTTTTACTGGCCTACGCTTAGGATTTGCAGCTGCCAAGGGCTTGCAACTTTCTACCGGTTGCCCCGTTTACTCAATTCCTACACTTAAGGCTCAAGCAGAACCATTTTCCTCTTGGCCGGGAATAGTGATTTCTGTCATTGATGCAAAAAAAGATAGATTTTATATCCAGATTTTTTCGCAAGGAAAAGAGGTTACAGGAGCCTTGGATATTGGTGTAGAAGACATTGCAAAGGATTTGAGTGTTGATTCTCATATTTTAATTGTGGGGCCAGACAAACAGCTTTTATTTGACAGATTACGGGAGTACAATCCACAACTGCATATTTGCCTGTTTCAAAATTTAAGCTCATCAGTTACCGATGCCCTGTTTAGTATGGCACTAAAAGCCCACGAAAACGGGGGAAAAAACCTAGAACCCTATGAAGGTCCCATATATTTGAGAAAAAGTGAGGCCGAAGAAAACAAGTCTATGGTGTAAGACTTTAATGCCAAAATCCCAGAAATTATCAGACAATTTCTGGGATTTTTTTTATCGTATATCGAAGTAAAAGCGATTTAAGTAAGTAAATCGATTTTGTGAACGCTCCCAAAATGGACTCTGTGGGTAAGAATCGATTACGTGTTTATAGGCTTTTTTTGCTTCCTTGACATTCTTTACGGGGGACTTGGACTCTAACACTTGGCCTTTTAAGTAGTAGGCAGCATCAAAATCCTTTACAGCTATTTCAAAAAACTTATTCAAGGTTTCTAACGAGGCTGGATAGTTCTCTTCATAAAAATATTCCTGGGCCTGAGCTAAAAGAGCATCCTGTTCTTCGTAGACATTCAATTGTTCTTCTTGACTTGGAGAAATTTCACTTGGATTTTTAATATCCGCAGTTCTCTGCTCTTCTAATTCTTTAGTTACCCAAGGCAAGCTCAAATCATCCATGGATAAGCCTGTTTGTGGATTATAGTTGTCCTGACTTGTATCCACAGAAGATGATGTCTCGGGTTCATACAACTCTTGCTGTAGTGGGGATGATTGTACAGGCGGTTTTGAACTGCCGGAATAAGTCGCAGTTTCACTTCTTGGGGGCACAATCATAGGAGCAGAATCACTAGTTGTTGCTTGAGTTGTTGTAGTTACACTCTGGGTTGTTGTAGCAGCCGCCGCTTGCAGAGGACTTGTACTTGTTTCCTGAGCTCCAGATGCTTGCTGAGGGCTTGCACTTGTTTCCTGGGTTCTAGAAGGAGCTGGCTGTTGAGGTCTTGTTGCGGCAGGGGGAAGATCTCCTGCAAGTGTTTGCACCCTGTCACTGGAGGGAGTATAAGCTGGAGTCTGGATTGCTGCTGAGTCAACAGAAACCGATTCAACTGGTATTCCTGGCTGTGAAACCTCATTTGGTTCGGTAGCAGGCGTTTTGGACAAAGCAGCCTCAGCTTGAACAAAATCCCGTGGTTGAGGAATGTTGTCCTGATAGCCGGGAACAATTTTTTCGTAGCTTGGAGCAACTACCCGCAAACCATTCTCAGCTTCATCCCCAGTGATTGTAACCTCTAAAAAATCATCAATAAAGGTAGCAGACAATACATCTTGCCTAAAGAAATGAAGGATTGTAGTACCTGGTTTGGTTGAACGCATGGTAAAGGAAGTATCCTCACTAGTTCTACGACGACCAAAATATGTCATGTGAGAACCACCTATAGACTCGCCCTCTTCTGTAACCTCACCAAGATACACCCATCCTGTTCCCGGATACCGTATGTCAAGATATTGATTTTTGTCCATTACTACAGAACGAGACGGAGTGACAATGTCATCAAGAACACCTTGGGTTGAATTAACATCAACAGGCTCAGTATTTTCTTGAGTTATTACCTGCTCACTGTCTACAGGCTCCTCATCGACTGTAGCCGTTGCCGTAGATTGAGTTTCTGGCACTGTCTCAATGACCTCCTCAACTTTGGAAGAAGAATCAGGCAGCAAGGCAACAGTATTTGACGGGTCAACTATCTCAGATTCCCCGCTTGTTTCTTCTGGTTGCTCAACCACGAGGGCCTTGTCTTCTTCTACAAGGTCTATTGGTTCTGGTGGTGGAATTTCTTCATCTGTTATATTTGGTGTTTCCACCACAAGAGCAGACTCATCCTCTAAAATTACAGCCATATCATCAGTAGAGAGAAAATCACCTGCTTGTAATTCATCCTCAGTCATCAAATCAATGATTTCAATTTCTTGCAGGTAATCCTGATTATCATCTGGCTGCAAGAGGGCAATCATATCCTCTTCAGTTTCTTCTTCTGCAGAAGAAAGATCATCCTCCGTCAATTCAACTTCTTCACCTTCTTCGGATAATTCAGAAACGTCTCTTGCAGGAGTTAAAGCTCCCTGCAAACCACTATCTTCCACAACTTCGCCAGAACCCTGCTCTTCTCCACCCTCTTTTGACGCAATCTCATTTTGCAGAGACTGTTCAACTTGAGCCTCCTCCTGAAGAACGGATTCCTCCACAGGTGGAGTTGATGCACATGAAATCATCAACCAACATGGGCAAAGCAGCAACAAAAGAAAAAAACACTTCAAGGAGCAGCCTCCAATACATCGGAAATAATCTCATCATTGGCTGTGTGGAGCGAATCCAACAGCTTTTGATCTGGAGGTGAAAACCATCTATCTATATCCTGCTGTGTCCATGTATAGTCCTTCGGTCGTACAAGATAATATTCGTCAGGAATAGACGGAGACTCTGGGGCTACAAGGGGTTGATGTAAAATAAAGGACTCATCAAATGTAACCTTTTTTTTACTAAAGAGCTTGCTTTCTCCCACCAAGATAATTATAACAGCAATAAGAAAAAAAGCTAGTAGAATTATTATACCAATCTTTACAAATTTAGGAATGTCAATTCGATTCATGGTGATTATCTCCAGAAACTATAGGTTTATTGCGTTTTGGTGGATGGGGTGGGATAAAAACATCTTCATCCAAATCCACATCTTCTTCTTCAAATGGCTCCACGTCCGGCAATGTAGCACCACCACCAGCCCCCTCATTTTCAAGTCGGATTGTAATTACCTTGCTAACACCAGATTCTTCCATGGTAACACCCAACATAGTACCTGCGCCAGAAACGGTCTTTTTGTTATGGGTAATAACAATGTACTGGCTTACATTGGCAAAGTCCCTAAGAGTGTGAATAAAACGCAAGACATTCTGTTCATCCAGGGCAGCGTCAATCTCATCCAAGAGACAAAAGGGAGAAGGTCTTACCATATATGTTGCAAAAAGAAGGGACACAGCAGTCATGGTTTTTTCCCCACCAGACAGCAGGGCAATGTTCTCCAATTTCTTTCCAGGAGGCTGGGCAAAAATATCAATGCCAGATTCCAGTACATTTTGGGGATTAACCAGGCGCAATTCTGCCCTACCACCACCAAAGAGCCGCCGGAACATATTGTGGAAATTCTTCTTGATTTTATTGTATGTGGCTAGGAACAATTCTGTGGATTCAGCTCGAATTTCTTCAGTGATACGTTGCAAGTCATCTTTTGCCTTTTGCAAATCTGCAATTTGTCCTGAGAGAAAGTCATACCGTCCCTTTGTTTCTGCAAATTCTTCTGGAGCAGAAAGGTTTACGTTTCCCAACTCCTTCATGGACTGACGTGCCATTGCCAATTTTTCTCGTAACTCAGCAACGGGAGTTGTAATAACATACATCCTCTCCTCAAATTCCATTAGGTCACGGGAATGATTTTCTCTGAAGTTTTCCTTTACATTACAAATATCATTCTTAATGGTTGCCAAATCAAGAGTATATTTTTCCACAAGGGCCTGATATTTTGATAAGTCCCCGGTCTTTTTTTGAATCTCTTCTTTTTTTCCAGAAACATCACTGTTCCGACAGTTGATGTCTTTTTCCAAAACCTCTAATTCACCAGTCATGGCAACACCACGGTGTTCGATGGAAGCAATTTCCCCTTCCAGGTCAATTAATTGTTCATGAACATCTTCAAAACGATTTTTTTCTACAAACAGCTCGTTATCAACCTCACGTAGGGAAGCCTCTTCGGAGGCGAGATTACGACGCAATAGTCTGATTTTGTCTTCCGCAGACTGAATATTGCTTTGCATTTGAGCCTTTTGAATACGAAGTTCCTCCAGGGTAGCCCTGTACTCATCAATTTTTCCCACAAGATTTGCATTTTCACTTTTAAGTGTAGAGATGCTTTGTCGCAGACTCTCTTGCCGCTCCTGTATCTGCAGAATTTCCCTGTCTATGGAACGTTTCTTTGTGATAATACCCTCTGGAGCCAAAAAGTCATCGATGAATTGTGGGGTAAAATCAATATATTGAGAAATAGCCTCTTTTAATTGTTGCAGCAGAGTTTCAATTTCCGTAAAAGATTCCACACCTGTCTTAGTAATTTTACCTGCATCAGAACCAGAAGGGTTAGAAATAGATGCAAAGTCACTAAAAATATTTTTTCTACCAGTAGCCAAGGCCAAGAGCTTTCCCAGCAAGGTATCCACTCGTTCTCGGGCGGCGGCGCAGGCAGAGGATGAATAGCCAGCATCCTTTAGTCGAGAATCCAACTCGGTAACAATATCCTCCGTAATTGACTCCAAGTCCTTTCTAAAATCAATGGACTTGAGGGATAAATCCTGGATTGTTTTTTCATAGTGGGCAGCTTGATGGTCATTTTCTGTGATTTGGCTGCTGGCAAGGTTAATGTTTTCTTCAAAGGAAGAAATATTTCTGCCTACATCCTCAATTCGCCGCCGCTGTTGATGGAGTCCCGACTCTTGCTCATCAATATCTTCTTGAAGACTTTCAATCTGTTCCCTTAGAAAGACCTGCCTACCTTCGAGTTGGGTGAGCTTTTGTTTGATTTCGCCTTGATGTTGGCTTAACTGTTTTGCCTGCTGCTCCTTGCCCTTTTTTTCTATTGCAAGACCGTGAATCTGTTTTTCTAGCTCCACCAATCGATTTTCCATGGCATTAACTTCTTCCATGTTTTCTGACAAGGAAGCGGTAATATCAGCGATTTCTTGGTCAACCTGCGTCCGCAACTGAGATGCCTTTTTTAATTCCTTGTCCTTATGCTCCTGGTCTACAATAAAACCTTTTAAGCGGAGAAGCTGTATATCAAGCTCAAAATTAAAAATATCGTCTCTTAAGGTACGGCAGGCAATGGCCTTATCCGCCTGAACCTTCAAAACATCATAGGAGCGTTTTACTTCTCCCATAATGCCTTCTATCTGGCGCATATTTTCTTCTGTACGCTCTAGTTTTCTTTCTGCTTCCGCTCGCTTTACTTTAAATCGAGTAATACCAGCTGCTTCCTCAAAAAGATACCGCCTGTCTTCCGGTTTGCTAGAAAGAATTTGGTCAATCTTGCCCTGTTCCATTACAGAATAGGCAGCCTTTCCTACACCGGTGTCCCAAAACAGCTCTCTGATATCCTTAAGTTTTACATGGGTATTATTGATATAGTATTCACTTTCTCCAGAACGATACAGACGCCTTTTAATGGTAATTTCACTCAAATCCAAGGGAAGCAGGGATTTTTCGTTGGCAATAGTTAGGGTTACTTCCGCCACATTTAATGGCTTACGAGTTTCTGTGCCGTTAAAGATAATATCTTCCATCTTTTCCGCACGCATATTCTTTGCACTCTGTTCACCTAAAACCCATTTTACCGCATCAACAACATTACTTTTTCCACAACCATTTGGTCCAAGCAAGGCTGTAATACCATCAGAAAACTCAATGCGAGTGCGATCAACAAATGATTTGAAGCCAAATATTTCAAGACTTTTTAGAAACACACAAACCTCTAAGAAAACAATCCAAACGAAAATTGGCTAAAACCAGCCCCTCTATCCTTGTAAACAATTATCAGTTCAATTCCTTACAAGCAGGGGAAATTGTACCAGTTTTAGCCAATGGTTTCAATATAGTATTAGTAATAGAACGACAAGGTAAATCCACCATGAATCTGAGGTGAAGCGCCAGGATCAATTCCCTTTTCCTTACCATAAATTGCCATAGACATATGGAAGGGGCCCAAATCAACTCCAAAACCTGCTGAAAGGTATGGACCAACGAGACCAAATCGCAAGGCTATGGTTTTAAACAACACTGCTTCCATACCTGTTGAAAGATACAACAAGGGATGAGGTGAAAAAACCGATACTTTTTTGTTAAATACTTGGGTTATATTTGTGTAGTCAAGATAAACGGCAAAGGAGGTTAAAACCTTCTTCAAGATGCCTGTTGGCACTTGAACACCCAAGCCTAAGGCAAGGTCACCATCATATAGGAATTTTTTCCACTCCTCTTCATCGGAAAAGGACATGGAGGATATAGCTCCAAGATTTTTGCCCATTCCTAAGTACAAATCCTTCCAGACAGCTGATACAGACAGGATATCCCATACGTTGTAGGTTACACCTACATCAAAGCCTAAACCCAGGGTCATTTCTGCAGGAAGATTGGAATAATCTATGGATGTAAGGCCGGTTACAGACCCCTTGTGGGATACACTGAATCTACCAAGAAGTTTTGTCGTTAGACCAATAGAAAGCTTGTGAGTATCCCCACGAAGAACAGGACAAGAAAAACCTCCGACAAGAAGCAAGTCACCACCAGCCACAGCGGACATGGAAGAAACGGAAGGCAAATCTGCCCTAAGGAAAACGTTGTTGTAAAAGCCAATTCCCCAGTTGTTTGCAACCCTAGAAAAGGTCAACGGCAGGGTAATATCACCATCTATGTAAATACCATCACTTTTTTTCAATAAATCCACCAATGTATCAACAATCTTATCTGAATCAGGATTTCTAATTATTTCAAAGAGCTTGGCAGGTGCTGAGGGCGGCAAACCAAAATCGAAGGACAAGGTTGGCAGCAACACTTGCTTTCCACTAAACATCATTCCACTGGGATTGTTGAGCATTACAAAGGGTTGATTAAAATCACAGAGATGGCTTCCACCCATTCCAGAGGAACGAACATCAACTACGGTAGGAACAAAGAAATCTGCGGAAAAAGCTGCAAAAGAAACCAGTGTCAAGGAGAAAAGGCAAAGGATTTTTTTCATTAATTACCTCCCGTCATCTTGTCCAAAAGCTCGCCCATATCGTAGCCGCCAAAGCTAACATCAGAAGCATCATCCTTTCTATTGGGCTTCCCATCTCCTGCTGTTCCTGCCAATACATGGGTTGTATTCATGGCTACAGTTAGACTTTCTATCGATTCCGGGCTAAACCCCTTTGATTCCAGCTCACTCTTAAACGTAGCCTCATCAAATTTTTCACCAGAATTTGCAGCGGCGGAGGCAGCTTTAAAATCATTCATCTTTGTGTCTACAGAATCCCCCTTGGACTCATCCTTTATTGTAGCCACAATGAGACTGGCAGTGGACAGGGTAAGAGTTGAAGCATCCGCATTGGCAAGCACCTCATCATCCTTGAGGATGGTCTCCAAAACCTTTGTATTTACATCTGGAGAACCATTGCAAAGGGTTTCTACAACCTTGTTGTAATCCGCATTTTCCTTGTCTTCCATAACAGTATCCACCACACCACCCAACTGGGAAGTGGGAAGAATGGCCCCAATACCAGCCTCCAAAACCTTTTCCTTATCTCCACGGGAAAGACTGGCAATTTCTTCTTGGTTACGACCGCTTAATTCATTTAAGACGTCAGCAGTCTTTTCAGGGTCTGAAGCAAACTTGTCAACACTGCCAACCAAGTCATTTGTTGACATGGACTCAATTTGACTTGAAATATCCCTTGATACACGATATACCGGCTCGGCAAAAAAATCACAGGAGACCAGCAAAACGGCAAAGGAGAAAGAAATCAAAATAAAAACAATTCTTTTCATGGAAACCTCCTCCTACAAGGCGATTATAGCAAAAACAAAGGTAATACTCAATGGAAAACCAATATAAAGAAGTAATATCATATATAGTATCGGAACAACTTATAAAATAACAGACAGGGAGATTTATGAGGTACAGATTGCATATTTTAACCATGCTGCTCTTTTCTTGGGGTTTAATTTTTGCAAATTCCAATAATGAGATTTTATCACAAAAAAAACAGATTGAAGGTGATTTTTTCTCATACGGAATTTTTAGCAGTATTGATTCTATTAAAACAACCGTAAATCTGGAAGTAGGTTTTAGTCTCTATAGAAAAAATGACTTTCAAATAAAAAGCCTGACGTCCATTACCGGCAGCAAGATTTTTGACGATGAGTCAAATCTATACCAGCTAGGCTTGATGGAAAAAATAACCTTTGGACAGACTGATTTTTATCAAAATGAGATTACATCTTCTCGATATGGCTTCTTTTTTGCAAGCTTTGGATTTATGTCCTTTGATAAAAATCGACAAACAAAATTTCTTTTTGCAAGCCCCTATTACTGGGAAATTGGCGGAGGAGCCGGAGTAAATATCAGACTGAAAAAAACAGTTGCATTTCTGGCTGAACTTGGCGGTGGGCTTCATCTTGTGCAGAACGGGAAAGGGGATTTTATCAAGAAACTGCAAAAGGCTGGCTTTGGAAGAATGAGTATGGGATTCAGGTATTTTTTAAAATAAAAAACCGGCACTAAAAGACATCCGCTAGTACCGGTCTTGCAAGGAAAAAAATTACAAGGTTAAACTAGGTGCGGTATAGGTACGGCTACCCAAATCGGCATCTAAAAGATAGAGGGAACGGGAATCACCACCAAAGAGCTCCATCTTGGAGATTAATTCATGGGTATTGGCTTCTTCCTCACCCTGCTCTTTAACAAACCAGTCCAAGAACTGCATAGTACGATAGTCTTTTACTTCCTCTGCCGCAGCATAAATTTCGTTGATGGTAGCAGTTACACCACATTCATGGGCAAGGGCAAAGCGCAATGGGTCATCCAGCTTTTCGTAGGTCTTGTTGGGACGAGAAATAGTATCCAGCTCAACATACTCATTATTGTTGTGTAAATACTGATACATCAACATACCATGGTCACGTTCTTCCTGAGCTTGAATCTTAAACCAGTTGGCAAATCCTTTTAAGCCCTTGTGTTCATAGTAATTTGCAAAATCAAGGTAAAGATAGGCGGAGAAAAACTCATTGTTCACCTGTTTGGTAAGCAATGATACAATCTTAGGATTAAGCATTATATACCTCCAAAACTATAAGTATGTTCTTATGTATTTCTTATTTAAATATATCCTTCTACAAAAATAAAAGCAAGACATCAAAGCAACTTACTCGACTCCCAACAAGGAATTCTCCACCCCTTGCAAAAACAGCTGCATTTCGTCACCTCTCCCCGTTCCCTGCAGCTCACAGGAAAGCACGTAGACATGTGTAGCCTCATTCCGATTCTGGAAGGTAACTCCCTTGGGATACAAAACCTTATCTATATAGGTAAAGGTCCTGTAATCATAGGGAATACCGTCGTAGGGAGCCACCTTGTCCCGCTTTTGCTCCCAAGCTTGCAATGTCTCCCTCTGCCCCTCGGAGCTGGGTGCCAACTTGCGACTCAATACAAGGTACTTATAGTCTCCCTTTGTCACATCGGAATAAATTCCTATGGAACGATTTTCAAGCTCCAGCCCTTCCGCCTTGGAACGATATCCCAAAGAAAGAGAGATGGTGGTTTTATCGTCAACCTTGAACAATGAGTCAGAAAGGGTAAACCCCATCGTTCCATTAAAAATTCTTGTATCATCGCCAAGCCGCTCTATTTCAAGATTCTGCAATACGGCTGGTCTCTTTCCACAGACATCTTCCGGCAATGAAAGGAATTCCTGCCACTGTTCAAGGGTGCCGACATAGCCGGCAAGGACAAAATCCGTAAGATAGGCGAGATCCTGGGTGAATCCATTAAGAATGCTTGCAGTGGAAGCCAAGCCGTACATTACATACAGTCCACTAGGAAGCGGCAAGGCATAGGACAAGACCATGGCATCCGCAAAGGGAAGCTGATAATAATTCACCTGCCAGGTTCGTTGAAACATATCCTGGTGAAGGCTCGTCTCTACAGGCTTCCCAAAGGATTCAATACCGATGGATTCGGAACCTATGTTCCGGGTAATTTTTTTTGCAGCAAGCAAATATTCCATATATCGCTCAGGATTCAGGAATAAGGACTCCAGGCTAACATTGTCTGGCTTCACAATCATTCCCATGGTCAATCCCATCATGCTGCCAATTGTTACAGAGCCATTTCCCTCCAGCTCCTGTTCTGCCAGAGAACCTGGCGTTCCAAATTGCCATAGCCCGGTATCGCTCAAGTACAGTGTAAAGGGAAAATTGGGAAGGAAATCATTTATCTGCCGTTCCACCCTGCCCAATCCAGTGGTCATTCCCTGCTTCCCGTCAGGAGAAAACTGTTTTTTAAGACTGGACACAATTTGTTCTGTATAAGATTTGAATTCCGCTGTCAACTTCCTTTTTACCTCATCAATAGGAAGTGGCAATGGCACCTGATAGGAAAACTTATGGTAAAACCTTTCGGAGAAAATATTTGGCAAGTTGTAGTAGAATGTTTGCTTCATGGAGCCAGTGCCGGCAGGAAGCTTTTGGGTGTCGGCAAAGGCAAGGGCATAGTTCAGATTCTCATTCTCACTTTTCATGGTGATAATTCCCAGAACCATACCATTGGAGTCAACCAGGGGACCACCAGAATTCCCTGGACTGGCGGCAGCGGAAAAACGAAGCCACTTCCACTCGCCATTCTCATTCTCGTAGGTTTGGCTGGTGAGAATACCGTTTCTGATGACAATTCCCTCACCCAGGGCATTCCCTACGGAAAATACCTGGGAATTCAGTTTGATGGAATCCTGTACCTGCAGCCCACCTGTTGCAGGCATCTTAAAGTCTTTTACGGTAAAGGATATATAGTCCCTATCGGTGGAAAAACCAGTAATTTTGTCTATGGGATACAGCTTACCATCCCTGTCTCGTAAATAAAAGTTGCCATACAAGGTATCTCCATACAGATTGAATACGTGGGCTGCAGAATAAAACTCATGGGCATTAGTGCCGGTATGAGCGGAATCCACCAAAAAAGCTGTTCCCAAAGGATGGTACCTGTCATTACGGATGGCAAAGGCAATACGATACAGGGGCAGTTCCTTTTCATACACCAGACTTCCCTCGGATGGTTTTTCCACCACCACCTCAAACACCGCATTCTGAACCTTCTCCAAGATAGCTGGCTCCAAGATTGTCTGGGAAAAACCCAAAGAGCACACAAAGGCTACAATGCAAAGGAAAACACACCTTTTAGTCATAAACAACTCCTGTAATTTGCTGTATCCACTCCTTGATTCCCTCTGGAAGCTCAAAGCCACTTTCCTCCGCCCCTACAAGAGCGGAAAGGGCTTCCATTGCATACTGCCTGTTCACCTCGTAATCAGGAGAAGTACCGATTTTATTTGCATAGGCCATGCCACGAAAATACAGGAAGGTTCCATTCTGTTGCAACTGAAGGGGAAGACCACTGTAGGACTCCAAGACTTTATCCAGATTGCCAAAATGGAAGGACAAAATCATTTGTATAACATAAAAATCCTCCCAGATTCTGCTGGTAGCGGGCAGCTTTTTTATATTTGCCTCATACTCAGCCTGAAAGGTATAGGCTTTTTGGTATTTTTGCTGCATATACAACATTTCCAGATACATCAGTCCAATGCCGGCGTGATTCGGATACCTTTCCACAAGGCTGCGGGCTGTTTCCAAGTCTTTTTCAGTTGGGTTCTCCTTTGCGTTCACTGCCATGACAGGCTCCCATTCAATGGCCTCATCGGAGGGAATATAGGCTGTATCGGTGAAGGAAAGAACTGGATTTGTATTTGTAGCCTTCCCCTTCATGGGAAGAACGCTGACACACATAAAGTTATCTACACTTTGGGCTGAGTCCAATGCCTCCCGCTGCAGGGTGCCATAGGTGTTTTCATTCAGTCCCATAAATCCACGGCCAATGATATAGTGGGACATATAATCCTCCCAGCTAGAATAGGAACTTTCAATTTTTTCCA
Organism: Spirochaetaceae bacterium; assembly: GCA_017936345.1. Classification (GTDB taxonomy): domain Bacteria; phylum Spirochaetota; class Spirochaetia; order Treponematales; family Treponemataceae; genus Treponema_F. The sequence continues at coordinate 16,686 of JAGBFT010000016.1, forward strand.
CATAGGGAGCTGCCAGCTCCAGCGCCTCCTGATGGGTGATATACCCTGCCGCCAAGGACCATCGAATCAAGTTGAGACTCCTCCCCTCATCCCAAGCAAGCAAGCCCTGCTCACCAAGTTTTGGAGCCATAGCCTCAACAAAAAACAGACGGTTTGTCTCCAATACCGTCAACCCCTGCTTACAGGCAATAGCCATACAGTCCATAGCTGGATAGTCAACAAAAAGCGATCGGAGCTTGTTGAAACTCCCGGCCTGACCGCCCTGGGACAGGTCCTGGAGATGCCACAACAAGTCATCCCGGCTTTCAATACCCCAGGAATTTTTTAGGATATCCATAGACTTGTTATCACCATCCCAAACCTTGGGATTGAACTGATCGATGGTCAATTTGTTGATATTCAATAAATTGGAAGAAAAGGCACAGGCATACTTCTCCACATGGGGAAGCTTTGCCCATCTGATTGTATCCTTTTGAGCCTCATATCTGGCAACAGGGTCAACTATAATCTCATCATTCCTCCATTCTAGGGAAAAAAGGTGAAATTTATTGTCGGGCGTAAAGGTAACCGACAGCTGTACGGTGGGATTTTCCTTCCAGACACCATAAAGCACCGGATAAAACTCCACCACAGAAACAGAGCTTTTCCCTCGCACCTTCTCATAAGCCTTCCATGACTCGTGGACAGTAAAGATTTCAGAATCAGACAGAGCCCTGAGCCACTTGTCCTTGGTGGCATCCACGGTCATTCCTTGAGAAACAAACCACTGGGGAATCCCTGCTGGAGATTTTTCATCGATGATGAGGATTAAATTGTAACCGTTTCCATACTTGACGTTCTTGCAGTTTCTGCTGAGCAGAGCTATTTCTGAGTAGGAGAACTCATTTTTGCTGGTAGGAATCCTCAGCTCAAAGGTTTCAGGAATAAACCAATCCTGGAGAAAAAAAGGCATGGAAAATAAACTGGAAGCACATGAAAGAATGAAAAGAAGGGAGAGAAAATATCTAAAAAAAATCCTCATATAAAACATGATACAATTATTGGATTGTTTTGACAATAAAAAACTTCACAAAAAATCCAATGTGATTTATACTGGAACTATGGCAAAGCAAAAGATTCCTGCAACACCGTCAATTCGACGTTTACCTTCTTATCTTCACCTCATCAAGCAAGTTCGATCCGAAGGGTATGAGTTTATTTCTGGAACAGTAATTGCACAGGAGCTTAATCTTGAGCCCATTCAGGTGAGAAAAGACCTGGCAATTACAGGTATTATTGGAAAACCGAAACGAGGATATCCTGTAGCTCCCCTCATTTCCGCCATAGAACACTTTTTAAGCTGGGATAGTGCAAAAAAAGCTATTCTAGTTGGAGCAGGAAATTTGGCTACAGCCTTAACAGGGTATGCAGAGTTTCAGTATCATGGACTGGACTTTGTGGCAGCCTTTGACAAAGACCCGGATAAGATTGGACGAGAAATTCATGATGTACCAGTTTTTTCCATCGATGAAATGGACAGGAGAGTGAATGCCGAGGAGGTTTCCTTGGCTATTTTGACGGTTCCTTCAATTTGTGCACAAGAGACAGCAGACCTCATTGTAAAGGTTGGAATCAAGGCTATCTGGAACTTCACCAATGCAAAGCTAAAGCTTCCTGATGATGTTGTCTGCCAGCAAGAAGATTTAACCTCTGGCTATGCAATGCTCTGTGTTATGATGGATAGTGAGAGGGAGAAGCCTGTAAAAGAATGAACCAACAACCTATGGTCTCCAGTTCTTCCCTTGAAAAGACAGCGTATCAGGCTCAGTTGTTGAGGAATCGTCTTGCAAAGCGTTTTCAGCACCTGAGAAAATGGGCTCGTCGCAATGGTGTAGGATGCTATCGTCTCTATGACAAGGATATTCCAGAGATTCCCTTGGCCATTGATGTTTTTAATCTACAGAATGACAATTCTCAGGGTGATTTTGAAACCTATCTACGAGTGTACCTGTATCAGCGCCCCTACGAACGGGATGAAAAGGAAGAGATGAGTTGGCTGGAGGCTATGACGCAGGTTGCAACTCAGGTAGTGGGAATACCCGAAAATAGGGCTGTATCAAAAACCCGTATGAGACAAAGGGGTACGGACCAATACGAAAAACAAGAAACCAGAGATTCTATTACTGGTATTGTACAAGAACAGAACCATAGATTTTTTGTTAATTTAAGCAACTATCTTGATACAGGGCTTTTTATGGATCACCGTCCCTTGCGTAAGATTGTTGAAAATGAAGCGAATGGAAAGGCAGTGCTTAATCTTTTTTGTTACACAGCATCTTTTTCAGTATATGCCGCTGCTGGAGGGGCCCAAAAGGTAGATTCAGTGGATTTGTCCAATACCTATCTTGCGTGGGGAGAAAGGAATTTTACCTTGAACGGATTTGCAGACAGGGAAAGGTATCGGTTTATTCGCAGCGATGTGGCTGAATTTTTACGAGAAACAAGGGATAAATGGGATTTGGTTGTGCTGGATCCCCCTACTTTCTCAAATTCAAAAAAAACTAGGGATACCCTGGATATAAATCGGGACTGGCACAAGTTGGTAAATGCTTGTTTGGGTCACCTGAACCCTGGGGGAACCCTGTATTTTTCTACCAATAGCCGGCAGCTGCATTTTGATGAAAACTTACTAAGACTACCAAATAATCAAGTCTCCTGTGAACTAGGAGTAAAAGATATTACCCCCTCCACCATTCCGGAAGATTTTAGAAACCAAAAAATTCACCGCTGTTGGAAAATTACCATTTGATAGGATTTTACAAGGGACTTGTCTGAGTCATAACCTCAACGGTGCAAGCCGCGGTAGAAAAATTTATCTGCTCTTCCAAAAGTACAATTTTTTCATTAATGCTTTCTATTTCAGCTTGCAGCACCTCACGTCGGGAACCATAGCCAGAGGCAACAAGCTGCTTTTTTTGGGCAACCTGGGACTGAGCCGTCTGAATCTTTAGCTGCTGATAATGAATTTTTAACCGAGCCATCGTCATTGCATTGATTTGGCGGGAAAGCTCCAGTTTGATGGAGGAACGGGCCTGTTCAATATCAAGTTCTGCACTCTTCAACTGGGATGCACTACGTTTTAACTGGTTTATTTTTTTTCCCCCATCCCATATGGTAGTTTTTAACCCCAGAGAAATGTTGGCTACCAAGTCTGATTTGACCTCACCCTCCCCTTTGAATAGTTTTTCCATGTCTCCATTAAAACCAAAGGTCACCTGCAAGGCAATATCTGGCTTGCCATAAATATTTCCAGAGGCAAGCCTTTTGCTGTACTCTGCCACATCGTAGAGTTTTTCTAAAATGGCAAGGGATTCTTGGGCTGGATTTAGGGCGAGGTTTTCTAGGGTGGAAGAATCTTGCTGGGCTAAAATCATAAAGTCTTCCTGAAAGCCTGCAATTTCTGGGAGATGGAGTATTTGAGAAACTTCAAGCTGTGGCAGCCCTGTTAATTCCCGCAGGTCTTGGAGAACAAGGTTTTTATTGTGGCTGACTTGCTCAAAACTCAGGGGAACAAGGGCTTGTTGGGTTTTTGCCTCCAGCACATCCTGCTCCAGAAGGACTCCTTGCTGGTGGGCTGCCACCGTGAGATTTACCAATTCCTGGGTATAATTTTCCTGTTGAAGCAATAATTCTTCTATCTGGGAAAGATATACAAGGGCTAAAACTTGTGCTTTTAAGGAAGCCTGCCTTTGTTTTTTTATGGATGAAAGCTCCAGCTGCCGTACCTCTTCCACTGCGGAATAAATCCTTACACTGTTGGTAATTTTTCCCCAGGTAAAGACTGGTTGTTGTAAATCAAGCTGAAAGCTATAACCAAGTCTAGGCATTCCATCAAAAACCTTTAAATCTTCGTTCGGAATGGGAACCGATATTAGAGAACTGGTGGCGGGATTAATTATGGGAATAGAACCAAATTCACCCCTAGACAAGGAGATTTCCTTAATGAGGGGATTAGCCGTGTAGCTGCCTGCCAGAGTCAGGTCAATAGTGGGATGATAGCCCGCCCTGGCATCCTTTGTATCCAGCTGAGCCTGGATGAGGTTTTCACGAGCCTGTTTTAAATCCAAATTGTTTAATTCCAAGGCAAGCAGCAAGTCGCTAAAAGAATGGGGAGAAGTCTCCGGTACTGGAAGTTTCTCCAAGGCAACCGCCTGAGGATTTACTTGAGGGACTTCCTGAGCAAGATTCTGAGAAGGGTCACTCTGGCTTCCCCCACCATCCATTGGTGCACCATCTTCAGTCCCAGAATTATTTTGGGCAAAACCGATCTGGGGAATCAAAAGAAATAAGAGGGGAATAAAAATCACCATGCAGGAGGATGCGGCTCTTTTTTTCTTCTTTTTTGTCAGCACACGCAATTCCGTAACATAATACAAAACCGGAATAATAAACAGGGTAATCAAGGTGGAGGTAAGCAAGCCTCCTGCAATAGCCTGACCTAGGGGTGCATAGATTTCAGAGCCTTCGCCCTTGGCAAGAGCCATTGGCACAACACCCAGCATGGTAGTAAGGGTTGTCATAAAAATTGGACGAAGGCGACTGGCAGAGCCTCTAACGACACAATGGCGGAGCTCTTCTTCTGTTTCAACCCCTTCCTTTGAGCTATCTTCGCCATCAAGCTTTGACACAGAACGTTTGCGCAATAAGTTGATATAGTCCACCAGAATAATTCCATTGTTCACAACAACTCCTCCCAAGGAAATAACACCTAGCAGGGCTACCAGACTCATGCTGGAGCCAAACATTAAAAGCCCCAACACAACACCTATGAGACAAAAGGGTATAGTAGCCATAACAATCAGTGGCTGGCGGAATCGTTGGAATTGCAGCACCATTACGGTATAAACTAAAAACCAAGCAATGGCCAGGGCTGTAATGATGGCAGGGAGGGAGTCTCCTATCAACTCTGCAACACCGCCAGCCTGGGTTGAAATTCCTGGTGACATGGGATTTTCCCTTAACCATTGCTGTGTCCTGCTATCTACTCCAGCTGTATTTTCAGATACAAGGGTGGCAGACACTGTTATTGTTTTTGCACGGTTTGTATGGTTAATTTGGGAGATACTTTGCTCACGCTGTATTTCACTGATATTTGAAAGGGAAACAGGAATTCCTGCAGAAGAAATAATTTTGATGGAGTTAAAGTCATCCAGGGTAATAGCTGCATCTGTCTTATCGGAATAAAGACGAATATTATACCTGTCATCACCGGATCTAAACCGACCTATATCCATTCCTTGGAATAAAATGGCACTAGTAATCCCTGCCTCATAACTTGTAATTCCCAAGGAACTCATATATTCATGGACAATATCTATGGTCAAGGAATTGGTATCAAAATTAGTGTCCATTTCTACACTCACAACCTCCCTATCCTGCTGGAGATAATCGGCATAGGAGGAAGCTGTGGCGTGGAGGGTATTGATATCTTCACCCACAAAGGTAAGGCCATAACCACCACCGTCGGAAACGTAACCCAGCAATTTATCAAAGCCACCATTTGAAACCTTTGCACTGACTCCAGGAATTGAGCCAGAAATTATCTGCTGGCACTGTAAAATTATTTCATGTATAGAACGATTTCTTTCTGCCACGGGAACTAGAACCACGTGAATATATCCCTCATTACTGACACCTTGATTAGTACCCACAGATTCTGACAACCCCACAAAGAAAACTGCATTCTGGATTTCCGGCACCGTTTCGTACAATAAATCTGCCACCCTCTCCATTTGTGAATTTGTTTTTTCAAGGGGATAGCCACCAGGAAATTTTAGATTTATATAATAATCGCTATTGTCGGTGGAGGGAATAAAGGCTAATCCAAGAGAACCAAGTACCAAAATGGTGGCTGCCAATACAACTATAGCCAGGAAAATGATAAATCTCCAAGAAGCAAGGCTCCAGTCCAGCATTTTTCGATACTTTGACTCTATAGATTCCATAACCCTATCTACACCCATTTTCATGGCAAGAAGGGGCTGTTTTTTGGTGGTAGATTGCCCTTTACCGCTATCCTGGGAGAGGTTTCCAGCGTTTTCTGGTTTTAGCAGGAGTTTCATCAAAAATGGCACAATGACTACAGCTGATAACAATGAGGCTGTAAGAGCCATTATGAGGGTAAGAGATACATCCTTTAAAATCATTCCCACTACCCCAGTCAGGGCTGCTATGGGAACAAAAACCACTACAGTTGTTGCAGTACTTGCAAAAATGGATAACCCGACCTCATCCGCACCCAACAGGATTGCAGCTTCCGGGTTGGCTCTATGGCGTGGATTGTTATAATGGCGGAACACCTGCTCAATCATAACAATGGAGCCGTCCACAACCATACCCAGAGCCACAACCATACCAGAAAGACTCATTAGGTTAACTGTAACCCCTGTAAGCTTCATTGCAATGAAGGTAAAAAGCAGAGAAAGGGGAATAGACAGGGCTATAATCATGGTTGCCCGTAGATTTCCTAAAAACAGGAAGATTACAAGAACTGCCATGATAATTCCACCAATTCCAGACATAATTACAGTTTTCATAGAGGCTGTAACAATACGACTATCATCGCTGATTATGTTATACTCCAGGGCTCCCCCGCTTTCTTCCTCACTTTGAGCCAAAACCTCCTTGATTTCAGAGGCAATTCCCAGGGTATTTCCATCGCTCCGTTTCATTACCTCCACCAGAATCAGGGGATTATATCCGTCGGTAACATAGTGGTCTTGAGGTGGATAGGACAGGCTTATATCAGCTACATCCTGGAGGCGAATAACCACATTATCAGAGGTACTGCCTACTGGAAGCTGACGAATATCCTCTAGACTCGTCAATTCCCCTCTATAACGGATGGCAACCTCTTCTCCCTCATAAATGGCAGTACCAGCCGGGAGAAATTGATTGCTATACTGGAGAATCTGGTATACAGCAAGGGCAGAAATTGAACGAGCCTCCAGCTGTTCCAGATTGAGCTTGATATTTACCTGTAATTTCTGGTCACCGGAGACTTGGACATTTGACACTCCACTAATGGCTGTTAAACGGGGACGAAGGGTGTCATAAATATAGTCTGTAATAGCACCAGCTTCTTCTTGAGAGCTACTACGTACAGAAAAGGAAAAAATGGGAAGCATTTCAGCTCCACCAACAAAAACTTCCGGTGTCCCCTGCAAACCAGAAGGCAAATCCACCATGAGTTTATTGATTCTATCTCGTACCTCAGTAATTCTATCGTAGGGGTCAACCCCATCTCTAAAGGTTATTTCTACAGTGCTGACAGAATTGGCAGATGAGCTAGATACGGATTTAAAATCTGGCAAGGTAACAAAATTATCTTCTAAAACTGTGGTGAGGTCTTCTTCCACATCCTCTGCGTCTGCTCCAGGATAAATGGAAACTACTATAATGGATGGAGCTGAAACATCTCCCATAAACTCCACATTGATGGAGGACAGAGAAAAAACACCAAAAACCCCCAGCACAATGAGGAGCATTCCAATTATAACAGGGTGACTAACAGAAAAATGAGACAACCTCACTATTGATTCTCCCAATCAAGTTCCAAAAAATGTCCCACCACTGATTGACCTGGAAGAATCTTTTCGTGCCCTTCCACAACAAAGGTTGCGTATCTATATTCATCAGGAACTACAATCCACTGATTGTCAGAAAGAGAATCCACAAGAGTCAAGCTGTCAACAGTTCCCCGTATGCCATCACCCCCTGTCATAGATTCGTTGCCTGTAACGATGATTTTTTCATCGTCATTTCCAGCATTTTCCCCCTCAAAATAGAATGCTGTGCCATCGCTTTTAACGGCAGTAATGGGAAGAAGGGCTACGTTTTCTTTTATACTGAATATAATTTTTACCCGTACAAACATACCAGGACTAAGGTTTTCACTTCCCTCTTCCAGATTAAAAACAGCTTCAAAGGTTTTGGAAGCCCCGTCAATATAGGGTGCAAGGGTGTCAAGTTTTCCATAGGCAATTTTATCCTGTAACTGGGGTAAAGAGATTTGTGCCTGTATTCTATCTTTATGTTGTGAGAAATAAGAAAAATATTTTTCAGGAACCCGAAGACGCACCACTAAATCCTGTAAATCAGCTATCACAGCAACTGGCTGGGGGGCTGCCGCAACACTCCCGGTAGACAGGGGGGCTGTTAACACAGTTCCTTCTATAGGGGAAGACACACTGGCATATCCAAGCTGTAACACAGCCAAGTCGTACTGAGCCCTTGCTGCATCCCGTTGAGCCTTCACTGTATCGTATTCCTGACGGCTTGCAGCTCCTCCCTGATACAAGGCCTCCACTCGCTTAAAGCTACTTTCGTAACCGGTATAAGCTGCCTGGGCCTGTAACACTTGCTGCCGAAAGGGTTCCGGGTCAATTTGGGCTAGAATTTGCCCCGCTTTTACCTTTTCTCCAGCTCGGGCAGGATAATCTACAATGGTTCCGCTTACCAAGGGAATTACTGGTATCATGGAACGGGTTTCTATATGTCCATTTATTGTGATGGATTCTTCCATTGTTCCACTAACAGGCTGGGCAAGTGTAACTGCTGCCAAGGGAACTGAGTAGGAAAAGGTTTCCTTTGTGGAAATAATTTTTACTCCAAAAACTATACCAAAGGCAAGGGCAACAACTACAAAATATTTTGCAATACCTCGTTTTTTCTTCATATAAGCCTTCCATGATTAAATATAATTACTAAGACAAAAAACTGTCAACGGGAAAGAGGTATTTATCATTAATAAGCGGTACAAGGAAACAAAGGCGAACAAACCATAAAAAAAAAGACAACCCATCTCTGAGTTGCCTTTGCCCGGAACAATACTTGAACTTGCACACCCTTACGAGCTCTAGTACCTGAAACTAGCGTGTCTACCAATTCCACCATCCGGGCTAATCTTTATGTACAAGGGTATATCATAAGATTAGAATAATGTCAATAATTATTCACCATAATTCTATAAATTTTTCATTCAAAGGAAAGCCCAGCCCGTACCAGCTGCACACTCTTTCCAGCAGCACGATTCACTTCATTCTCAAAAGAAACCCTTACCGCTGTAACCAAACAGACAAAATCCTTTGGGGAATTACAAAAAACTCCCAGGGTACAAACACAGGTACACTGGGGTTGCTATAAAAATATGGTTCTAAGGACTAAAAATGCTCAGTTTACCGCAGCACCTCTCCCTTGTGCCAAAGTTTTTCCAACTCATAGAACTCTCGAGCAGCTTCAGACATAAGATGAACTACTACAGTTCCAATGTCAATCAGATTCCAGTCGTCACCGTCGGGAGTCCTTTTATTTGTAACATGGATTTCCATATCGTTGTCACGAACATAATCCTTTACAATCTTGTACAAGCCCTTCCAGTGAACAGAGCTATTTACCGTTACAATGACAAAGTAATCTGTCCAGCTATTGAGCTGAGAAACATCAATTACCGTAACATCCCGTCCCTTTCCATCTTCCATCAACTGGGCAATTTCCAAAGCCTTTTCTCTCTCAGTTTTCATTTTCACCTCTCTTACCGCACATAGCGGCCGTCAAAATCCTTTCCAAGAATAATTGTAAAGTCAACACGGGATTCCGCTTCCATTCCAGCACTCTCCGGCAGAATCTCCTCCGTAATTATATTTTTACAACTAATTATATCTCCTAAATTTTTGGCAACCTCATCATTGCCAATATGATTGATAATCACCGTCTCCTCGTAGTCGTTCCTGTCGGCATTGACGGAACTCAGCACGTCGAATCCAAAGCCCTGCAATAAAATTGAAGTATTCCGTGCCAGCCCCTGTACAGTGGTTCCGTTTTGAACTTCAAGTACATAAATTCGATCGTAAATCGTATCCACTACGGATACAAGTGAACTTACCGTCTGCTTGAACAAGTCCTTTACAAGTTCTCCATCATAGTGGGGGAACAACAGGGACTTATCATCAACAACACGCACAGAACCAGTGATACTTCTAGGAGCAAGTCTTTCTGAATCCACGTGTGCAACAGTTTCCAAAACGATTCTAAAATCGTCCTTTTCTAGGTTTGTTTGGAATAAATCATCGTATTCATTAAAATTATCAACTTGAAACATGGTGTCCAAGTTTTTATTCAAAGCTGCAAGAAAGGCAATCATTACATTTTGATACCTATCTTGAACCTCTCCATCTGTTTCTTCCGGTGATTCATAGTATAAATAGGTGAGAATTTTATCCCCATCCAAATTGTTCACTCCAGAGGGTAAAAGCCACCGTTCTCCATTTGGAGAAACAATATCTACCTCATAGGGAATAAATATCTTTAGACCACCCAACAAGTCAGTAAGAGTACCAAAATCCTCCACAGAGCAGACCACAGAAAAAGGTATGCTTTGACCGGAGAGTTTTTCAATTTCTTCTCTGTAAGCGTCGATTCCCTTTTCCTTGTAAACAGCATCAATTCTGTCTACCCTTCCTAGACTACTATAAATTGCACCGGTATTTCCTGGAATATTAAATACAGCACCTCGCCCTGACACAGGATAGTAAATAAAAACGTCAGTAAAAAGAACCCTTTCCTCATTCTCAAGAACAAAAAGAATCTTAATGGGTTCTTCATTTTTAATAATCTCTTCTACAGGATTTACCTGTAGTGCGGAAACAATAATGATAGAAGTAACAATGATAATAAAAAATACGAGAAACAAGAAAATTAAGCTTTTTTCCATCCTTCCAGTCGATTTACCTTTCATTATCCCTCCAAAAATGAAAGCAACTTTAAAGAAGCCGGGGCAATTTTCTTTCCCTTAGCCTTTAAAAAGTCAATGTTTTCCTTCAAGACAAAATAAAGTGCCTCGTCCAAGTTCATGGCATAGATGCGCTCCAAGTACTCCTCGGTTACCTGGGGGCGTCCAGGCTCAATTTTATCTGCCACGTACAGAACCTTTGCCAAGTCTCCCATTTGAGGAGCACCAAAGGTATGCAAACCAACAGCTTCCAGCACATCTCCGTCAGCTACGAAAAAATCCTTTTTCAAAACAGAAGCGGCTGCTCTCCCATGAAGCAAGCTAGGCTTATCTTGCTCAAGTTTTTCCACAGGCTTACCATCCAGTCTAGCCAAGGAAAGAACTAAATCAGCCTTCATTTCCTTGCAAATATCGTGGGCAATACCTGCAAAATATCCTTTTTCCGGATCCAAACCATGAATCTCACAGAGCCTTCCAGCCATTTCTGCCGTCCTCAGCGAGTGTTCATAGCGTTTTTGAGATACCATTGTCATGGCATATTTTCGTACAAGTTCAGTTAGCTGCGCATCCATATAAGTTTCTCTGTATAATATACTGGCAAACTGATTCAGGAACAAGATACCGCCATGAACCAGAGTCTGTTTCCCTGGCCTTTCTAATTTGACTGGATGAAACAGGAAAAATCCCATTTTCAAGTTCTATATGGGGATAGGGAAATTCCTTCCTGACAGAACCATCCCAGCAAATACGACGGGCTAAAATTATATCGGCTAGTTCCGGCAACTGTTGATAATGCTCCCATTCTTCAAAGCCATCAACCAAATCATCGCCCATTATTAGACCTAATTTTCCCTCCATCTTGTTGGCATATTTCTTTCCCAAATATTCCAGGGTATCATAGGTGTAGGAAATTCCCCCTCGCTCCAACTCACAAGTTTCCACCACAAAGTGGGGATTGCCAGAAATAGCCAGCTCAATCATATCAAGTCGTTGCCAAGAAGCTGCCCCTAAAGCAAGTTCCTTGTGGGGAGGAATATTCACTGGCACAAAGAGAATCTTATCATATCCCAAACGGTGACAAACCTCATCAGCCAGCAAAAGATGACCTACATGAATGGGATTATAACTTCCTCCAAGCATTGCAAGTCTCATTGTATTCCTCCAACTTAATTACAAACCTTATTCGTCCCTATCCTCGTTGTCGGTTCCAGGGTACTGAATAGGAGCAACATCACAAACAGAGCGACTTTTCATAAAGTCGGACCTAGCTGTATTTTCCTCAGGGGCAATTGTCCTTGCGGTGGTGGGACTCGTATAACCGGAGGCCTCCATCCTTTGGACCAGAGCAAGTATCTCCCGACGAACCTGATCCAAACCTGTTCGGGCAAAGATTGAAAGAGGAATCACCACCTGCTGAGAATCCTTTTTATGAATCTCCTCGGCTATTATCTTGGCTCTTTCGGGAGCTCTCTCCGTGTCCATCTTATTACAAAGAATAAGGCGCGGTTTTTTGGCCAATTCTGCTGAAAATGCCTCCAATTCTGCTTGCAAGGTATCGTAGGCTGAAAGACAGTCATCGTTGGAACAGTCAATCATAAACAAAAGACCTGCCGTTCGGGAAATATGCTTTAAAAATCGAATTCCCAAGCCAGCACCTTCGGAAGCTCCCTCAATAATTCCTGGGATATCTGCAATAATAATATCCCTGTCCGCATCAGCGTGAAGAACACCAAGGTTGGGTATCTTTGTGGTAAAAGGATAGGGAGCAATTTTTGGCCGGGCATTGGTAAACAAATCCAACAAAGATGATTTGCCCGCATTTGGAAAACCAACCAATCCCACATCGGCCATAACACTTAGTTCAACCCTAAGCTTTCTAACCTCTCCAGGCTTTCCTTCATGTGCGTAGCGAGGAGCCTGGTTAGTGGAGGACTTAAAGTGGGTGTTTCCCCAGCCTCCGTTACCACCTTCCAAAAAAACAAAAACCTCATCCTCTGTTTCTGTGGTAAACTCCCGAATCAACTCCCCTGTATCGTAGTCAAAAATCGAGGTTCCGGGGGGCACGGGAACAACTACATCCTCGCCATTTTTGCCAAATTTATTAGCCCCCTCTCCATCTCCACCATTGCGGGCTTTAAATACCTGCTTATAACGCATATGGGCTAAGGTTCGCAGGTTTCTTTTAACACAGAATACCACACTCCCGCCCTTTCCACCGTCACCACCAGCAGGCCCACCCATGGGAACATATTTTTCCCGGCGAAAGGCAACACAACCATTGCCCCCCTTCCCAGATCTCACCTCAATTACTGCCTCATCTGCAAATTGAATCACAATCTCACCTATAAAAAAATACCCGAAGAAGGGCTAGCCTGCTCCGGGTACGTAATCAGTCAACAAAAATTCTTGTGACCTATGCCTCAACTGGTGCAATGGAAGCCAATTTGCGACCCTTGCGCTCGTGATACACTACAGTTCCTGTAACTGTAGCAAAGAGGGTATCATCCTTTCCTCTTCCTACATTCTGGCCAGGATGAATCCTTGTACCACGCTGGCGAACCAAGATTGAGCCGGCAGAAACAAACTCTCCACCGTAAACCTTTACACCAAGATATTTAGGATTTGAGTCACGGCCGTTCTTTGCACCGCTACCACCCTTCTTACGTCCCATAGTATTCCTCCGCTTTATTCAGCAATTATTTCCGTAAAAGCTACATGCTTCGGAAACTCATTCTGCAAGGATTCAAACCCTGCCCTCAAAAAATCCGACGCATATATCAAACGGGATTTATCATCAATCCCTTCCTGAACTGAAAACTCCAAGATTCCCGGCTCAGGTGTATCCACTAAAACCGATGCCCCATACTCCTCCGACAAAACCTGCAAGACTGTTCTCAGCAAGACCGTTGCCGCAGCACAGACAATATCAGAGCCAGAGGGAGCATATCCAGCATGTCCTTTCCCACAACAGGAACAAAATGAACCGTCCCTGCTACAAGTCAGGCGAACCTGCACCATCCTAGGCCAGTACCTTAGGCTCCAACAATTTCCTGTACACGAATTGTCGTGTACTGCTGGCGATGGCCAATAGTCCGGTGGTAATCCTTCTTGCTCTTGTACTTGTATACAATAACCTTCTTATCCCTGAAGGAATCTTCCACAACAGCCTTGACCTTAGCACCCTTTACATAGGGAGCTCCTACGCTGACTGAACCCTCATTGCTTACCAAAAGAACGGTATCAATTTCGATTTCGGTTCCCTTCTCGGCATCAATCTTATCAACCCGAATCAGGGCATCCTTCTCTGCCTTATACTGCTTGCCCTTATACTCAACAAGTGCGTACATCTGTTACCTCTGTATTTCTATAATCTGGGACAAAGTATCCCACCCACGCTCCGGTACCAACGGGACATACCGAAATCGTATTACAATGATTGAAACCCATTATATCGAACTTTATGCAATATAGTCAAGTATAAAACTAAACACCATGAGAATAAAGCCGATAATGGCAACCCAAATAAAGCAAGGGCTGCCAGCATCAAAACTACATTGTTTCCAAGAAGGGAACAAGAATTAAATCAAGTCCATTATCCAGAACCTGCCTTGTACAGTTCGCCAAAAGGAGTCTGGCAGCTGCCAACTGGTTATTTTCCTGAGCTAGAGCCAGGGTGGGACAATCGTGATAGAAACGACTGAAGGCCTTGGCTACATCATATAGATAACCTGCTAGTTGTGATGGGTCAAGATTTTGTGCAGCCTTTACCAAAATCTTTGGGTACTGCTCAAGAACCTTTACTAACTCCCATTCAGCTTCATGGGTTAAAAGAGCGGCAGCCTCACTTGGCGCTATGGGAGAAAGACCCTGGGTCTGAGCCTTTCTCAAGATGGAGCAGATTCTTGCTCCCATATACTGAAGATATGGTCCAGTATCACCATTGAAGGAAAGGGATTCCTTGGGATTAAACAGCATATCCTTGGTGGGGGTTGCCTTCAGCAGGTAGTAATGGAGGGCCCCCAGGGCAATCTTTTCTGCAACGGCAGCAGGGTCTCCCACAGCCTCTTCCCGACCCTTGGATGAAATTTCTTCCAGGGCACCGTCACGCAGACTATCGATTAAGTCGTCAGCATCAACTACAGTACCTTCTCGACTTTTCATCTTTCCTTCCGGAAGGTTTACCATACCATAAGATAGATGGTACAGCTGGTCTGACCACTGGTAACCCAATTTCTTCAATACATAAAACAGAACTTTGAAATGATACTGCTGCTCGCTTCCTACAACGTAAACAAGCTGGTTAAAGGGCCAGTCACCGTGACGATAAATTGCGGTACCAATGTCCTGGGTCATGTAGAGGGCAGTTCCATCTTTTCTCAACAAAACCTTCTTGTCTAGATTAAT
This sequence comes from Spirochaetaceae bacterium, assembly GCA_017936345.1. Classification (GTDB taxonomy): domain Bacteria; phylum Spirochaetota; class Spirochaetia; order Treponematales; family Treponemataceae; genus Treponema_F. Next base: position 31,858 of record JAGBFT010000016.1, read on the forward strand.
TTCCTCCAGGTCAACCCAAACAGAACCATCTTCCTCCTTGTAGAAGATTCCATCCTCCAGGCCCTTCAGGATTTCATCCCTACCCTTGAGATAGGTCTCACTTTCGTAGTAAAGCTTGTCAAAGGAAACTCCCGTCCGCTGGTAGGTTTGTACAATACCTTGAATTGCCCAGTCGTTCATCTGTTTCCATAGCTTATGAACCTCTTGATCCCCCTGCTCCCACCGGACCAAAAGGTCCTGGGCCATTTTCTCCGCAGAAGAATCCTCCTTGTTCCACTTGTCGAATTCAACGTAGCAATCGCCTACAAAGCGGTCACTTTTAATACCCAAGCTTTCAGGTGTCTCATTTTTTTTCTGATGAAATTTCTGATAGGCCAACATGGACTTGCAGATATGGACACCACGGTTGTTAATGATATTTACCTTAAAAACCTCTGCACCTGCGGCCTTGAGAATGCGAGAAATACTTTCACCTAGGGCATCGTTTCTAAGGTGACCAAGGTGCAAGGGCTTATTGGTATTTGGGCTGGAAAATTCCACCATCACACGGCGGCCGTCGAGGGGCTTTTTACCATTCTCCTGGTAGGTACCATATTCACTTTCTTGTGTGGTAATTTTTTCCAAGACAGCAGAAATAGCCGCAGCCTTGTTAAGTTTAACATTCACGTAAGGACCAATCGCCGCAAAGATTCCCACCCGAGCTGCAGAATCTTGTGTCTGCAATAAGGCTGCAATTTTTGTAGCAATGGCAGCAGGAGATTGCCGAAAAGATTTGGCAAAGTGAAACATGGGGATACCTATATCTCCCATTTCCGGATTGGGAGGAGTTTCTACTACCAAAGATTCAGCCGTAACAGTATTGTCCGTTCCCAATTCTTTTCCAAAAGCATTCAACGCATCTGCCACTAAAAGTCGACACTGCTCCTTCAAGTCTGCCATAGCACCATCCTAAAAATAAACTGAGAGGACATGATACCAAAAAAAACGTATTTGTTCCATACGAGGTGAAAGGACAAGTTTTATTCCAGGTTGCCATGAGTATTGAAAATTTTAGCAAACAAATGCCATCATAGTGGTAAAATGTCTAAGTTTTTCCTCCAAGCTCATGGAATCTGGTAGATGTGAAGCCTGTCTTCTAAAAGAACCAAATCTACTGTCACAACAAGTACAATCCGAGCAACAGAGAATATTGTCCTCTGGTACTCCCAAATCCACCAACAAATTGCAGTTGGCTTGGGCAAGGTTGAGATTGTTTGGGGGAAGTATACAGGATTTCCCAAAATTAGAGGTAAAGAATTCAAGTCTTTCCTGTTCCACCTGATAACAACAAGAGTGAATGTGGGGACCAATTACTACAGAAAAATCAAAGGCCCTGGCACCAAATTCCTTTTCTGCCAATTTAATTGCTTCCCTTACAATGCCTGTGCCCTTCCATCCGGAATGAACCACTCCCCTACAAGCAGTTTTTGGGTCATACAGGTAGATGGGAAGACAATCCGCCACCGTTACCACAGGAACGAGATTGCCATTGGTTGTTATCAAACCATCACCTCGCCACAAATCCATTGCATCCGGATGGCTACCCCGCCTTGCCAAAAGCTGGGGAAGCCCATCCATTCCCTGTTCTATAGCGTACACCACTTGGGAGTGAATCAACTCTACAGGAACAGAAAGCTTCTGGCTCAAAGCTAAAATCTGAGGGTAGCCAGAAGGGGGAGCCAAAGGAGAGGGGCTTGTTGCAGCACCGGTCGTGGGAGAGATAATATTTTGCTGGAGAAGGAAATTTTTTCGTGTGGGATTCTCCTCATTCCAACGGAAACGCATAGAACCTGCATTTATTGTGGTTAGGTGACACTTGGGATGTAAATTCTGGGAAGAATCTTGAACAAGAGGTCTTCCAGCAGAAAAAAACGGCAGGGATAAAATATCATCCCTACCAGAACAGGAAAGACTAAAGGCTGAATCAATAATCACTGGTTCACCTAACGAATTGTTTCAAGATCTTTAATGATTTCCAATGCCCTTTCAAAACCATATTGCATTTCGTCAAGCTTATGACGAAATTTCTCGTTGTACTGCCCTTGGATTGAAGAAAGATTGGACAAGGTGTCATAACGGGCATTTCTAGCACCAGTAATAATACCCTTGATAATGAGCTCTATGGTACGTGCCGATGCACACCACTGGGCAAGAATCAGAGCTGCATCTGTTTCCAAGGATTTTAATAAAGAATCCAACTTTGCCTTGTCCCGTGGATCCAGCAAATTCTCCTTCATTAAATTCTCAAACATAATGCCTCCCTCTCCAGTGGGGGCAACGCTAGCCTTAAACTTATTCAAGGCAGCCCTTTGTTTATCTAGTTCCGAACAAACATCTGTCAGCTCAATAAGATTTTCCTTTTGATAGAAAACGCCTTCCACCATAATAATCTTGAGCAGCTTCGAGTATTCTGGATATACTTCATCGTAGAAGGCAGAAAGGAAGCCCATCACATAGTCGTACATGAAAGAAATGCCACCAAGAATTTTTTTCCAAGGACGACAAGGTAATACAGGAAGAGATTTAAAGCCAAAGACCTGACGCATAGAGTCTTCTGCAATATGTTTTTTCCTTGCAGCTATCCACTGATCCCACTGCTTGTCGAAATTTCTCCTCCAAGCCGACTTAAACTTTACAAACCAGTCTTCACTACCCTCTGGCTTGTCTGGAACCCAAAAGGCATCAAACCAGACAACGGAACCAAGGGATCGCAGAGGAACCGTAGAAATAAACATCTTTATGAGAGAAATATTGGAAGCCGCTTCCTCCATGTATTTTGATGTCTTTTCGCTGAAATTTTCCTTGTTTCTTTCTATCAAATTGTATGAGAGCACAAAAAAAGCTTCAAGAACCTCAGATTGGATGGTCTTGCCATTGCATAACACCTTTGCAAACTGGGATATTTCATTCTTTACACTATCAAAGGGACAAACCAACTGGCCATTTTCCTCAGTAAAAGCAGCGAGAATCCGGTTAAAGGGAAGGTGAACAAACTGGCGAATCCATTCTGTATTACAAACAGCACTATACAAGGCAGCCCGCTTAATTGATGGCATGGACTGTAAGGTGGATTCAAGATTCCTTACCATGGAAAGACGCAGCTCACTGGTAACCTCCCGAGAAAACGGAAGTGTCAAAGGATTCATCTCTTCCGCTATTTTGCCATTTATTTCCGGGGCAATCAAAGAGGAAAGGAAAACATAAAATCCCCCTTGGTCCGCATCATATATTTCAATTCCATCGGTAAAAAAATCAGCGCACCTTGCCAATTGTTCAACCTGGTCATAAAAGCCTTTTAAAAATACTCGCTTTGTAATATCAATAAGACCAGGTTCCGTTTTTTCAATATTATGTCCTTTCTTAACGACAATCTGGGCATTGTACAAGGTCTTGATATCAGTATTTGTAAACACAGACTTAATCATCAGCCAGATACGAACAAAGAATGACTCATTCTTTAGCTGCAACTCTATGTCGGGAACAATTTTTGGACCTTGCATTTCAACCGATGCAAGGGACTGGCTTTCAGGATTAACAATAGCCTGAACCTTTTCCAACATTGAGGCCCGCTCTGCCGGAGTAAGAGAAATAACCATACGATCAAAAGATGAGTAAGAATCCATACCTTATCATTTTAGAACAGAACAAATCACCTGTCAACCAAGTTTAATTTAAATAAAGAAATTTCAATCGAGGTTAAAAAAAATTTCTTCGAGCCTGGATTTTATAGGAAAGAATGAACTAGGATTTTGCCTTCAGCCCTCTTTTGAACTGAGGTATACGGGCAGAGGCTGTTGTATTCCAAGGGCTTGTTTCCCCTCGCTTTAGATACTGATACCCAAGACCTGCAATCATGGCACCATTGTCTGTACAGAGATTCAATGGTGGAAAAACACAGGCAAGCTCTTTCTTTTGGGCAAGCATTTCTCGTAAGCGGGAATTTGCCGCAACACCACCACCGGCCACAATGGTTGTAAGGCCAGTGTCCTCCACTGCCCGGAGGAGTCTACCCACAAGAATCCTTACAGCAGTTTCTTGAAAGGCTGCACAAATGTTTTCTGGCGTTTTAGGAAAATCCTTATTCCAGAACTGGTCAATTTGATTAATTACAGCAGTCTTCAGACCAGAATAAGACACATCATAGCGATGCTCTCCCTTGTGCAGCGAGGGAATGGGAAAATTTGCAGCCTTTGGATTTCCTTCTTTAGCCAATCTATCGATAACAACCCCACCTGGATACCCTAAATTATAGAACTTGGCAACCTTGTCAAAGGCTTCTCCCGGAGCATCGTCTACGGTAGTACCAAGGACGGTAATATCATCAAAGCCTGCTACCTTGCAAATAATGCAGTGTCCACCAGAAACTAAAAGGCCAAGGTAGGGATAGGGTATATCCTCAGAAAGATGGGCGGCATAGAGATGGGCCAACATATGGTTCACTGCAATAAAGGGCTTGTTTTTTGACCAGGCCAAGGCTTTACCAAAGGTAAGTCCCACCAGCAGGGAGCCCATCAAACCGGGACGATTGGTGGCGGCAATACCATCTATCTGGTCCAGGGTAAGTCCTGCCTCTCCCAGAGCCTGATGTACCACAGGCATAATCCATTCAGCATGCTTGCGGCTGGCAATTTCTGGCACAACACCGTTGAATTCTTGGTGGAAAGGGATTTGGGTGGCTACAACATTGCTAATGATGGTTCTTCCATCCTCCACAATTGCTGCTGCTGTCTCGTCACAGGATGACTCAATTCCCAAAATTTTCATATAAACCTCCCACAGTTGAAAAGGAATAGCCTTGCGATTTTAGCACAGGATACAATTCCTGAAGAATTTGTGCAAGATTACCTCCTGACCAAACGTGACCAATCATTATGGCATATCCTTTTTTATTAGCCACAGCCAGTCCTCGTTCTATTTGAAGAAGAATGTCCGAGCGGTTTTGTGTGTTATCCAGAAAGATGTCTCGCTCCCAAATCTTTGCTCCCAATTCCAGGGCAGCTTGGGGAGCGGCGGTGGCAGCAGAGGTTCGAGAATCCAGAAAGAATATGCCCTGTTGCTGACAAATTTCTATTACCTTTCCTATTTTAACCTTTGACTCTGTAATGAGGGAACCCTCGTGGTTGTTCATCCCTGCAACAGGGCCGATTTGTGCCAAGTTTTTCTTGACGAGGGTTTCTATTTCTGTGGTTGTCATGGTGGGAGCAATTGCACCCGGCCCGGGATTGACGGAAAGATTTATAGCCTGCATAGGCTGATGAAGGAGCAGCTCATGGCGGCCAGAGGAACGAATCCGTTTGGCAGATTCTACCGAATTGGGTAGCTGGGGCAAGACAGCAATATCAACAGGGAATGGAAGATTTAAGTAGTGCTGGAGGTCAGAAAGATTTTGGCCGCCATCGTCAAAGACGAACACAAGGGTAGCTCCGGCAGTGGCTGGAGGAATGGTGTAGTCTTTTTTTACAGCCGGTGAAGATGGGCTTGTGGTAGTTTTTGGGGCAGAGGCTTCCTTGTTTCCCATGGCAAGACCAGTGTCCCTTGAGGGGGAATTCCTTGCTGCAGCAGCCTGTTCAAGAGCCCTTTCTTGGGCTGCAAGAGCTTCTGAGGCCTTTTGGGAAGCAATTTCTGCAGCAGACTCAGCCTTGGTGGCCCGCCTTTCCGCTTCCTTTGCCCGCTGTTCTGCCTCTCTAGCCCGCCGTTCAGCCTCTTCCAATTGAGCCACCACCTGGGCAACTCCAATATCACCGGAAGATGGGGCGGCCTCTGCTGAGGATGAATTTTCATAGACTGCCGGAGAGCCTTCTGAGGAAACAGGTGGCTCATCTTTGATGGCAGTTTTAGGAGAGGTAAGAATTGTCACCGTAAGCATACAGGCACAAACTGCCACGATGGTGGAAGCAAGAATGATTACCTGATTTTTTTTTAAAATTACCTTTGGTCTTTTCTTTTTTTGTGCCATTATTCAGCGTCCTCCCTTGATTTCTTGTGTATGAGGGAAAAATACAAGGGACCCCTTCCCTCCGCCCTATCTGGAAGAACATGAAATCCCAGCTCAGTTCTTTCTGGCTCTGGTAAACTTTCCTTGCAAAAACGTGACACAGAATCTGGAACCGGGGGAAGATTGTGGATGAATTCCACACCCTCAAACTTAGATTCTAATCGTGCCACAAGTTTGTCATTTTCTTCGGGAGAAAGGGCACAGGTAGCATAGAGCAAATAGCCATCCTGATTCAGCATTCGGTAGGCTGAAGACAATAGGGCCCACTGGGCCACAACCTGGGTTTTAATTCTGGCTGGTGACCACTGCTCCAGATAACGGGGAGAGGTTAAAACGTGGCGCTCGGAAGAACAGGGAGCATCCTGCAAAATCCTGTCAAAGCGGTTGGCAGGATTTCGACACAAGGTAGCCCCGTCCTTTCCACAAATTGATACCCGTTTTCGTACCGACTCACTCATGTGTTGGTCTGCCACACGAACCAATCTGACAAGTCTTTCCCTGGAACGTTCGTTGGAAAGAAGCCTGGCATCCTCATCCATGAGGGAAGACAATACCAGGGTTTTTCCACCAGGGGCGGCGCAAAGATCCAGTATCTGGAAAGCACCCTGAAGGGGAAGGCTTACAGCGGCACGAATGCTGGCGGCATCAAGATAGTAAGAAGGCAGCTTTTCCTCTGATTGCCAAGCTACAGGAGAGGCCTCTTGCAACAATGCTTCTCTTAGGGCAGGCCAACGAGTGTCAAAAAGCTCTCCGTAATATTCTTCAAAACCAGCACTACCCCGTAGCTTTTGAGAACTTGATGCAGTCATTTTTTTAGTATTCTTCCTTCTCATTTCTATCCTTAGGTCTGCGAACCTATACAAATATAAAGATTATCGACACAATAATCCAGTTTTTTCAGTGCAAAAACTCTGTGCAGACCTGCCACAAAGTGTCCATTTTTGGTGGCAGACAGGTAAAACTAAGTTTTTCTCCTGTCATCGGGTGACTAAACTCCAGTTTCCAGGCATGAAGACGAATGCCTCCAATTTTTTCGGATCGTTTTGCCCCGTACTTCAAATCCCCTTTAATGGGACGACCAATAGCCGCAAGCTGACATCGAATTTGGTGGCTACGACCAGTGAGGGGCTCCACCAGCAAAAAGTCGTATCGCTCCCCCTGCCCCAGAACCTTGTATCGAAGGGAAGCATTGTTTTTCCCTCCTGCCTCAGCCTTTACAATCCGGGCCTTTTGGAGGCCACCATCAAAGGTCATAAGACAGTCCAGCTGCACCCATTGCTCTTCCCCGGCAGGTGGGGATTCCTGGACAAGGGAAGCACTCCTCCGCTCTGTGATGGCGCAGTAGCTTTTTTTTACAGACCGGGAGGCAAAACATTGGGACAAAAGCTTTATGCCCTGCTCAGTCAAACCTAAAAGACAGAGACCGCTCACTGGTTGGTCAAGGCGGTGTACGCATTCGCAGCGGAAAACCCGGTGCCCAAGCCTTTCTTCAACAAGGGGACGAAGGCGATTGGACAGGGAGTGGGGAGCCCCCTCTTCGCAAACCTCTCCTGTTTCCTTTACCACCACCGCAAAATCCTCATCAAGATAGATGATGGAATCTCTCTGCAACACACTTTCTCCAACAGCAACAGCTCCAGAATCGGAGCTTTCCAGCGGGGACCTGTTTTTACCAGCTGTATATTCAGAACCAGAATCTAGTTTTTTTTGTAAATTGAAGCTCATAGACCATCACCAAAGGCAGCAGCATACAGTTCCTGTCCCTGGGCATAAGAAGCCTGGAACTCTTTTTCATTCCAGGAAGCAAAACCATTCTCATCGCAAGCTGAAACGAGGGTCAATCCATTTTCCCCTTCCTGAAAATCCATGAGTCCAGCCCTAACCTTTGCCAAAAGTATCCTTTCCACTGAGGCATCCAACAAGGATTTAAACTCCGGGTCTTCCTGACTCTTGTTAAGGAGAAGCTTCAAAACAGAGCCAAATTTCTTTTCAGAAAGCATTATGACATCAACCCCAGCTTCTATAGCCATAACAACAGCCCTTTCCGGGGGAAAACCATTTTTTTCCAGGGCTGCCATAAAAATGTCATCAGAAAAAATCAGCCCTTGATAGCCAAAATCCTTCCTCACCTTTTTTGTAACCCAAAAGTGGGATAGGCAAGCAGGATTTTCCGGGTCATGGGCAGAGGTACGGGCATGGGACATGAGAAGACCCCAAGGCTCACCTTTTTCCAGAATACGGCGAAAGGGTTCAAGATATAGTTCCTGCAATTCTTCTTGATTTAAAGGAATTTCTGGAAGTCCCGTGTGGGGATCATCGTTGGTATTGCCGGGAAAATGCTTTGCAACGGCTCCAAGCCCTGCTTGCTGAAAACCACAGATTGCGGCGGCAACATAGCCTTCCATAACACTAAGGTCTCCGTAGCTGCGGGTGTCCAAAAACTCTTGGTTGTAAATGCTCGTAGCCTCTGCCACTGGGGCAAGATTGAGGTGGAAGCCCAGCTGTCTCATTTGGACTGCCTGTAGGAAATAAAGCTGCTGTGCCTCAGCTACACTCATGGTTTGGGCAACACTTTGGGCAGAGGGCAAGGAAGAGGTGATGTCTCTCAAGCGATTAACCATGCCACCTTCTTGGTCTACGGTGAGCAAGGGGGGGACAAACCCCTGCTCTTGACAAAAACTTTGGATGGAGGCAGTAAAGCCCGCCACTTCACGGGGAGTCTTTGCCACATTGTATGAAAAGAAAATATAGCCGCCGGGAACGAGGGGTTGTTCTTCCTTCTCCTCCCATTGAAGGAACTCCACAGGATAAAAATCCAAGTTGCCCTCCAGATTTACCAAAAAAAGTTGGCTATAACGATGAATTGGGTCAAGACCTTGTACATAGGACTGAATTGCAAGGGATTCTTTTTGCTGTCGTTCAAGGATCTCTTGCTCTTGAATCATCTGTTCAGTGGGGACAGTTTCCCCTACCGCATCTTCTTTTGACTGTGTGTCAACCTTGGAACAAGAAATAAAAAATACCAAAGATAAAATTAAAAACAACAGGGCAGCTTTTTTTTCCATCATAGTCCCACTATAGCTGAAAAGCAAGATTTTTCCAAGGGAAAATTATAACGATAAACTCCTACCGAACCCTTCTTACATTGTCTTCAATCCCTACCACCTTTCCCTTGTCCATGGTGATAATCCTATCAGCTACCAGCCGCGCCTCCTCCAGGTCGTGGGTGACAAAGATGCCGGCGAAACCGAATTCCTCCTGCATCTGACAGATATCCTGGGCAAGTCGGCGGCGCAAAGGTGCATCCAGGGCAGAAAGCGGCTCATCAAAGAGGATGAGCTTGGGACGAACAATGAGGGTCCGGGCAAGGGACACACGCTGGGCCTCACCACCGGAAAGGGATTCTGGACGACGCCGGGCAAAATTACTGAGGCCAAAGGATTCCAAAAGTTCTGTAGCCTTGGCTCTGGCTTCCTTTTTTTCCATTCCACGACAACGCAATCCATAGGCAACATTGTCGTCTGTTCGAAGGTGGGGGAAAAGGGATGCCTGCTGAAATACCATACCAATGTGGCGTCTTCCCGCAGGAACAGAAAGGATATCCTGTCCCTCCAGTTGAAGGATGGTTGGCCTATCTTTCACTGTGTCCGGTTCCAGAAGCCCCGCAACAAGTCGCAAAACGGTGGTTTTTCCGCAACCGGAAGGTCCCAGAAGGGCAGCCATTTCTCCTTGCTTCAAACCAAGGGAAAAATCTATCTCCAAGGATTGTTCAACGGAGTTCCAGTATTTTCGCAGATTTTTTGCTTGGAAAAAAAACTCATGCTTGCTGTTCATTTGTTCTCCTCAAAAAACTCCTTCTTTTTGACATCAAAGGTTTTTCTCCAAAAAAGAAGATGGGCATGGTTAAAATTGCCAGTATTACACCGCTGCAACAGGCTTCATAAAATCGATATGCTCCAGCCAGGTTATAGGTATACAAGGCTAGGGTTTCAAAGCGGGGAATTGCCAAAACCAAGGGCAGGGTGGTATCTCCACAACCGAGGGCAAAGCAAAATCCCAAGGAGGCAAGAATTTTTTTTCTGCACAGAGGAAGATACACCCTAAAGACCTTGTCAAGGGGGAATGGAGAAAGGATTTTAGCGGCATCCCGAGTGGAATCAGGGATTTTATCCAGGGCTCCATAAATCTGGCGGAAGGCAAGGGGCCAGTGCAGGGCCGCCTGGAGCAGCACCAGCATCCATGGGCTGCCCCTAAGAGCCGGTAAACCCAGGGTGGTAAGGGAGGTGGCACCAATGGCCAGGACTACAGAAGAAACGGCCATGGGAAGCAAGGGCAGTATTCGACCCAGTCCCAGGGAGTTTTTGCGGATAAAAGCTCCTCTTTTGGCAAAAAAACTGCTGGCTAATTTACCGTCACTCCATTCTTTCAAAAAAAGACTGTAAAACAGGGCTCCAATCACTGCCACAACAGAAGAAAGACTGGCACTAATCAGGGTATTTTTAAGAGCAAGGTAAAAGCTGGGACGAGAAAAGAGATTGGAAAAGTTTTTTAAGGAAAGGTTTGAAAAAAAACTACCCATGCTTTCATTCCCTCCCTGATGAGGAGAACCCAGCCTTGCAGTAAAGGCAGACACAAGGAGCTGCAATAGTGGCAGAAAAAAGAACAGACCAATAGCAAGGACAAGGAGGGTAAATCCCGTTCCTTCCTTCCAACCTCCTATTTTTTTTAGGGAAAAGCCTGCCTCATCCCATGCCAACCCCTTGTTTTCTTTTCCTCGCCCCTCCACAAGGCTATAGACTGCCACCACCAGCAAGGCCAGCAGGGTTTCTACCAGGGCAAGGGATGCAGCGAGGGGAAAATTAAGCCGGGAACGAGCCGCCTGATAAATCTCCACCTCCAACACAGTAACGCCCACACCCCCAAAGACAAGGACAATAACAAAGCTAAAAAAACAATACAGAAATACCACCATGGCGGAAGTGGCAATGGCAGGCAAGAGCTGCACCAAGGTGATGGTTCTAAAAACACGCAAAGGACTGGCACCCAGCAAGAGGGCAGCATCCCTTTGGTTTGTCGGAAGTTGACTCCAGCTGTCACTACAGGTCTTCATCACCAGGGGAAAGTTGTAGAAGCCCTGGGCAAGAACTATACCTACAGGAGAATACAAAAAGGTAAAAGCTGGTTCATTTGTTCCCAGTACAGCAGCTGCAGCACTATTGGCCACACCCTGCATTCCCCAGAACATGACATAGCCCAGGGCCACCAGCAGCGGCGGCAGGCACAAGGGAACAGCTGAAAGGGAAAGCAAAAATCTTCTTCCAGGAAAGCTACGGGTAGAGGTAAAGAAGGCGGCAGGAATTCCTGCAAAAAGGGCCAACAAGGTAGAAAAGAAGGCCAAAGCAAGGGTTCTTGAGGCTATTTTTAGTACTGTTGGAGAAAAAATAAGGGACAAAACTGGGGGAGATGTATCACCGGGCATTCTCACTCCCCCAGCTAGTGACCATTGGGGAAATAATGGAAGAAGGGAAAAAATCAAGGGAAGAATAAAGGCTACCAGCAAGCATAGAAGAAGAAGAGCAGAGAAGGTGGTTGCACCTATCTGCATTCCAGTTACTAGCTTTCTGGTCAAGTTTTTACTTCCAATTTTTTTCACCGCTTTCTTTCCTCAATGGACAAAGTCTAAATGGATTTAAGCCTATTCCGCCAGCAGGCTCATCACCGCCTCCACAGCCGCCGCCAGCGTCCCATTGTCCACCGTCAGGGCCTTGCCTGCCTGGGGAGCCGCCTGGTAGGAGGCGGGCA
>JAGBFT010000017.1 GCA_017936345.1 Spirochaetaceae bacterium
CTCCATTGCCGGCGGAACGGGCCTGCTTTTGACGGATACCGTGGGCTTTGTCAGCAACCTGCCCCACAGCCTGGTGGATGCCTTCAAGTCAACCCTGGAGGAGGCGGTGCAGGCCCAGCTCCTGCTGGTGGTGGTGGATGCTTCGGATCCTGCCGCTGTGGACCAGTACAACACCGTCTGCCAGGTGCTGGAGGAAATCGGGGCGGTGGACAACAAGCGGCTGGTGGTGCTGAACAAGTGCGACCAGCTGGAGCCGCGGGATCTCCGCCGTGCCGCCCTCCAGACCAGCTTTCCCCAGGCCATAGAGGTCAGCGCCACCACCGGGGCAGGGCTGCCCCAGCTGATGGAAGCCATCGCCAATGAGCTGGCAGGCGGGGCCGCCACCTACCGTCTCCCCCTAGACCAAGCCCACATTTTACCCCAAATCCGCCAACAGGGAATGATTCTGGAGGAGCAGTGGCTGGAAAATGCCATTCACCTTGTAGCCCGCCCCGGGTCTTCTCGTGGCTTACAAGAACTACTAGACAATTACCTATGGGAAGACTAGAGCCTCCCACTACCCTTTTACATTTAGTTTTCCTATGCTATACTGCAACCCATGAAGGTTACCCTCAATACCATCCTAGCGGGAATCTGTGTTTTAATTTCTTTAACGATTCTTATTGGAACAGGCTTAGTTCTAGGTGTCCAAACAGACCAAAATTTTTATCCTGCAGAGCCTGTTCCCACTCCAGAACAGCAGATTCAGCAAGCAATTCAGGCCCAGCAAGAACCCAATTTGTCCACAGAAAATAGCAGTGAGTTTGGGGTATATAAAAACCTGGGTCTAATTCGAGCCTCAACCATGGCAGATCCAGAAACCCAAGCTACAGCTCTTGTCATTGTAAAGCCCTGGTTTTCTTACGAGGAGCGGGATTCAGCCTTTCAAGAGGAATTAAGTTCTAAACGAGACTTGTTTAACAATCTTTTTCTTCAGTTCTTTTCAACCCATACTGCAGCACAACTGAGAGCCATGGGTGAAGGACAGGTAAAAACCCAATTGTTGGAAGCCATCAACAAGGAACTGGTTCTTGGTAATATTGCCGCTATTTATTTTGAAGAATATCTTTTCTTTGATTAAATATTGCAACTTTTTTATTCTTTTCGTGTCCAATAGGGGGCAGATGTTCTGGAGGTATCAATGAATTCGGCATTAACTTCTCCTGCAGCCCAGGTGATTATCGCCATAATTCCCATTGTAGGAATTGTTATTGGTGGAGTGGTAGTCTTTTTTTATCTATTGTGGAGACACAGAGAAATTTCTTTACAGATAAAAACAGGTTCCTATCGTCCAAAACAATTCAACCTAAAACTTTTTTCCCTGCTGACAGGTTTGCTGCTTACAGGAATTGGACTGGTATTAACCATTCTTTTTCTTGCAGTACAAGGATTTTCCTATCCTGTTTTGGGGGGATTGATTCCAATGACCATTGGAATAAGTTTTTTGGTTTTCTTCAAATTCTGTCCCATAAACCATAAGGCTGATGGAGAAGACTAGCAGCTTTACTGTGTTGGATGCTGCCGATGTAAAAGCGGAGGAAATCCTGGTACGTTCCGCTACCGGGGGAAATTCCCAGGCTTTTGCAGAACTGGTAAAGCGGTATCATCGCCGAGTTTCGGCCTTGGGTATGAGTTTCTTTAAGAATTCAGCCGACACAGAAGACTTTGTCCAGGATGTATTCATTAAGGTCTACACAAAACTAAAGGATTTTCGAGGTGAATCTCGATTTTCCACCTGGTTGTTGCGTATTGGATATACAACAGCCATTAATTCTATCAAACGACGGAAGGAATACCTTCCCTTGGGAGATGAAACTCTTTTGTGGGATCAAGACTACACCCCTGAGGAAATGCAAATGCGCCGCCTTACCATAGAAACAGTAAGGGAATCCATTACAGAGCTGCCGGAGCGTTTTGCTGTCTGTCTTGATATGTATTTCTTTTATGACATGGCTTATGGAGATATTTGTGAGGTTACCGGATTACCTTTGAACACCGTCAAATCCCATATCTTTCGGGCGAAAAAAATGCTGAAAGAAAAACTGGAAAAAAGACTTTAGTCTTTGTAGGAGCAAAAATGAGTCAGACTTGTACCAACATAATGAATCGGTTTTTGGAATTGGACAAACACGAGGCCCTACCACTCAGAGTGTCTGCCCACATTCTCCTGTGCAAAAAATGCCGCACCCAGGTCAGACTTATGACCATGGCAGAAAAAACTTGCAGGGAACCGCTTTCCATTCCTACAGAAGACAGCAATCAGGCCATAAGCCTTTTGATGAAAAAAATCGACCCCAACTACCAGCCGGGAAAACCCATTGCACATATTTCCATGAGACGATGGATTGTTGGTGGGATTACGATGATTTTTGGGATGCTTTTCTTTTTAATTTATTCTAAATCATTGAATAACAGTACCTTGGATATTACCTTCTATTCATTTTTTGCCTGTGCGGTCTCAGCCTACTGCGCCATCTTTGTAGGCAGCAACATGGACTTTTTTGTCAAGAAGATTGAGACTCTAAATGAACATAATCTTACTTTGAGGAGCTGATTTTATTTCAACGTATTGGGAAAAACTTGAAAATCCCCCTTGATTCAAAGACCTTTTAACCTTATCATGGAGAGTACAAAAACTTTCATTTTAGGACGATTATATGCAAGCTTTGGCACAAACATCTTTTGCACCTTCATTCAATACTTTTCCTAGACTTCCCTCAGATGCAGTTCCCGGTCAAAGAAATGGTCGTCCCTTTAGCTTTACATTTTTTGACAGCCCGGCTCCTGTCACAGCGATGACAGAATCAGCCCGAGTTATCGTGGAAAGGAATGGAATCTTCTGTATTGCCGATATTTTTGAGCCATCTCCTGTTGCCCTGGATTTGGATTTCAAGGGACTGGTGGATTCCGTAATGGGGAAGTGAAAGGATTTTCCTTGGTTTTATCGCCTCGGCAGGCAAACCTGCCGGGGCTTTTTTTGTAACAACAACGCTTTATAAAACACATCATTTGCTTTACATTATATGCAGGAGGTTCCTATGTACCAGACAATGGTCAATTTCAGGATGGACACAGACGACAAGGTGGCTTTAGAGGCACTGTGCGGAAAGCTGGGACTCACCCTTTCCACCGCCTTCAAAATCTTTGCAAAAAAAATGCTTCGTGAGCAACGAATCCCCTTCGACGTTTCCATAGACAACTTTTATTCCGAGAACAATATACGGTACCTGGAAAACCAGAACCACTCAAGGGAAATTTGGCCGGCTGGTGGAGCATTCCCTGATTGAGGAAGATTGATGACTTCAATAGAATCGTCTACAAGGAAGTTGACGGTGTAATCATCACCGCTGCCTGCAAGGGCCATTATGAAAGCCTTCTCTAGCTCCAGTTTTTGTAACCGTCTCACAGACAAAATCCCATCTCCGTGATATTATAAAAGGACAAGAATTCTTAGGAGGAAGCTATGGATTTACAACAGACTATGGAGCAAAAATCCTTTGTGGTAGTGGGTGACACTCTCAACCCAGAAAAATTTGCGTACAAGATTAAGCAGGCCATGACTGAGGCAGGCTACAAGGTTCAGTGCGTGGGCAAGGAATTGCAGTCAATCAACGATGCGGAAGGTGACATTGACATCATAGACCTGTGCATCAATGCAAAAAAGGGACTGCAGCTGATGAAAGAGTGCAAGAAGCCCTTCAAGTCTGTAGTGCTGCAGCCCGGAGCCTTTGATGACGAGCTGGTGGCCTATCTGAAGGACAACAACATTCCCTATATCGAGGGCTGCCTTTTAGTTGGTCTCAAGCTTTACCCTCGCCAATAATGTAAACATAACAAGACAAATGTAAATAAATTTTGACAGTCTGTTTTTCCCGTGTTATACTGTCACTAGGATGGAACCATGAAAGAAACTATTAGGTATTTACGGGAAAAACAGTCTTTGTCTCAAAGCCAGGTGGCAAACCATCTAGGAATTTCACGACAAACCTATATTAAAATCGAATCTGGAGAGGTAGAACCATCTGTTTCTCAGTTGAAGATGCTAGCATCTTTGTATCAGGTGAATATTCTTGTTCTCATAGAAAATCGATATGCTATACAAGAGGCCAATTCTGGACCTAATGTTCCTTTATCTAATTTCCCAAATCAGCTAAGTAGTCACAAGGAAGTCATCTACGAAACTCGTCCTGCCACCACCCTCGTGCTATCCTCACCACCCCTAGTGTACGAAGGCGTATATGACGGTACCTGTGTAAAGCCATTAAACGATAATTTTCCTGCTGATATAAACCAAAAGGTTTCTATTACCCTCTTAGATGAATATGTTGTAGATAAGGTTGCCCTTATAGAAAAAACATACGGAATGCTTCATCACAAAGCAGATCCTTCCAAATGGTCACTGGAAGAAGAAGCATGGGCAATGCATTGCGTTGAAAAATATGGAAACCTTGCCAAGGAAAGAGAAGAAAGGCAAGCAAGGGAAATGGAGGATGAAAAATGAAATATGTGGACACTAATATCCTTTTGCGATTTATTTTACGAGACACCCCAGAATTATCTCCCCTAGCCCGAGAAATTGTCCAAACTAACGAATGTTATCTTTTGCCAGAAGTTATCCCAGAACTTGTATATGTTTTGAACAAGGTATATCAATTTCATCGAAAAGAAATTTCCACGACAATTTTACAAATTCTCCCCCTAGTTGTAGTTAAAGATTTAAGGCTGACTCGTCTAGCCCTCCAGTATTTTGCAGAATTTAACCTTGATTACGTAGATTGTATTTTATTAGCAAGAAATAAACTTTATGGGGATGAAATTATAACCCTAGATAAAAAACTGGAGGAAGGTTTAGAAAACCTTCCTCCAGTTTCACTATATTAGAAAAATTACAGGAATCAAACTAAAATTCACTGTTAAAATAGCCCTTGTCACAAGGTCACTTTTCAACTCTTCCTAGTCATCTAAAAACTTCACCAACTGGGCAGCCCACCGCTCATAACCAGCCTCACAGAGATGGAGTCGGGCAGCTTCCCATTCCGCCTTATTGTACAATTCTGGAATAGTAGAACCATCCTCATTAGTCATGTGGTGGCTCATATCCAAGTAACTAAAGTCCAGGGAAGCTGATTGTTTGCTCACAAGATAATTGGCATATTCCATCTTGGCACGGGTCATATCGTAGGGAATACGAGTGGGAAGTATTCCTGTTACTACAATTTTTGAGTGAGGACAGTATTTTTTAACCTCCCGTACCACCTGCAGGATACCTTGAGCCAGCTGGCGAGAATTGTCTGGGCCACCGAACTGGTTCTGCAAGTTGGGATTTCCAATGTTATTGGTACCGATGAGGATAGAAATCAGCTTGGGATTGAAGGTTTCAGGCTTTTCTCCCAGGGCTCCCTCCCGAATACGCAGCAATACATCGGCAGTAGTGTCGCTGGCCTGCCCCAGATTAAGAGTGGTGTCTTCATATTCACCAAAGAAGCGCCGGAAGGCCCGTATTCCCGCAGCAGTGTAGGTGTCATCAATGTGGGAAGTCATTGTCCACCAGTGGGTAATACTGTCCCCTACAAAAATCAGCTGGCATTTTTTACCCAGACGGCGGCCTGTTTCCAGTTGTTGTGTCCACCAGCCTTCCGGCAGGTCACGAATAAGCCCCTGACTTGAGTCACAGGATGGGGGCAGTCCTTGACCAGATGCAGCAGGGCTTACCAAAACCACCTCACCAGGACTAGAGGGAGCCTTGTCTGGAAATACCAGCTGCTCAGCCTCTTCAAAAAAGCCAAAAAGAAGGGCTTGAGCCAACTTCCACTGAGCAGCCTTTACCTGCCCAGCCTCAGGATTCCCCTGCCCTGAGTCAAGATTCCCTGCCCCAGATAAAAGAACCTGCCATTCCCCGGCATCCAAGGCAGCAAGAAGGTCTACAAAATTGGTTCCCCGGAGATTTTCTGGCTCAGCGTTTTGGAAGGCAGCCTTCAAGGCCTCATTAAAACTTCCTGCCAGCTCGCAACCTCTTTCTACCACGGGACCGCAGCTAGGAATTCCAGCGGGCAGGGGACTTATAAGATACAGTCGGCACTGGGGAAGCTCCTGTTTTATCTTGCAAGCCAAGTCAATCATCACCCTGCCATAATCTTTGGGATTGGATTCCAAGCGGGGATTTATTTGCAGCAACAAAAAATCTGGGTTCCACTCCAAGGCAGAAGAAAGAGCTTTAAACAAAGCGTCTTTGCTACCTTCACTACCGCCCGAGTTCTTTGCCTGTGGTTTACTTTCAGTTTTATCTGAAGCCAAATCTCCAACCACCAGACCTTCCGCTGAAAAATCTCTAAAGCAAAAGCCATCGCTAGGTTCCCAGTTCTCATTGTACAGGGCACCACCAAGAAAGCCACGCTGGGAATGGTTTCCCTCGGGATTCTCCACCCTATTGCAAAATCGGGAGCCAGAAGTCAGCTTGTTGTAGGTATCAGAACCAGCATAGGCGATACGAATCTTTTCTGTTGAACACATATTACATCTCCTTTCATTGTTGTGAGTGTCAGTCCATAGGAACTGCAAGTTTTTTTCCGTCATAAAGGTGGGGAAGTGCCTGGCAAAGAGCCTCCAGCACAAAGTTCGCAATGGAAGTCATACCTGACACTGGCGGATGAAGATTAGCCGCAGTCAAGCCCTCCCCTAACCAACGTCCATTTTCGTGGGTTACCCCCTGCTCTGCCCAGTATAGTTTTTCTACGCCAGCGGCCTGCAGCTCAAGATAGGCACTCAGCAAAAGGAAGCCTTCCCGAGAGTAAAGGTAGCCCTGTGGGTTCTTCCAATTTGCAGGCATTTCAATGGTGACAGGAGGAATACTGGATTTTCCCCCGTTGCCAGCTCCGTCTCCTTCCTTTAAAAACTTAGGGCAGATGATGATTGGAGTTTGAGGATGATGGAGACGATACTGTTCTACCATGTATTTTATCCGGCTGACAATTTCTTGGTTGGAAATATTGGCTGGCGCTCCATTGGCAGTACAGTTGGGAGCTTCTGGAGAAGTGGCAGTAAGATTCCAGCCTGTATCAATAATAAAGACCTCGCTTTCAATCTGAGCTAGGAAATCTGCCATCTTATATTCCATTTGGGCACTGCCCGCCACCCCAAGATTGACAACCTCTCGTCTCGTTGCCCACATGATTTGAGCAGCATAGGTGGCACCGGGTCTCAGGCCATTGTCACCGTCACCCTGGGTGATGCTTGTACCATAAATTAGAATCGGCCTTTTTTCGGATTCCCCAAAAGGCTCAAATTCCCTTGTGGTGGAAGCCGCGCTGAACTCCAAGAGAAAACCAGAAGGATTTTTAATGGCACTATCTTCTTGAAACAGTCCCTTCAAGCTAGAATCCCAAGGCTGAAATCCATTGTAGGTGGGCAAGGTTATAATAAATTTGCCACTGCCCTGCCCTTCCTGCAATCCAGTCTCATAGTGCCAGACACCTTCCATCACGCCCCTAGGCGAGCGCAGGTTTTTTCTAAAAACAGGCAGTCCACCTTCCAGCTGGTAGATGTCGATGCCAGAAAAGCTGCGGTTGTCCAGCCCCTTCAAGGCGGGGCGACCATCCAAAGAAACTTCTCCCCTGTTTAGGTATCGGAAATAAAAGGTGATTGTGGGACTGTCGGTTTCCAGGGCAATATACACCCCTGCGGTACAGCAGCGCATATTGCATTCCTGCCGAACCTCCAAATCCTTTTGGCTCAACGGAAAAATCAGGGAGGTACCCATGGCATGGATGGAATACAAGCCCCGCCGCTGGTCCCCGTTGTTCGGCTGGATGGAAAGGGGAAGACGACTCCAATAAGTGGGGTATTCAATGCCCTCCCGCACCGCACCCTCCGGCAGTGGCAGTTGGGTGGAGCCAGACTCCCCATCAGAACCCACATCCCCCAAGCTGTAGTGGGTAAGGCTGTCACCCCTGGACGCATCCACCTTGTAGCGGCGGAATTTTCCGTGGAGTCTCAGTTTATCCCAGCCCAGACGTTGCTTTTCTGTTTTATCCCGGGGGAAATTTTTTCCCAAGGGCAATTTATCTTGTGGCATACATTCTCCTCATTGAATCTAGTATACCACTTTTACAAAAAATATGTCAGTAAAACTACAGGGGAAAAACAATAGAAATTTCTGTTCCCTGTCCCACATCACTTTTCAGAAAAGTAATTCCGTGATGGTATTGTACCGCATGCTTTACAATGGAGAGCCCTAGACCTGTTCCTCCAGACTGCCGGGAATGACTCTTGTCCACCCGATAAAACCGTTCAAATATTCTATCGTGATGTTCTGGTGCAATACCAATTCCAGAATCCTTGATTGTAAGATTCAGCCCATTATATTCCCTTGTGATGGACACGCAAACATATCCATTTTCCACATTGTATTTTATGCCATTGTCACAGAGATTGTAGATAATTTCATACACAAGTCGTCGTACCCCGGTCATTGTTCCAGAACCGATAAGCTGCAGGTCAACATTTTTAGCCTTTGCCACCCCCTCCAAGCTCAAAAAGACCTCCCTTGTCACATCTTCCAGAGCAAAGACTTCCATGTCCAGGGGAAATCCCTCGTCCAGCTGGGAAATACGGATAATGTCATTAATCAAATCCAGGAGTCGGCTGGCCTCTTTTCGAATACGTCCTGCAAAAATCTGCAAATCTTCTGGTTTTACAATTCCATTTTCAATCAATTCTGCACTTCCCATAATTGACTGTAGAGGGGTTTTTAGCTCATGGGATACATTTGCTGAAAATTCCTGCCGTTGCCGTTCCAAAAGTTTTTGTTCAAAACGCTGCACCTTAATTCGCTGCAACAGGGGAGTTAATTCTGAATAGACCGTGTTTTCCATAGGATTTTCCAGGTCAATTTTATTTAGGGGTTCCACGATATTGCTGGAAAGCTTGTATGCCAAGAGTGCAGAGACAATCATCAACAAGAAAACACTAATCAGGATGGGCTGAATTGCTTGAATCAAAACCCTTAGCGGGGAATCATAGACAACAGAAACACGGAGAACACTGCCGTCCCCTAGCCTTCTGGCCTCATAAAGGGTGGATTCCGTCAGGGTTTGAGAATACCTAAGGCTGTGGCCACTACCGTCTCTTAGAGCCTGTTGCACTTCCTTTCGTTCCAAGTGGTTTTCCATGGAAGAAGCATCTTTTTTTGAATCAAAAAGAACTTTTCCGGAAGAGTCAATCCAAGTGATACGGTAGTCAAAATCTGGGAAGGCTTCCAGAAACCCCAGCCCCTCCACCTCAGTGGTCACAGCCAGTACCTGCAAATCTGCTTTCAACTGGTTCCTCTGATTGTCCAAAAGATACTGATGGAGAAATCCACCCAAAATAAAGGTAGACAGGAGCAAGACACTAATGGCAACGGATAAAATCGCATAAAAAATCTTTTTTGTCAGCATTTTTTTAGTCGATACCCAACACTTCTCACTGTTTCTATGAGGTTTCCGTATTCACCAAGCTTTTGCCGCAGGGTCTTTATGTGAATGTCTAGGGTTCTGGTATCGTTAAAGTACTCCAGCCCCCAAACCTTGTTAAAAAGTTGTTCCCGAGTAAAGGCTATACCGGGATTTGCCACAAGAAGGGCTAAGAGTTCATATTCCTTAAAGGTCAGATTGATTTCCATACCATCTACAAGAACAGAGCGGGCCTCCTGGTTTATGGATATTCCCTGGCAGTGCAGGGTTTGCTTTCTTTTTTTAGGATTTACCCGCCGCAAGACAGCCTTCACCCGAGAAACCATTTCCATCATGCCAAAGGGCTTTACAAGATAATCGTCCGCACCAAGGTTTAGACTCTGAACCTTTTCCATTTCAGACCCCTTTGCCGTGGCCATTATAATGGGAATAGAGCTCAGGTCCGGGTCCCTTTTGATTTTGGAAAGGATTTCAACACCATCCATTTGAGGAAGCATAATATCAAGCAACACCAAATCAGGTTTCTCCACCTTCAGTTGGTTCAGGAAATCAATGCCATTGTCAAAACCTCTGGTCTGAAAACCGGCTGAGTTTAGAGCATAAATTTCTATTTCCCGAATACTGGTATCATCCTCAACGCACCAAATCACGATTCAGACTCCTTGTGCATTCCCGTTACAGAAAAAATAACCCACTCTGCAATATTTGTAGCACGATCCCCTATCCGTTCAAAGTACTTGCTTATCATTAAAAGGTCAAGTATAAAGTGGCTGTCAGGAGTGTCTTCAATTTCACCGTGCTTTTCTACAATTTTATTGATAAGAATCTGTTTTATATCGTAAAAATACTGGTCAACAATATCATCCTCGTCTATGACCCTTTGGGCCAATTCTGTATTTCCATGCACATAGGCTTCAATGCCTTCCTTTACCATTTTGATGACAGCGTCAGCCATTTCCTTCAAGGGGAAAGAGGAGTCTGGAGTAAATCCTTTCATCTGGAGAATAATATCTGCAATATCCTCCGCCTGGTCCCCAATCCTCTCAATATCTGTAATCATTTTCAAGGCAGCAGAAATTTGACGCAAATCCCTTGCCACAGGTTGTTGTCTAAGCAAAAGCTTAAGGCAGAGGTTTTCTATATCCTTTTCCTTTGCGTCCATACCGATGGAAATGGGCTTTACCTCCTTGGCAAGAGTGGTGTCCCCTTCAAAAAGTGCCCTGGCTGCCATTTCCAAAGCCTGCTTACAGAGACCATTCATACCAATCATTTCCTTGTTCAATACCTCAAGCTGTTCGTCCAAGTAATTGCGCATCAACCAAATCTCCCTGTTATGTAATCTTCCGTTCTTTGATCCTGTGGATTGGAGAACAGGTCCTCTGTCCTGCTGAATTCCACCAAGTTTCCCGAAAGGAAAAAGGCGGTATTGTCAGAAATTCTTGTAGCCTGCTGCATGTTATGCGTAACAATTATGATGGTATATTTTTCCCGCAGTTCCAAGGTCAATTCTTCGATTCTGGTGGTGGAAATGGGATCCAGAGCAGAGGTAGGTTCATCCATCAACAGGATTTTAGGTTTCACTGCCAAGGCTCGGGCAATACAAAGTCGCTGCTGCTGACCACCAGAAAGTCCCAGGGCATTTTTCTTGAGTCTATCCCTTACCTCATCCCAAATTGCAGCACCTTTCAGGGACTCTTCTACAATTTGATCCAGTTCTGACTTCCTTGTTATTCCATGGGTTCTAGGCCCGTAGGCAATGTTATCGTAAATGCTCATGGGAAAGGGATTGGGCTTTTGGAACACCATCCCGATTTCTTTCCGCAAGCTATTTACATCCACAGATTTGTCATAAATATTCTGATTTTGATATAAAATCTCCCCCTCAATCCTCACCTCTGGAATCAAGTCGTTCATTCGATTCAGAGATTTCAAGAAGGTGGACTTGCCACAACCCGAGGGGCCAATCAAGGCAGTGATGTTATTTTCTGGAATTGAAATATCAATTCCCCTCAATGCTTCTGTCTGTCCATACCAAAGCTGTAGGTCTGAGACCTGGATTATACCTTTCATATATTTCTCCTTCTGTCAACTGTCTTGCCTACCAAGGAGGTGGCGGCGTTGATTATCAAGGTTAAAATCATGAGAATGCTGGCAATGGCAAAGGCCACACCGAATTCTCCCTGTTCCTTTGCGTAAACGTAGAGAGCCACCGTCAGAGTGGAGCCTGGATTTTCCATAGCCTGAAAAAAGCTGCTGACGCTGTGGGAAATTCCAGCGGTAAACAGAAGGGCGGCAGATTCCCCCAAGATTCTACCAATGGACAGGATACAACCTGCAACAACTCCATCAATACAGCCGGGAATGACGACGGTTCTAATGACCCGCCACTTGCCAGCCCCTAGACCAAAGGCTCCTTCCCGATAGGCTTGGGGTACGGTTTTAAGGCTTTCTTGGGTAGTTCTCAAAATGGTGGGGAGATTCATAATTGCCAGAGTTAGGCAGCCCGCCAAAAGACTGGTTCCAAAGCTATTGGAAAACAAGAGCATACCAACCAAACCATAGATGATGGAGGGAATGCCTGAAAGGGTTTCTGCTGCATACTCAATGAGGGACACTAGTTTTTTGTTTTCAGCATACTCGTTGAGATAAATTGCGCCACCAACACCTAGTGGCAGGACAACGAGGATTGTTCCAATGACGATGTAAACTGTGTTCAAAATTTCTGGGAGAACACCAATCCTTCCTGTCAGGTAACTTGGTTTTGTAGAAAGAAATTCCCACGAAAGGTTCGGAATTCCTCTTACCAACACGTAGCCTAACAAGAACAGGGCCAGGGAGACAGTTGTCATTACCGCAATAATCATGAGGATTTTCATTGCAATTTCGTAGCTTTTTCGTTTGAAGGTCATTTCTTATCCTTTTGTGGCTTGAAAAATAGATTCAGCAGGGTGTTAATCAGCAGAATAAACAGGAACAAAACAAGGGCGATGGAAAACAAGGCTTCCCGCTGGAGTCCGCTGGAATAGGCCATTTCGCTGGCTACCGCTGTTGTCAAAAATCGCACGCTTTCAAACAAGGAAGGCATATTGGCCGCATTCCCGGAAACCATAATTACCGCCATTGCCTCTCCAATGGCTCGTCCCACCCCCAATACTACCGAGGCGGCAATTCCACTTTTTGCGGCAGGGACTGTTACCCTAAAGCAGGTTTCCACAGCACTTGCCCCCAGAGCCAAGGAACCCAGCTCATATTCTTGTGGCACGGCCTCCAATGCGGTGACGGACACCTTCACAATGGAAGGTAAAATCATAACAGACAAGACAATAATGGCTGCCAAAAGGCTGGCTCCATCTGGCACATCAAAAACCTTCCGAATACTGGGCACTAAAATCAACATACCCATCAAGCCGTACACCACGGAAGGAATTCCTGCCAGTAGATTTACCAAGGAGCCCACCACTCGTTTTACCTTCCTGGGGGCAAACTTAGCCAAGTACAGTGCAGTAAAGAAGCCCACTGGAACTCCTAGAATAATTGCCCCCGCAGTGCCGTACACACTGGTTAAAATAAAGGGTAAAATCCCAAAAGAAGGATTCTTTCCTGTGGAAACCCATTTCTGCCCAAACAGAAACTTAGTCAAACCTATTTCTTTTATGGCAGGAAGTCCAGAAATTACCAGATAGAAGGTAATCACCAAAACACAGACCACAGTTAGCAATCCCAGAGCCAGAAAGATGCCATGAACAATTTTTTCCACCAAATCATTCTTCCTCATTTCTGTGAACCTCTTAGTTGGCAGCTACAACTCCAGCAAGGGCAATTACAGAACCAGCATTTGGTGAAATTGCATAGTCAAAGAACTCCTGGGCAAGAGGAGAAAGGGCTGTATCGGCCCTTGTAATCATCATAAATGGTCGCTGAACTGGGTAAGAACCATCCCTAATGGTGGCTTCAGCAGGAAGAACCTCATTTACAGCCACAACCTTTACCGAATCCTTTACAGAAGCCACAGAAGTATAGCCAATGGCATTTGGATTTTGAGAGACAGTGGTAATCACATCACCCGTGGAGGTTAATTCCTGGCGATAATCACATTTTCCAACAGTGCCAGTAATTGACTCAAACCCATCTCTTGTGCCACTGCCCGCTTCCCGTCCAATTAGAACGATTTCCCCAGAAAAATCAGCCACCTCTTTCCAGTCCTTAACTTCCCCAGTGTAAATCCTTTGGATTTGCTCCAGGGTGAGGCTCGCTACAGGGTTTTCTGGATGCACTATGATGGCAATTCCATCGTAGGCAACCACTGTTTCCACCAAGCCCAGAGCCCGTTCCTCTGCCTTTAGACTTCTACTGGAAAGCCCAATATCACAGCGTTCCTCTAGAACCGCATTGATTCCAGCACTGGAACCTGTGGGATTGTAACTCACTGTAACTCCGGTTTCAATTTCATAAGATTCTCCCAATACACCGATGAGCTTTTCCATAGAAGTTGACCCGTCTGTTGAAACAGTGGTTTTTCCTTCTGACTTCTGACAACCTACAAACAAGGCTGCCAAACAAACACCAATACAAATTGATACAAGGATTTTTTTCATCCGATTCTCCCTTCAAGAAGGTCTGTCTTTTTAAGTTCTCTGAACCTAAGGCCTTCACCAGAAATCTAAAGGATGAATGTAAAGTTAAAGAGAAGGATTTGTATAGTTTATGTAAAATTTTGAGGAATCCCAGCTTTTCAAGCGAGATTATTTTATTAAATCATAAAAAAAGGCCATGAAAGGAATCAGGAGTTGAGGAGCAGGAGATAGCACTCGGTCTCAAAACCCCAGCCCCCACTCCCTCTTTTACTATTAGGTTACATCTGCTATACTGTAACCATGAAATTTGAACAATGGCACGAAGGGAATACTTTTTTTCGTGAAATGAAGCCCTATTTTGGTCAGTGTGACCGTTATCAAAGATTAAATCTTGTGGAGTTGCTGCTGGCTACCTCCGATAGTGCAGTGGAAGACTACCACCAACGTGGCATGACCTACAGTGTACTGAGAGACAACAATGTAGCCATCCTTGTTTCTCGTGTAAGCCTGAGAATTCACAGTTTTCCCAAGGCAAACCAGCCCTTTAGGGTAAAAACTTGGGAAGAAGCCCCCACAGGACTACAACTTACCCGGCGCTATGAAATTTTTGACATGGACAACAACAGCCTTGTTTCAGGCAATAGCACTTGGGTGGTAGTTAACATCCAAAATCGTCGAATAATGCGTCCATCAGATTTTACCATGCGGGAAGCCCCCACCTTCACTACAGATTTTTGCTGCCTTCCCTGTGGAAAAATTGCTGCAAAGGACAACATGACAGTGGTAGACGAACGTACCATCCACTTTAGCGACATTGACGCCAATGGTCACATGAACAATGCCCGTTACGGGGCCTACATCATGGACTGCCTTCCACCAGAGCTCCAGCAAAGGGACATCAAGGATTTTCGCATTAACTATGCCCATGAGGCAAAGGAAGGAGACAAGCTCCAGCTTTTGGCAGACTTCTCCAATCCAGATATAATCCAAGTTTCCGGTGTTACACCAGAAGGCACTTGTTTTGAAAGTGAGCTATACTATTGAGTCTTGCTGAGTTTTATAAACTTGTAATTTAAAATCCAAAGATTTCTTGCCGGTGGATTTTCCCCAAAGCAGCCAGTTTTTCCTTTAGGGACAGCTGGCTGCTTATCTTTCCATTTTTTAAACACTCATCCAAATCTATGGTAAATCGATTCATGGAAAAATGCTGATACACCATTACCTGATTCCACTCTGGGAGAAACTGTGGTACTTCCTCACAACAAGCATTTCTCATCCCATCATTTTTTTTGTAGCAATCCGCCAGCTTGTCCCGATATTGCAAAAACAAGCCCCTTCCCTTTAACTCGGCGTAACCTACCAGCCATAACTGACATCCAAAGCCCCTTTCTTGGGAATTGCCACCTTCACAGAGAATTTGGTGAAGCCTTGCCGTTTGTTCTGCCATCCAAAGCTGGCTATCTTTTATAAGCTTGCCCACCTCATCATTACCATTTTTTAGCAAATATTTTAGATGAGCCGTTTTAGCTGTGTGAACAGGAGTTTTATTCAGGATAATGGTATTTTTTCTAAAGTCAATGCCCAACTCAGGATGACGAGAAAAGAACCCCTCAGCAATCTTCCCAGCCTGTCCTACTAGATACCGCTGGTTACGATGTAGTTGCTCGTCTTTACCAGGGTTATCTCCAATAACTATGAGTCTTATTTCAGCTTCCTCCGTTACATCATCCAAGGAGCGATTGTACACCACCCCAGTTTCCACAGAATATTCCGGCGTATCCTTTACTGCAGCAGTCCTTTGAAGTGGGTTTAGAATTTCCGCAAACCTTGCATTCCATTGGTCACATTGCTGTCGAAAATCATTCCTAAAATGGCAAAAAAAACTCCACTGATTCTTGGTCACTATAAACTCCCATAAAAAAGGTCTCCATCCCACAGCCCAATAGAATGTGGGAAAGAGACCGTATTTTGAAAACAAAACTACTCCCAAAAGCTTTGTTTTTTCTGAAAAAAACTCTATCCTAAGAAAAAGGAAACACTTCCTCCAAAATTATTTTTCGTTGAGAGCAGCGCTTGTGGAATCAGTAATTCGGTAGGTAACCCGAACCGGCTCATCAGGGAATTTCTCCTGGTCAGCCTTTCCTACAGAGAAGAATGCCATTACACCATCCGAATTGGCAAACCCACTGGGAGCAGTAAAGGCGGCAACCTGGGAACCATTGATGTACAAGGCATAGTCCTTGTCTCCAGTTCTTTCGATTTTCAGTTTGTTGACACTGTCATATCCCCCCCTGACAGCAGAAGAGTCATAAAGGTAGGCGGTATTCTCACCGTGGGCTTCCACTAAGTCGACATAGGTATTGCCACGACAGGCATAGACAGTGAACTGTCCAGCAGTATTGATTTCGAATCTCATATAATCGGCCAGCCAGCCTTCTTCATCAGCTGTGTAACCAAAAACAAAGCCAAATCCACTGTGTTCATAGCCACCAGACTTCTTGAATTCACCCTCAATCATGGAAAATTGTCCAAGTTCCGGTGTGGTAAAGAAATAACCATGCTGATCCGCAGATGCGAATACATTTTCCGACCAGTCGGACGAACTGGTAGAAACAAGAACATTTTCTGCAGTCCCCTGTTCCACAGAACCTGGTTCTGTTGATGCAGTCTCTTGAACAGGTTCTTGAGTGGTCTCTTCAACAGGCTCAGTACTAGCACAGGAAAACACAAGTACTGTTACAAAAAGAACAGATGCAATAGCAGCTAAACGTAAAAAATTTTTCTTCATTCATACACTCCAACAAAAGAGAATGTTTCATTTTATCATAGGTTTTCCATGATTGCAAGAACGAGCCACGACACGACGAGCTGACATCATGCCGTGGCCACAGCTATTGGAAGCTCCCTCTACTGGTACAGATAGTGCCCGATGATGATGTCGTAGGTACGACCATTTGGCCCCACTTCAACCCGTGCCTTGGAAAAATCATCCAGCGTCAGAAGCACCTTCCCTTCGGCATCAGTGATGACCAGCGTCTTGAACAGTTCCTTGAGTTTTTGCTCAAGGGGGATTTCGGGCAGAATCCTCATGGTGTCGGAAAATTCTTCGCTGATAAGTAACGCATCGGAGGTATAATCTATTAATTTAATTCTAGCTCCTGCCTTGTAACTTTCCCATGTTCCCCCATCGAAGAGCGTGTAGCACAGAACATCTCTTCCAGCCAACAATTGAGGCCAATATTCCTGGAAAACAATGTCTCCCTCATATTGGAACTCACAGTAAATGCTGATGGGTTCATCCAACTCGTTCAGAATCCATATTCTCTCATGTGATTGTGCCATATCTACTGCAGTGAGGGATGGTATGGACACCACACATAACAAAAACAATGACAGAAAAATTCTTTTCTTTACCATGCCATACTCCTTGATTTCAGTAGTACACCATACCCCTTTGGAAAATACCGTCATACCAAAACAAGCCACAGCACAATGAACACCATCATGCCGTGGCTCTAGCAGCTTTTTACTGGTACAGATAGTCCCCGATGATGATGTCGTAGGTACGACCATGTGGGCTCACCTCAACCCGTACCTTGGAGAAATCATCCAGTGTCAAAAGCACCCTTCCCTCGGCATCGCTGATAACCAGCGTCTCGAATACCTCCTTCTTATCTCCATTCTGATACTGGCTTTGATGCTCAATCTCGTGGACGGTAAGTGCAGTATCGGACGGAGCAGTTGTATAAATTGTATCATTTGGTAACGATATGGCATCTCTATTCGACGTGATATTCGAGATGTCCGAATCCGAGTGCCTGTCCAGGATTGTGGAGCCCAGGGCCTTTTTGTTCAGCTTGAAAAGAAACGCAGCTTCTTCCCTGACCAACATGTTCAATTCTACCCCCGCACCCGCCAGCTGTAAAGGCTTTTTTGCCGGTCTGACACTTTTTGACCTTTTTTTCTTTTTTCTGACCCTTTTAAAAAAGTATCAAAAAGTACAATTTGCCTGTTTTGCCCTTGACAAGGATGGGGTTTTAGTGTAGGAGGATTCCCTTGTTTTGCAGCCCGCCCCTCCCTTGCCCTCCATCCCCCTTTTTCAGTAAAATGACCCTTACCCGTTGGCTCTTAGGGCGATTTTTTGCGGGTAGAGTCAAGAGACTCAAACAGGAGTAATTTTTTCTATGGAATTTACACAAGAAAGCATCGATGCCCTCGTGGTCAATGAAGTGGACATCATAAAGCGGATTGCCGACGAGCTAGGAATCCGAATGCAGCAGGTAAGCGCCGTCATCTCCCTGGTGAATGAGGGCTGCACCATTCCCTTCATCTCCCGCTACCGCAAGGAAGCCCACGGCTCACTGGATGAGGTGCAGGTTCGTGACTCGGACCATCTTTTCAAAAGCTATTCAAATCTGGAGACCCGCCGACTTGAGATTGTGAAGGGCATCTTTGCCCAGAACAAGCTGACCGAATCCCTCTATGAAGCTGCCATGTCTGCAAAGACCCTCACGGAGCTGGAGGACTTGTGGGCTCCCTTCAAGAAGAAGAAGAAGACACGAGGAATGGTGGCCATTGAAAAGGGCTTGGATCCCTTGGCAGATGCCATGCTCCAGCTGGACAAGGCCGCACTGGAGGCCAAGGCCGCCGAATTTGTAGTGGAGAATACGGAAAATCCAGAGCTTTCCGTGGCAACTGTTGCCGACGCACTGGCGGGAGCCCAGGACATTCTGGCGGAGCGTACCGCCCAGGACAGCGAGAACCGTGCCGATGTGCGGGGCTTCTACCTGCGTACCGGAAAGATTGTGGTGAAGGGAATTGGTGGCGAGGAAGAGGCCAAGGTTTCCGTCTACCAGATGTACTGGGACTACGAGGAGGCTCTGAACCAGATTAAGCCCCACCGCATCCTGGCCATCAACCGTGGCGAGCGGGAGGGCAAGCTGGAGGTGAGTCTGGACGTGGACGTGGACGGAGCCATCGAGGTGCTGAAGCACAAGTACACCATCAACAATAGCTACCACAGCGAGGCCATCGAGGACGGACTGGTTCGCCTCCTGTCCCCCGCCGTCCTGCGGGAAATCCGTGGCGACCAGAGCGATGATGCGGACAGCCATGGAATCAGCATCTTCAGCGAAAACCTGAAGAACCTGCTGATGCAGCAGCCCATCAAGGGAACCC
>JAGBFT010000018.1 GCA_017936345.1 Spirochaetaceae bacterium
ACCCGGTTGTGGAGGTAGAACACCTGTCCCCCCCGCTCCGCCTCCCTGCGGATGGCCGCCGCCACCCGGTCATCGTTGTAGCTGTCGATCACCGTCTCGATTGCCCGCCGGTTCTGGGGCGGCGTGGTCAAAAGGCTCATGTCACGAATTTTCAGCAGGCTCATGTGGAGGGTGCGGGGAATGGGGGTGGCGCTCATGGCAAGGCTGTCGATGTTGGTCTTCAGCTCCTTCAGCCGCTCCTTGTCCTTTACCCCGAATCGCTGCTCCTCGTCTATAATCATCAATCCCAGGTCCTTGAACACCACGTCCTTCTGGATGATGCGGTGTGTTCCCACCAGGACATCAACTGAGCCAGCTGCCAGACCTTCCAGAATCTTCTTCTGCTCCTTTTTTCCAACAAAACGAGACATATGGGCTATACGGACGGGAAAACCTTCAAATCTTTCTACACAGGTCTCATAGTGTTGCTCAGCAAGGATGGTGGTGGGAGCCAGGAAGGCCACCTGCTTGCCTCCCATCACGGCTTTAAAGGCCGCCCGCATGGCAATCTCCGTCTTGCCGTAGCCCACGTCGCCGCACACCAGCCGGTCCATGGGCTGTGGCTTCTCCATGTCAGCCTTCACCTCGGCGCTGACCGTCAGCTGGTCTTCCGTCTCGGTGTAGGGAAAGGCCGCCTCAAAGGCAGTCTGCCACTCGGCATCCTTGGGAAAGGGAAAACCACGGGATGCCTTGCGGCGCGAATACAGGTCGATGAGCTTTTGGGCAATGTCCTCAGCTGCCTTGCGGGCCTTGTTCTTGCGGTTTTCCCAGCTCTTGGAGCCAATCCTGTCCAGCCGTGGGGCAGCCCCCTCGTTTCCGATGTAACGCTGCACCAGATTCACCTGCTCAATGGGAATGAACACAAACTCCTCGTCGGCATACTCCAGCTTGATGTAATCCCGCTCGTTGCCCCCGGCCTTCACCCGCTCGATTCCCTTGAAAAGACCAATGCCATAGTTCACGTGAACCACATAGTCCCCGGGATTCAGCTCCACAAAGGTGTCGATGACGGCGCTCTTCACCTGCTTTACGGACTTGGGAATACGCTTTCGGCGGCCAAAAATCTCGTTTTCCTGAACTACCAGCACCTTCAGCTGGGGAATTCCAAATCCTGAAGAAATTGACTGCGACAAAATTTGTAAATTTTCTTGATCCAAGTCCTTCAGCAACTCTCCGATACGAAGAGCCTGATTTTCACTGTCGCCGTAAACATAAATCCTCCAATTGTCTTCCATAAGGTTGGCGAAACTTTCCTTCAGGTACTGGATGTTGCCGAAAAAGCTGCGGGGTGGGTCCATCTCCAGTTTGATGGAAGTGATTTCAGCCGCCTCATTGGAAAGCTGGGTGTGCAGGGTTCTGAATAGAATCCGACGTGGATGCAAGTCTACCAAGCGATGGAAGGTAAAAAGAATCTGGCCAGGAGGAGGAACGGGATGAAGGGAACGAACCTTTCTGTACATTCCCATATATTCCCGGTCAAAGCTTTCCTGGGCATTGAGCAGACGGTCAAAGTCAAGATAAAACAATGGGGTGGACTGATTCAAGTAATCCATTACAGAATAGGGTCGACTAAAAATCTCCTGGTAAAAGAGCTCCTCCCCCTCACTTTCCCTCTGATTTCTCAATTGGTCCAAAAGCCTTAGCTTTTCCTGTTGAAATCCTTCGTGGGAAGCAAATCCAAAATCTCCCGTATCATTGGATAAGGAGGAGGTGGTGGCAGTCCCCTTAGCCTGCTGAAAATCAGCTTCCTCCAACCTAGCTTCAAGTTTGTCCACCAATTCCCCTGTCCAAATCACCTCCTTCATGGGATACACTACAAGAGAATCTACCACCTCCAAGGAATTCTGACCTTCCGGGTCAAAGGTTTTGATTTGCTCAATTTTATCAAAGTTAAAGACAATGCGGTGTGCTACCTCGTCACCGGGCATAAAAACATCAAGAACCTCACCACGAAGGGTAAACTCACCCCTTACGGTAACTCTAGGAACACGTAAATACCCCTGCTGAACCAGACGGTCAGCCAATGCGGTAGGATCAAAGCTATCTCCAGTCTTTAACGAAAACAACAGGGAACGAATATACTCTGGTGGGGGAACAGGGGTCTGCAGTGCCCGCTGTGTAATGATAAAGACAGGAGGCATTTTATCCCCTGTTTTTTCCCAGTCACCTATAGTTGCCAAGGCTGCCAAGGTAGCAGAACGCTGGCCAAAAACAGGGGCTGCCAGAGGAACTGTTCTATAGGGAACCATTCCCCACCAGGGTAAAAACCACACATCAATATTCTCGTTGGCAGCCTTTAAATCCAGGGTAAGTTCCTGGGCTTCCCTCTCCCCGCTCACCACAACTACACAGGGACTGGAATTTTTTTCCGCCAAGAATTCTGCCAAAAGAAAGGCAACCATGCTCCCCTGCACCCCTTCCAACTGGATGGGAAGAAAACCTCCATCTCCATTAGAAGCCAAAAGCTCAGCAAGTCCATCCTGCAAACTGGACCAATGGGCGAACAGGGGATGCAAGGGATTGGACTTAAACCCAAGTAAATCTTTAGTAGATGAATTTGTATGTAAGGTATTCATGTTATTTGTCCGATACTATAGTAAACCTATGCCGGGAAAACTGTACACAGAACATCTGCATACAGTTTGCCTCGGAACCAATTCTGATTCTGGAGTACTGAATTGAAACGCATACTGGCACTCATTATAGCGGGTTTTGCTCTTTTTGCACAGTCCTACGCACAGGACATTGAAGTAACCGCTCAGTTTTACAACAAGACAATGTATTATCCCAGCTCAACTGAGGATAATCCTATTTACGTCCATATAACAGTGGCCAACAAGGGCCCCGAAACCCTTCGGTTTAAATTGGCAGACGACAGGATGTTCAGTATGGACTTTAATGTTCTTACGGTAAAAAACAAGGAGTTGCCCGAGACCGACCAGCTTGTTCGAAAAAGAACGACCCAGCAAACCATTTATTTTAGGGAAATTGCCCTGGAAACTGGCGAGGAATATTCTTTTACTGAAAACCTAAAGGATTATGTTCAGATTGATGACCCAGCCGTTTACTACATGGAAGTAACCTTCTATCCAGAACTATATAAATCCAGAGTCTCTAGCTCTATCACCTCAAACAGAATGACACTGGAGGTACGACCTTCACCAAGTGCAGCCTCCTCCTCAATAATTCCTGTAACTCCTGGAACGATGTCAATACTTCAGCCAGAGGCAATTTCCCCAGACAAGGTTGTGGAACAAACAATTGTTGCCCGCCAGAGAAGTTTGTGGGACCAGTACTTCTTGTACATGGATTTGGAGGAAATGTTGATGCGTGACCCTGTTCGCAGCAGAAAATATCGCAGTGCTAGTGCCATTGAACGGGATAGAATGAGGGAAAACTACAAGGCAGACTTGCAGCAATCCCGCATTGATGGTGATATTGTGGCGATTCCAGAACGATTTACCATCGACAAGACTGTGTACACCCAGACAGAGGGAACAGTGACATCTACCCAGTGGTTTAAATACGACACCTTCTATGAAAAGAAGCGTTATACTTATCACGTCCGCCAGCGTGATGGTGTTTGGAAGATTTATGACTACACCGTAGAAAACTTGGGGACAGAATGAAAGCATTGATTGTATCTGATGCATTGCAGGAAAGCCTAAATATCCAGTCAACCCTAGAACAGCTTGGATACGATACAATTTGTTATCGCTGGTTGCTAAAGGCATTGGATAACGTAGAGGAAATTCAGCCCCATGTGGTGGTAATCAACGCTGTGGACTACCCTCGTCACTGGAAGATAATGGTTCAGCACATGAAGTGCAGCCTAAAAAAACAACCAAGGATTATCCTTCTTACCCCTCCCAATTTTGATGAGGAAGAGGCTGAAAAGGCAGATTTACTTGGAATATGTGGATGTATTACAGGAGTTGGCCAAAAACACATGGAACGATTAGTTCAATTATTAGAAGAACGTGGCAGCTATGTATCAGCTAGCTCTCCCAGTGAAGCAAAGATTTTGTTCATCCATCCTTATGAGGGAACATTGTACAGCGGTCAGATTATTGCAAGAGAGGATGAAAAATACAATTTGATTGCAGATACCCCTGTGGAGCTTAAAACAGGCGATGTAATCAGCGATGGTTCAATAAAGTCAAGTGAAGGAATCAAAAGCATTCAAGGCGAGGTAGTGGAAACCAAACCAGATTTAATTCTGAGCTTGAGTTAGGGGCATCTCGTCAAATGCCCTTGACTTGCCTTTGCTTTAGTTCTCCAGAAACATAAAAGGAGGCCCCCAGGATTATCCATCAGGGGGGCTTGTTACCAAAGTATGAAGGTTATCCTTAAAAATTAGCAATGTAAAAAAATACTCCTATTACCGCACCAACAAGTATCAAGGAAGTTACAACATAGAGCCAAATAGGCAAAGGTTCATCTCTTGAAGCGCCCCCCTTGGGTTTGTTCTTTTTCTTGGATTTGGTCACTGAATAATTTTCGCTAATTCCATAGCCAGATAAATCCATCGCATAACCACACTGGGGACATCCAGATTTAAACTGGGAGGGGTCTCCTAACATTCCACAGTGGGGACAGCGCACCGAGGCAAAGAAATGTCCACACCGAGAACAAACCTTGTCATCACGACCAACTTCTGAGTTACAATTTTCACAAAAAAAACGTGCTGTTTGTTTTTTCATACCTAATTCCTACCCCTTGCAAGACGAACAAGACCCGCCACAACTATGGGAGGCATTGGAGGAATCGTTGACATAAAACCCGGCACCTTGAAAAGAAATTCCGATTCCGCCGCTCAAAACACGATGAACAGTCTGTCCACATTCAGGACAATGCTTTAAAGGCTCATCCATCATCTTCTGTACGGCATCAAAACGATGCTTGCAGGAATCACACTCATATTCATACGTTGGCATACTCACCTCAAACTTTTAAAAAATGGATCGAGCCAATTCAACCCTATATCCTCGTATAATAATTGTTTGTAAATATTTTGTCTATAAGTTTCAAAACAAGGGACAATCAAAATTCAAATAAATAATGACATCCCTTGTTTTTCTCAAAATTTATACACTGATGCAAAAATCAAGCAGCAATCGGTTTCTTACGAAAACAACAAACCACCACTTTCTCCTTCCACAGCAGAAACGTGGACTACGCTGCCTTCCATAAACCGTCCCGCCAGCAGCTCCTTTGCCAAGGGGTTCTCCAGATAGGTCTGGATGGCCCGCTTTACCGGCCTGGCTCCAAACAAGGGGTCATAGCCCACCTCCGCCAGGAAGTCCACGGCAGCGTCGGACACCTCAAGGTGGAGGCGGCGATCCTCCAGACGGCGGGCCACCCGCTGCAGCTGGCTTCGGACAATGCCCTGGATGCAGTCCTTGTCCAGGCGGCGGAACATCACCGTCTCGTCGATGCGGTTCAGGAACTCAGGCCGGAAGGTTGACTTCAGCAGGGAATCGATGTGGGGACGAATCTCCCCCATCTTCTCCACGGTGTCCGCCTCCAAAATCAGGTCGGAGCCCAGGTTGCTGGTCATGATGATGATGGTGTTCTTGAAGTCCACAATGCGCCCCTGACCGTCGGTGAGGCGGCCGTCATCCAGCACCTGCAGCAGCACATTGAATACGTCGGGGTGGGCCTTCTCCACCTCGTCAAAGAGAACGACGCTGTAGGGCCTGCGACGCACCGCCTCGGTGAGCTGGCCGCCCTCGTCGTAGCCCACATAGCCGGGAGGCGCACCAATCAAGCGGCTGACGCTGAATTTCTCCATGTACTCGCTCATGTCAATGCGGGTCAGGGACTTCTCGTCATTGA
>JAGBFT010000019.1 GCA_017936345.1 Spirochaetaceae bacterium
CATGTACAGTATACCTGTTTTTAAAATATATATTGACAGTATATATAATGGATATTATCATTATATAAGTAGGCCTACAAAGATATTGATATTATCTATTTTTTTTCTTTTCGTACCTAAGGAGGAATTGAGTATGAAAAAGCTTGTACGTGTTTCTTTGTTCGTTTTGATGGCCCTGACGTTATCCATTGCCATTGGTTGCAAGCATGATTCCGACCCAGAGCCAGCTCCCGCAGATGTTGCAGGCAAGAATGATTCCGACCCAGAGCAAAAACCCGCCCCTTCAAATTTTGTGGGAGAGTGGAAGTCTACTGATGGGACTACAACTGTGACTGTCACCTCAGATGGTGGGTTTAGGACAGAAAGGACTGACATGCCTGAACCATTCTCAGGAACTTATACCGTCTCTTCCGATGGCAAAACACTCACCACGTCTGAAATCACCCTTCCTGAAGATATGGGTGGGGCAAAGGTGGCGTTCTCCATGAAACTGAAGGACAGTGAGACTGATGTAATGGATTTACCCCTTTCTGAAATAGGTATGGGGGACTTGGTTCTCGTAAAGGTGTCCACCACCGAGCCTAATTTGGATGGTACTTGGACAGGACAGGTTGTTGATGAGGAGGGAAATCTTGGAAATCTAACTATCGTTTTTGCTAATAACAATGCGACTTTAACCCTACCTTGGGAAACTGGAGTTGTTACTGCACCTGTTACCCAAGATGGCAATTTCTTCACCATCACGGCCACGTGGACGGACGACCCTGAAGGGAATAAATTAACAGGCTTGATTTCAGCCTCCGACAAGGCTTGGTTGGACGATGGTTCTGTTTTTACCAAGCAGCAGTAAATTTTACTAGCGGCAGATTTGCATAAGGAGCGGTTCGGTGCGTTCACTGAACCGCTCTTTTTTTACCACTGTCGCCTTTTCAGCAGCTCCCTCACCTCCAGTCCTCGTGGTCAAAGAGGAAGGGCAGCATATAGGGCGGCAGCCTTGTTGCTCTTGGGTTGTCTTTGCCGCCAGCCGCTCCTTGAAAAGGTATTTGGAACGGACAGCCCCCTTGTCGGTGGTCATATTCTGTGATATAGTGTCAGAACCTTGGGGACATAGCTCAGTTGGTAGAGCGATTGGTTCGCAATCAATAGGTCGCCGGTTCGAATCCGGTTGTCTCCAGAATGATTCCAAGAAAAACCTCGCCGCTGGGCGAGGTTTTTTGCATATACTCCCAAAGAATCAGTCGTTTACCGACCAATTCTTCAAGGGGCGTTTCTGCTTGTCTTTGAAGGCTCCCGCAAGAATCATAATCCAGTCTACAAAAATCCAAATTGCAGTAGCCATAATGGGTATCAGGGAGATGAATACACCCACAAAAACTGCATCGGCAGCATCTGGGTTGTCTACATTTGAAAGTACCAAATACAGCAAGCTGCAAAAGTACACGATGAAACTGCTCACTATAAGAAGCAATTGAATTATGCCACGACGGATGCGACCAACATAGAAGTTGTGTGCTCCCACATAACCTGCGAAGGTGCAAAGCAAGAAGGCTATCAATCGGCTTTTGGGAGAAATTTCCTGAGCTGTACCTGAATTATTTGCTGGTAATTGCTGTTGGGTATTTTCAATAGCTTGCTGTTCTGTGTCCATAAAGAAACTCCTTTTAACATCATTTTCTCCGATTCTATTGTATAGACTTGTGAAAGTCAAGAAACGGTCGCACTACATCCGCCCGATGTCCGCAACCAGCTCGTCCACGGCCTCATCGGTGGTGGCCCAGCTGGTGCAAAAGCGGATTGCGGCACGGTCTCCGTCTAGAGGCTGCCAGAAGGTGGTCTTGTACTTCCCGGCAAAATACTCCCGCTGGGCGGTGGTGAGGATGGGAAACTGCTGGTTTGTGTAGGAGTCAAAATGGAGGGTGACTCCCCGCTTTTGGAATGCGTCCCGAATCCGCAGGGCCTGCTCCACCGTCTTCTTCGCCAGTGTAAAGTAGAGCTTGTCCGTGAACAGGGTCTTGAACTGGATGCCCAAAAGCCGCCCCTTGGCCAGCATTCCGCCCTTCTGCTTGATGATGTAGCGGAAG
>JAGBFT010000020.1 GCA_017936345.1 Spirochaetaceae bacterium
CGAGTTGGTGGGGTCAAAGGCATTGTTGATGGCGCTGGTAATGCCGTTGATTTGGGTCATGGTACCAATTCCCAAGATTCCCGCTGTCACCGCAAAGAAGGCAAAGACCTTTGCCAGCCACCTCCACTTGGGGCCCATGCCCCGCTCTATAGTATAGAAGGGACCGCCCAGGATGTGGCCATCCTCCTTTACCTCACGGAACTTGCTGGCAAGCATACACTCGGTGAACTTGGTGGCGGTCCCCAGGATGGCGGCAATCCACATCCAGAAAAGGGCTCCGGGACCACCAGCGGCAATGGCAGTGGCAACACCCACGATGTTTCCTGTACCAATGGTGGCAGAAAGGGCGGTACAAAGAGCGGCAAAGGCAGAAACCTCACCCTCACTCCCCTCCTGCTTGCGGAAGATGGAGCGGAAGCCCCTAACCAACTGGGTAAATTGAATTCCACGAAGGCGTACTGTCAAAATAAAGCCCGTGGCCAGAATCAAAACAATGGTGGGGATTCCCCACACCACATCATTGATGGAAGAAAGAATTGAAGAAAAACTCATAACAATCCCTTTAAAAAAAGATAAGAGCCGGGGCATCCGCCAAGCGGATGCGACAGGCTCTCTAAAGAGTAACTTGAACAGGTTTTTATATGCTCCGTCCACTTTGCCTGAGATATCGGCTCGAATAGCCTTAACCCTTCGGCGCCCCGTCAGTGTGTGCTTGCACAGCGCATCCACACCCATTTCCGGGAACTCTCCAGAGAATCAGTACCACAAAACACGTTGTGATAAAGACCACGCATACTATCATAACAAAAAAAAAATTACAAGAAGATTTTAAAAATTGAGAAAAAAAAATATTATTGTTTGAACTACAACAACTTACAAAAAATCTAAATTATCTAAAAAAAATAAATTATTGTTTACTTTTATATCGATATATGGCACAATGAAAGTATGGAGAAAGTTAAATCGAGGTTCATTTAAACTTTTTCCAAAAAACAATGGGTTCATAGTTATGGAGGCAACTATATGAAACATTCTGTTCGGATTTCCCTTCTCATTAGATTTGGAATTTTAGTTTTGCTCATTCTTTTTGCAACAGTGATTGGGTTTCTTGGATTAAATCGGTTGAACAATGCAAATGACCACCTGTCTTTAATTACTGTACCGGCAGTGCGAGTCTCCGCAGACATCAATCTGAACCTGTCGGACTTCCGGGTGGCTGAGCTCCGGTACATCAACGCCCTCACCGACAACATCAGAAGCCATTACCGCAGCAGAATCTCCGAGCTGCAGCAGTTGATGACAGAGCTCTTCAAGGAATACGACACCCTGATCGAGACTGCCGAAGACCAGGCCCTCTTGAATGAGATTGAGGAGGGGTGGGAGGACTACCTCCAGTCCCATAACGAGATTGTAGGGGCTGTGGGAACAGGAACCGAGGCGGAGGTCTATCAGGCGAGAGTCCTGATGAACGATTCCACCGCCCTCTTCGACGAGCTGACTGAAAAATGTGTCAATCTGGAGGACTACAACCAGCAGCTGATGACCATGGCCCAGGCCGACAGTACCCTGATGTTCAAGGAATCCAGCCTTATGATTTCTGTCATTTGTTTCACCAGCATTATCCTTGCAATTCTAATCGCTGTCACCTACAGCAATTCCCTCATTACAGTGATTACAACGGTAAAGAAGAACCTTGTTGATATGTCTGATGGAGATTTGACCTGTTCCAGCACTACAGAGGAAGAGAGGGAAAGGAGTCTCAGACGCAAGGACGAAATTGGCGATATGGCAAAGGCCCTTCAGCATATGTTGACACAGCTTACTGATATCACAGTCTCTCTCTACACCGCATCAAATCAAGTGCAGGATGGAGCAAACCAGATTAGTTCTACCAGCCAGCAGGTGGCCACTGGTGCGTCCCAACAGGCCGCCTCTACCGAGCAGATGTCTTCTACCATGGAGGAAATGGCATCCAACATCCGGCAGAACGCCGACAATGCGACAAAGACCGGTTCCATTTCCCAAAAAACCACCGATGACGGCAAGCGGGGTGGCCAGGCTGTTGACCAGGCATTGGTGGCCATCCATGAGATTGCCCAGAAGATCA
>JAGBFT010000021.1 GCA_017936345.1 Spirochaetaceae bacterium
ACAATGCGGAAATTCGGCTTGTATGGCGCGTCACTTTCAAGGGGAGCAGTGGCGGAGGTGACTCCAGCAGATGGAGGAGGGGGAGCATCCTTTTCCACCACCACTTGAATCAGGTAGCCGTCGCCGGTGTAGTCCCGGTTTGTCTCCGGTTTGGTGAACTGGGGATCCCACCGCTGGCCGGAGATGGTGTTTCCCAGGGCGTACATGGCCACCGCATGGGAAAATTCCTCGCCTTGAGCGGTGAACACCTCCCACTCCTTGGCCAGGTGGGGATGGTTGGCCCACACGATGTCCACACTGTTGTCCAAAAGCAGGCGGTAGAAGTCCCGACGCACCTGGGTAATCTCGTGCACGTACTCGTCCTCGCAGGTATGCAACGAAACGACAAACAAGTCACAAGGATTATCTTGTCTCAGTTGTGTCAATTCTTGAGCAAGAGTTTTTCTCCTATTGGCATTGGGAGCCAC
Organism: Spirochaetaceae bacterium; assembly: GCA_017936345.1. Taxonomy (GTDB): domain Bacteria; phylum Spirochaetota; class Spirochaetia; order Treponematales; family Treponemataceae; genus Treponema_F. Next base: position 468 of record JAGBFT010000021.1, read on the forward strand.
ATAGTCAAGTTTTTCGTAGTCGGCAAAGCTATTCAAAATCTCTGTCAATGCAACAAAAAGCACCTTCCACTGGCCAAATTCGATGAGCTGATAACTAAAGCCCCTGTGCCCCTCTGGTTTGATTCCTGCTGCATACACGCCTTCAGCTTCCCTAGACTGAAAGAATCCCAAGGTTTCCTCCATTCCCTCGTAGCCTTGGTCGTTGGTATGGTTGTTTGCCAGGGAAAACACGTCAAAACCTGCGTCTATGGCGGCCTGGGCGTAGGGAGGCTGCACATTGAAGGTAGGGTAGCTCTCGTAGGGTCGTCCCCCATGAACAGGGGTCTCCAGGTTGGCAAAGCTGAGATCATCGTTCTTGATGATTTCCTCAATGTCGGCGTAAATCATACTGTAGTCATCCATAGAAAAATTCGGTGTGTGGGCCATGATGTCGCCACCAAAGGTCAGTACCAGGCGGCTGGGAGTAGGAGCTACAACGACAGGTTCATTTGAAGGCTCCCCAGAGACCCCACCAGTGTCAAGTCCAGCGGCCTTTTCATCTCCTCCCACAGCAACATCAGTTTCATCCACCTCAGTTCCTTCCGGAGCAAGCCCTGTGTCCTTTGGCTGCAACTCTTCCGTGGGAAAATTCTCAGGAACAACATCAAGTCCTCCTGTTGTAGAACAAGAAAAGAAGAGAAAAATAAAACAGGCACACATACATAAATAAACAGTAAAATAACGCAATCTCATAAGGTTTGTTCAATTATAACATTGACACTAGAAATTCTTCAAGGTAAAATGGTGAGAATTAATTTTCAAAGGAGTTTATTTTTAATGGCAAACCAGAAATTCGTTTATTTTTTCGGTGCCGGAAAGGCAGACGGTGATGCCTCCATGAAGATGGAGCTGGGCGGAAAGGGCGCAAACCTGGCGGAGATGACCAGTTTGGGGATTCCTGTTCCTCCTGGATTCACCATTTCCACAGAGGTCTGCAAATTGTTCTATGAGAATGACCATGCCTATCCCGCAGGCCTCAAGGAAGAGGTTGCGGCCAACCTAAAGGCCCTGGAGGATCTCATGGGCAAGAAGCTGGGTGACGCTGATGATCCCCTGCTGGTATCCGTCCGCTCAGGTGCAGCCATCTCCATGCCCGGAATGATGGACACCATCCTGAACCTGGGAATGAACGACAAGGCAGCCGCTGGCCTTGCGGCAAAGACTGGCAACCCCCGCTTTGCCTGGGATGCCTACCGCCGCTTTATCCAGATGTTCGGCGACGTTGCCATGGGTGTTCCCGCCGATTTGTTTGAGGATGCCATTTCCGAGCTGAAGGCCAAGCGGGGAGTGAGCCTAGACACCGACCTTACC
>JAGBFT010000022.1 GCA_017936345.1 Spirochaetaceae bacterium
CTCCTCCAAAAGCCGGCTGAAGGCCAGGGTGCTTTTGACGATGCCACCCACCAAGGGACCTGCCTCCGTCACTCCCACGTGCAGGGGAATGTCGAAGCGGGCGGCAAAGTCCCGGTTGGAGTCCACTGTCTCGGCCACGGAGGAAGCCTTCATGGACACCACAAACTGGTCAAATCCCAGGCTGTCCAGCACCTCCGCCTCCCGGGCCGCCGTCTGGGACAAGCCTTGGGCACGGGTGAGTTTTCCGTCCCGCACCTCGGCGGCAATGTCCTGGGGAAGGCTGCCGGTGTTCACACCGATTCGTATGGCTGCTCCCTTGTCCTTGCAGCGGGCAACCACCGCCTCCACCCGGTCACGGCTACCGATGTTGCCGGGATTTATCCTGATCTTGGCTACATTCCCCTCAAGGCAGCGCAGGGCCAGCCTGTAGTCAAAATGAATGTCTGCCACCAAGGGAATGTCCGTCTCCTTGGCCAGAAGCACCAGAGCGTCGGCGCTCTCCATGTCGGGGACGGCAAACCTGATGATGTCGCAGCCCAGGGACTGCAATTTTTCCATGCGGTGGACAATAGACAAGAGGGCATCCCGGTCATTCAGAATGCCGGTAATGCCCTCTTTCCACATTGTCTGGATGGATACCGGTGCATCTCCACCAATACCCATCCGACGTGTCCTTCCCGCACCACCAATGTACACCTGTCTTGTGTGATGCATGAAGCTTCCTTTTTTTTACAGAACAATCATGGAGAATACCATTGCAAACAGAGCAACAGTCTCACAAAGACCTACAACCATGATGTACTGGGCAAATCCCTTTCCAGTCTCACCCAGGGCATCGGAACCAGCGGCACCAGCCTTTCCCTGGAACACGGCGGAGGCAGCCATTGCCAGACCGGAGAAGATACCCAAGGCCAGCAGGAACAAGCCGTCCTTGTCGGAAGTGATCATATTCTGCATCAGCAGAAATCCATAGATGGTCTGGGTAAGGGGGGCACCGGCAAAAACAGTCAGGATGAAGGGTGCGGGCTTGTTGTTCATGTAACAACGCTTCCAAGCACCAATGGCTGCCTGACCGGCACATCCAATACCAATTGCAGAACCGATAGCTGCAATACCAAGAACACATGCTGCACCAAACTGTCCAATCATACTATACTCCTATCAAAAAGAAACTCATTTATTTTCAGCCGTCTCACAGAACGGCTCGTAAGCAAAACCAGACCATGACATCCCCAAGTGGCTGGAGAATTCCAGTGTATTCAAGCGGACGCCATGAACAATAACCGACAAAACGTTCAGAATCATGTTCAAGCCATGACCGAACACCAAAAGCAGGATGCCAAGGAAGATAATAGCTCCGCCCAGCATAGGGCCTGCCATATCGTTCACCGTGGCGGAGATGGCGCCTCCCGCAAGACCAACGGCCCACGGGCGGATGTAGGAAACGATGTCCGAGAACACGTTCACCACACCCAGCAGCACAGAAACGATGTTCTTGCAGCTCTCCAGAATGGAGGCACCAAGGCTACCCTCGTAGTTGGAGAAGATAAAACTCAGGCCGAAGCCCACCCCGATGACGGAAATCACCGGGGTGCCCATCGTCTCCACACCGAAAAACTTCGGTACCTTTACCACCATGTTCAGCACCACGAAGAACATTCCCCACACCATCAGCATGGAACCAAGCTCACCCAGGGCTCTGGGGGACTTGATATACCGCACAATGCCCTTCAAGTGGGCGACGGTCAGTTGGAAAAGGGCGAGCATAAAGCAGAAAATCTGCAAATTCTGCTTTACCAATGCCTCATTCTCCGCCGAGAGTGCCGAATACGCATTCGATATGGGCTGCAAGGACAGACCGACAAGCCAGTCGGGCAGCAGGTCAGGCGACAAACCGAACCACGTGCAGGTCACTGTACCCCACGCCATGGTGAAGAATCCCAGCAGCAGCAACAAGTTGTATGCAGGTGGAATCTTCTTCTGCTTTGCAACAGCCATGATGTCAGCGATGACCGCAGCCACTACCATCAGTGCTCCATAGCCACCATCACCAAAGATGATGCCGAAGAACACACAGAAGAACAGCAGGAACCAGCCGGAAATGTCGTACTCCCGGTATCCCGGCACCGTGCCCAAGAAGTCAGAGATCGGATAAATCAGGCTCACGAATTTATTGTTCTTGAGCTTGGTGGGAACCTCGTCCTCTTCTCCTGGATCAGATACAGCCACAGCCCAATGTTCCTCCTTGGCAGCAGCCAGCACACCGGCCACATCCTCTACAGGAACAAAACCAGTGAGCCAAGCCAGCGCCATGTAGGGGCGGCCTTCCTCTGTATCATCTTCCCGTCCCATGCCAGAAAATACATTCTCAAACTCAATGTCTTTTCCTACAAGGGAACAATAGGTTTTAAGGTGTTCCTTATCCAGAGCAGCCTTTTTCAAAGAACCTTCGATAGAAACAATCTCTTCTTTAAGGGAAGCAATCTCATCTCTTAGTTGCTTTGAAGAAGAACTAATCATTGGTACGGCATAGGCCTCCGCCGGCATTTCTGCAGGACGATGTGCTTGAGCCAGAGTTGAGCCCTTTTCTCCATACTGAATTAACAAAAATCTCACCACGGACTTGTTTTCATTGACAACCATAGTGTTGATTGTTTCCGGTATGGTTAAATAGGCATCCCTTGGAATCTCGTACATGGAAAGGATAATTCCCTTTTCTGCAAGAAACTCAAAGTTGGCAACATCCAGGTCACCCCAACCAGCAAACCTCTCCAACTCCAAGGAGTGGGCAGCAATAACATCACTACACTGCTTTTTCCGTTCAGCAAGACCCACAATCTCCTCTGCCTTTGCCAAGGTTCTATCCCTGTCAAAGGAGGGATTTAGTGGTGCTGCCTTTTTTGGCAGCTTAATTTCAGACAGAATGGAATAGGCCAACTCTGCCTTTGCAAAGGAATCCTTGTATTCACTTAACTCCTGACTGGCACCAGTTACCTTTTCCAGGTGTACTACTCCCAGCCGCCGTAATTTTTTGAGCGCATCCTTTCTATGTTCTTCCAAAAGAACAAAGGATACCTTTTTCATAGGTACAATCATTCAGATGCCTCCTTGTCTGCCTTTTCAGCTGCCCGCTCCAAGTTCTTTTTGGAAATTTTTCCACGAACAACGGCGGCAACCTGCTGGTCGCCCAAGTAGACAGTAATCTTCTTGATGTTGGCCTTGGTCTCAGGAATCTTGACCTTCTCAAAGAGGTTTACCCGCTGGGTGGTGGTTCTAAGCTCAATGTTGAGCAATCTCACCTGCTCATCCAGCACATCTGCCTCCAGGTCAAGGGAGAGTGCCTGCTCCATCTTGTCTGCCGCCAAGTCTATCCACAGGGGCGTGGAATACAGGTCGTAGTCACCACGGGCAAAGTCCGCCCCCTCGTAAACGGGGATGGTGACACCGGCGATGTTGCCCACACCCTTGCGGATGTTGCTGACCGTAACCATGTCCGGCTTGAAGGCATCCGCCTCCCCAAAAACAGCAATCCATTTGGTGAATTCCGCTTCCAGTGCCTTGCGGCGGGC
>JAGBFT010000023.1 GCA_017936345.1 Spirochaetaceae bacterium
CTTGTTCTGCAGGATGGCAGCCCCCTCCAGCCGCCCTATAAAAACCTTGTCCGCCTTTTCCTGCAGCTGGGTCAGAACTTTTTCCAAGGCGGCTCCCTCCAGCTGGCAGCCCTCCTGGGACAGCACCACCTGAGCCCGCCCGTGGACAATGTCTGCATCCTCCGCCGCTGCATACAGGGTAGCCAAGGCGGCGGGCGGAAGGGTGTCGTCGCTATCCAGACAAAAGATGAACTCACCAGTGGCGGCTTCCACGGCGGTGCGGCGGGCTTCCACCAAGCCACGGTTTTCCTCATGACGGAGGAACACTACCGGCCAGGGGCTTTCCTGCTGGAATTGGGAAACAATCCGGGCGGGAGAACCAAGCTCCGGGTCGGCAGCGGGACTGGCATCATCCACCACGATGATTTCCAGAGAAGCCACATCTCGTCCGCCACAAGCCTCCAGCCCCCGCTGTGCCGCCACACTTTGGAGGCAGGCAGGCAGACTTCTTTCCGTGGCGTATACAGGAATGCAGACGGAGATGGCGGGAGGCATGGAGGGTTTAATTTACAAAGCCACATCCAGTCGAATAAGTCGGCTCATAGTAACCGTCCATAGGAACAGATTCAAAGGCTTCTGTTTCCAGGTCAATGGTTACGATACGAGTTTTCTTTGAAAGCTTTACATTAGTACTAGTTTCATCATCTGGCTTTCTCATCGCAAGACCAGAGTCGGCAAGCACCAGCTTCTTTGGCATGACAGCCACAAAGCCCATTGGCCCATAGAAATAAGTACCTTCGTTCTTTGCTGTTGGAGCGAAACACTCTTTGCCGTTAATCCCCTCGGAGGAATCCAAAAGTCCCAAATAGCCATTCTGTCCAAAACTCTCTTCAATAGCCAAAGTTGCAGCATTGATTTTAATGACGGCCCCAATACTATAACCAGCAATACCCTCTCCAGATGATTCATCAAGAACAATTTCAAGACGTCCAATCGACAGGTACAAGGCTCCATCCTGGTAGATCATATGACCAGTAAGTGCAGACACATCCGTTCCAAAAACTTCTGGCAATCTGATTTCCTCTGTCTTTTGACTAGTATCACCAGCAGTACTGGTCAAATTGTATTGATGAAGAGTCACATAGATACCACCGGATGTGTTACCTTCACTAACTTCTGCAACATAGGCAATGCCGTTGTGGATAGCAAGGCCGAGTGGTTGAGAGAAGGTAGTGTTATTTGTAATATTCACATTGTCATTCAAGTTGTATAGCGATGTACCTGCTCCTAATCCGTACAGTTTTCCAGAATCATTGTCATAGGCCAGGTAGCTGACATCACTTGGATAGCTCACAGAATCAACTGGCGCTGAACCTTCTACGTAAGTACCATCAAGCTGGCTGTCATATTTTTTTATTTGGGAGTTTGGACTAGCACTCTGCACTGCATACAAATTTCCGTTGCTGTCAAAGCAGTATGGCCTCCTTGTGCCTTGGCTGGTGCTGGTATCAATTCCAAATTTTGTTTGAAACGGCGAAGCATAATTCCCATAAGGAGCGATATAAACATCATGGGGCTGTTTTCCCTCCTGTTCAGGCTTCCACAGCAGCACGCCGCTTACCCGACCCACTTCTACATTCAGCTTGTTAATCCCACTGTCAACCATGTGCTTGCCGGAGTTGCCGTACCAAATGGTATTGTCACCAACCTTTACAGTTACATCCAGGATGATATTCTTTCCTGTGGGAATCCCTTCAAAGGTAAAGGTTACTCCAGAAAGGCTTCCCTCAGTGGCGGATTCAGTTTTTTCTTCACTGTAATCACCCCGGATGCTGGCAGTGAGGGTGTAGGTACTGTTGTCCCCAGTTGTACTCCGAAGGTGAGCAGGAATTGCACTGCGGATTTCCGAAGCAAGAACCTCATCAATGGCAAGGGAAACAGTACCACTGCCCCTTTCCTCCCCTGCAAGATTGACATTGTTGCAGGCTGCTGACAGCAAGGCAAGCGCCACAACAAACGCAATGACAGGAAGGCTGGCAAGCCTTCCCAAAAAAACTTTCCTTCGCTCTAGTGAATTACGTGTCATGCAATCATCTCCTACTTTTTCTCCAAATATGGAAACAAATTCCTTAGGATAGATTATAACCCATAATAGACACAAATTCCATCAATAGATGAGGGAAAAAGAGAATTTTCGCCTTGTTGAGCGAGTTGTTCCCCTTGGCCTGATACCCTTTGCCGTAGCCTTTCAGAACAGCGAGCACGTCAGCGCCAATGCGAAGGGTAATGCTCTGCTTCACC
>JAGBFT010000024.1 GCA_017936345.1 Spirochaetaceae bacterium
GGAATCCAGCACCACCACGACCACGCAAACCAGACTTCTTAACCTCTTCTACAATGTCCTCGCTCTTCATTTCAAAAAGAGCTTTTTCAAGAGCCAAGTATCCATCACGACCGATGTACTCGTTAATATCCTCAGGATTGATAAAGCCACAGTTTCTCAAGGCAACACGCATCTGCTTTTGATAGAACTGAATTTCTTCAACCTCTTCCCGGCTCTTTTTTTCCTTGTTATATAGGAGACGAGTAACTTCCCGTCCCATGATAATCTGTTCAGAAATAATTTCAGCAGCATCTTCCGGCTTTACTTCCACGTAGAAGGAATCTTCAGGAAGAACCTTTACAACAGGTCCTTTTTCACAGAATCCGAAACAACCGGTCTTTACAATCTGAACGCTGTCTCCAACACCCTGCTTTGAAGCCTCATCTAAAAGCCGCTGATAAATGTCGTTGGAACTGCTGGATTCACAGGCGGTTCCGCCACAAACAAGAATATAGTGTGTGTAAGCCATAGTATTCCTCCAGTCCCCTATTTAGATGGTGCGACACGCTCAACGATGAGATTGTCCAACAATTTTCTGTCAATAAGGTGAGTTTGAACAATATCCTTTGCCATGGCAGGTGTCACCTTTCCATAAATTACTGTTTCCATACCAGGAACTACAACCTCTACTGTGGGTTCCTCAGCACAGCGACTCATACAACCAGACTGGCGCACAATAACCTGTGTATCCAGCCCCTTGGCTTCAACCTCATCCAAGAAAGCCCTAAAGGTTTCCTTTCCACCGGCAGCAATGCCACAGGTTCCCATTCCCACTATAACTTGAATACTTTTTCCTTCTGGATCCCTTCTGTCCAGTGATTTTTTCATTTTTGCACGCAATGCACGCAAGTCTTCCAATGTCAATTTTGCCATTCAATCAACTCCTGCAACTTATGTTTTATTCCTAGGCCCATCTCCTAGAAAAACACTCCCATTCAACCTGCCTTAGCCTAGGCGTTTTTGTATTTATCGATGATACCAGCCATCTGGGATTTAGCCAGCTTTCCGTATACATCGCCGTTTACAGAAAGGACTGGAGCAAGACCACAGCAACCAATACAACGCACAGGCTCTACAGAGAACAACCCATCGATTGTAGACACATCCTCTGGGGTCAAACCAAGAAGACTGCGAGCCTCGTCTATCAAATCCTGACCTCCCTTGAGATAACAAGCGGTACCAAGACAGACACTAATCTTGTTCTTTCCTGGCTTTTGAGTCTTGAAGAAATGATAAAATGTCATAACTCCGTAAACACGAGCCAAAGTTGAGCCTGTTCGTTCTGACACAGCACAGGCAGCCTCTTTGGAAATGTATCCAAATTCTTCCTGTACCCTGTGGAGAATCATAATCAGATTTCCCGGCTTATTTTTCCACTCCTCGATAAATGCATCAAGTTCTTTGGAGAACTGAATGGTTGCATTTTCAGCCATAGTAACCCCCATCTTGTAATGTAGTTCGCTTATTTCATACCCTTATAGATAATCTTTTATCAGTATACAGGTATTCTAGTCTTTCTGCAATAGGGAAAAATTTAGAGATAAGAAAATAACGATTTTTTTTTACTAAAATATGCAGAACCGATTGTATCCTTGAATATATCTAGTACTGTACTGTAAATTCTGTGGGTGCAGGATTTGACAGGAGCTCAGGCAAGCCAAGGGTAAATTCAACAACCTTTCCCTTGACCCGAGTCATTCCAGACGGGTCAGAAACAGAGGCAGAGCGAGCAGGAGACGGAACAGTGACCAAAATTTTAATCGCAGCGCCTTTCAATTCCTTTGCCACGCTGTCACCATAGACAACGCTTATCAAATCAATATATTCACTGGCGGACATTGTCTCACCAGTAAGAATGGGAGCGGACAAAAGGTCAAGGTATTCCACCGTTTCCATGGGCATAATGGCCAAAACCTGTTGCAATACTTCAGGAGAGATGGTAAGAACCAGCTTTCTCTGGCCGGCTTGATTTGAATGACAGTATCCAATGGCACCAGCAACTTGAGGAACCATATCCTCACATACAAGCCCAGAACCAAGGTTAGCTATAGCCATAGCTTGGGGGGCAACCCTATCTATTTGGGCAGAAACCACCAATGAACTATTACTAGGAGCATCCACACTAACCTGTTCAAGCCCCGCAGCATTCAGTGCCTGGAGAATTTGAGCCTCATTGAATAGGGGAAGGTTTTCTCCCGCTCCAGTAAAGGAACGAACAGTATCTTCAATGACGGGAGCAACAGTACTTTCTACAGAATAGCATATATCACCATTGGGAGCCACCTCTACCTTTAGCACAGGAGAACAGGAGGTAAATAGACAAACAAGGCCCAAAACTAGTGGAATAAATATTTTTTCCCTTTTGAAGACAATTTTTATAGCACTCATATCTCTAAATAAAATTTGACAGGGGGAATGTTACACGAATTCCAATGGAAAACACCAAACCCGCCGCCAAAGAATTGACAAAGGGCAGGGCTCCATCCTCTGTATCGTTAAATACTGTGTAGCGTATATCTTGAACAAGGGACAAATTCACCTTTCCGGCTTTTAAAGATGGGGTTTGGAGGCAAACACCCAGAACTCCCGGGAAAATTGACCCCCTTACCCTTGAAGGAGAATCATCGGAAACAGTATCCGGCTCAATGGGATTCCCGATAGAGAATACCGGTCCAGCGTATACCCGTATACCCTGAGCTACAGTCAAAGAAAACAAAAGCGGAATCTGAAATACCTTCATTGCCGGGTCATAGGAGAAGGCAAGACCAAATCCCGGCTCCAAAGTGCCACCTGAGTAACGAGCATGGGCATCCAAGGTTACCCCACGAAACAGAAGGTGAAATCTATCCGCAGAAAAGAAAGTCCAGTCTCCAGTGAGGGTTCCATCCAGTACAACTCGGCTCAAGAAATTCCTTGCTCCACTTCCCGTAGCAGCACTTCCTTCTGTACCGCTGGGACTCAAAGAATCACTAACAACAGGAGAAGGATTCCCCCCTTGCTTCCCAGAGTCTGTAGAACCAGTTTCAGGAGCAAGGGCAAGTCTTTGCTCTCCAACGGCCGGCAAAAACCTTCCTGCACCAGCATAGGTATTTTTCCAATAGGATTCATTTAATGAAGAAATAATTACACCAGTATTTGGACCATCACTGGCAGCGTGGATGAACTGATTGTTCCCCATGTACAGGCCCACGTGGGATATTTTTGCACCAACCGTCTTAAAAAAAACCAAATCCCCTGGCTCCTTTTCTGAATCCTTGATTATTCTCACAGAAGCATACAAGGCAGAAGTTGAGCGAGGTAATTTTACCCCAATGGCATCGTTAGCAATGGTAAAGATAAGACCAGAACAGTCCATCCCACTTTTACTAGTGCCGCCGTACAGGTAAGGTACACCAACAAACTGCTTGCTATAGGCAATCATTTTTTGTCGCGCTTCAAGAGACTCATCAGGAGTCATAGACTGTACTGCCTGACAAAACGTGGGGACGCAGACTACCCAACACAGTATCAGACAACACACAATTTTGAGGATGGACTTATACATAGAAGCAATTATAACTTATATGGGAAAAAAAACAAAATAAAAACTGTTATCTTTTTGCAACATTTTTTCTCATTTTGTGTCATACTTTAGGTAAGAGAATATTTATTTAGGAAGGAATATGCAGAAAAATCAATTACCCTGGTCTTTTTTAGATGATTGGAGAGGAAAAACCTTTACAGGTGAATGGCCCACCTTACCACAAATGTTCAGCATCACAACAGAGCGATACCCGGACCGTCCCTGTTTTACCGACTTTGTACCAGAACGAGTAACCCGCACCTACAAAGAAGTTCTGGACAATATAAAAAAACTTGCCAACTGGATGGCAGTTTCTGGAATAACAAGGGGAAGTCACGTAGCAGTTTCTGGAAAGAATTCATCGGAGTGGGCTACCGTATATATGGCAACCTTGTTTGCCGGTGGAACCATCATTCCCATTGATTACGGTCTACACGAGCCAGAAATTGAGAATCTACTTAACACGGCAAAGCCTCTTTTCTTTTTTGTGGATGAAGAGAAATATGAACACTTTAATGCCCATCCAAATGGCATTAAAATCTATTCCCTTTCTCCCAAGCACAGAGAAACATACGTTTATAACTTGGAATCAAGCGCAACAACAACCATAACTCCAGCTACGGAGATGGACACAGCGGCGATTCTCTTTACATCAGGAACCACTGGTATTCCCAAGGGAGTTATGCTTTCCCATCGTAATCTAGTTTCTGACTGCTACATTGCACAAACAAACCTTAAATTGTATCCCACCGATGTATTTTATGCATTGCTGCCAATCCATCACTCCTACACTATGCAAGCAGCCTTCATTGAACCAATGTCTGTTGGAGCAGAGGTTGTATTTGGAAAGACCATGGCTGTTACCCGTATGCTGAAGGAGCTGAAGGAAGGAAAAATTACCATGCTCTTAGGTGTTCCTTTGCTGTTCAACAAGCTTTTGGCTGGAATTTTAAAGGGTATCAAGGAAAAAGGACCTGTTGTTAATGGACTCATGCACTTCTTGATGGGAATCTCCTATCTTGTGAAGAAAATTTTCAAGGTAAATCATGGGAAGAAGCTCTTTAAGGCTGTGTTGGAAAAGGCTAGTATTTCTACCTTGCGCATTGCAATTTGTGGTGGCGGCCCCTTGGCGGCCAGTGTATTCCGGGTATACAACGAATTGGGAATTGACTTCATTCAAGGATATGGCCTTACAGAAACATCTCCTATTATTGCCCTGAACCCTGTGGACAACTTTAAGATTGAGAGTGTCGGCCAATTCTTTGCTCCCCACATGGAAATGAAGATTCTGGAACCAGATTCCAATGGAGTTGGTGAGGTTGCTGTCAAGGGTCCTATGGTAATGAAGGGATACTATAACATGCCAGCGGAAACAGCAGAAGTCTTTACAGATGACGGTTGGTTTAAAACTGGCGACCTTGGAAAACTGGACAACGAGGGCTACTTGTACTTGGCTGGCCGTGCAAAGAACATGATTGTTACCGAGGGCGGAAAGAACGTATACCCGGAGGAAATTGAAAACCAGTTCCAGCTTATTACCGACATCGAGCAGATTACTGTCCAGGGCTATGTGATGGATGAAACAACAAAGTCCGAGGGAATTGAAGCCTTGATTTATCCTTCTGATGAATTGTTCAACCGATTGAAGTTGTTGCGTGGTGACATGGAAAGCACTTCTGTAGTTCAAGAGACTATTGAGGAGATTGTGGCTGAAGTGAACAAAAAGCTACAGCCCTATGCCCGCATTTCCCGCTCAGTAATTTTGGAGGAACCCCTGGAAATGACCACCACTAAAAAGGTAAAGCGAGTCTACAAGAAATAAACCCAGTAACTTGCCACAGACTCCGACAAATTCAAATCTTGCTGGATTGGTCGGAGTTTTTTTTTGCCCCTTGCTTTATTGACAGGGTTTTATGGAACTTTTCCCCATTCTAGAAAAGTCTGCCGAAGCCCCATGGTGCAGCACTGTCCCGACTTGGAGTAATACGTGCAGTTTCTCTGGCTCATTGTAGAGACAAAAACAACAGGTCAAAAGCAGTCACTCACCTGGGTTCTCATCTCTGCCGTTTGCTCTTTCTATCAACAAGCGGATTTGCTCAGAACTAACACTCCTCGCTTTTTGCCGTGAGTTCCGTTAGGAACGAACAAATCCGTTTGTATGACCCCATCCATAAACTACACACAAAAAAAGCCCAGAACCCTCGGTAGAGGATTCTGAGCTATCACAAAGTCATTAGTAGTCCTCTACTTTATCTACGGTGCCACCCTCATTCACATATGTTGCATTTGCTTCCTTCCTTACCCCACCTTGCTGATTGTTTTGGATAACTCCACCCTTGATGGCAAACTCTCCTCCATCATAAATGTTAGCTCCAGCGAGACGATTCCCCTCAATCTTGCCACCGTTCATGATAGCAGTTCCACCACCTGTAATACGGATGACCCCACCGCCTTGATTTGTCCCAGTTCCACCTGTATTTTTCTCGATGATACAATTATTCAATATAAGCTTCGCATCGTCTCTAACCATTATAACATTCCAGTGGAGGCTGGTATCAGTTATTTTCACATCATTCAACACCAGTGTTCCTGCAACCGAAAATAGATCCCCGCAATGAACCTCATTATTTAAAGTGTTGCCATTTCCATTGATGACTAGGGTAGTGTTTTCAGGCACATAAACCGCATAGTCTTTCCCTACACCCGTAAATTTTCCATCGTTTTCGTATGAATCGAGGGGGGTAAACGATGTATCACTGGTCATATCAAAGCTCACCGAGGCACCATCTACCAATTTTTCAAGAACATCGGTAGCATTCGTTGCAGATGTATATTGAAGAAGCATACCAGTGGCTTCAACACCCCATTTCTCGCTGGAGTTCTCAGTGACTTTGAATAAACCAAATTCCTTATCCACCCGAGAACCAGACAGAACTTGGGTGCTAGAGATATAGGTTTGGGGAGTGATGGTAGCCACAGGGAAGGAACCCGTAAGGGCACTGTTGACAGTAATTGTTTTACCACTTGGCAAATACACATCATTATTGGTATTTACAATGGCACTGCCACTTATATTGAAGGTTCCATCATTGTACACACCTTTACCGTCGGTAGCAGTATTTCCACTGATGATAGCTCCAGAATTTAAGGTTAAAGAACCACCACTTGCTATGTACACACCACCACCTTGGGTAGCTGTATTTCCGCTAATGGTTCCACCACTCATGTTGAGGATGCCCGTACTGTACACACCACCACCTTGGGTAGCTGTATTTCCACTGATGGTACCACCACTCATGTTGAAAGTAGATGCAGTGTCTTTTACAAACACACCGCCACCATTGCCATTGGTAACTGTATTTCCATTGATGGTTCCACCAGTCATGTTAAACTCTCCATTATTTATAAACACACCACCACCTTGGTCATTAGCTGTGTTGTTCTTGATTGAAGAGCCTGTTTCCATGATGAGTGTTCCATCACTATACACTCCACCACCAATAGAAGTGCCTGTATTTCCACTGATGGTAACTCCAGTACTAAGAGTTAAAGAACCGCCACTTTCTATATGCACACCACCACCATTGCTAGCAGAACCACCAGTAAGGGTTATGTTTTGTAGGGTGACATTGGCATTAGCACCAACATACATAACACGACCGTGATTATTGGCGTTAATTGTAGCAGTCTGCCCATCCTTTCCTTGAATGGTAAGGGTAAGTTTTTGACCAGGCTCAATGTTTACAACAGAGTTATTGCCAGCTATTTCCTCTGCTACACAATTTCCAGACACATTGATAATGAAGTTCTGAGTTCCATCATTAATTTCGTTGATATAAAATACTGCCTTATCCACTGTGCCAAAAGGATACTGTTGACTACCATCGTTAGATGGGTCATTAGTACTACTTGAAGAAACAAAAAATTCAGTCATTGGGTTCCACACTGCATAGAGGGTTGTATTTTCAGTGAAAACATAGCTTGAACCAGCAATATAAGAATCACCTGTTCCATACTGATTTGTATTCCATCCACCAAAGCTATATCCTGATCTTCTAAGATTACCTTGGTTAGCAATTGTTACTGGAGTACCTCTCTCAAAAGATTGAGGAGCAGGGGCATCACCATAAGAGTTTCCATTACCGTTATAGGTAATACTTGCTGGTGCTACCTGTCCACTTACAATAGCAGCCCCTGTTACCCCCTCGCTGTCCACCGCTGCAACAGTAATGTTACTATAATCTGTCTTAAACTGAAAAATACTCAATCCAGCTACTTGTTCATTTGGCACCTTGCACTCTGCTACAAGGTGACGGGTACCGTTTATAGTAAACCATTTAGCACAGTTAGGGTCTTTTTCATCTTTAATGGAGTCATCGTAAGCCCAGTATAAATTACCGTCTCTATATGCTTCCCATACCTGTCCAGTAGCAGGTTGTTTGTATTCGCCAGATTCAGTTTTAATAATTGGAGTAGGTGCTATAGGTGGAGTGTTATACCGCAAGGTTACTCCCATTACTTCTCCAGCACTTTGCATAGTCTCCTGACGAATAGCCTCAAAGTCTACCCTAAAGTCCGTATGTTCAAGGCTAGAATCTGAAGGATTAAGTTTTATCCTTAACATGGTGGGGTCTTGACCAACTATCTGTGCATTACCTTTTACACTTTCAGTCAACCGCACAGCACTGTTTTTACTTGTAAGATCCCCTATGGTAGAAACAAGTTGGTAGGATTGTGGATTAATAATGTAGCCTGTTATAGTGGGAGTAGAAGAGGTAGGAATGGTGTCTGCACCAGAGTCATTTTTCGTAATAGTAACATCGGTAACTTCTACCCGGCCCATTTGTACTGTACTAGACCAGTACTCAAGATAGCCTAACATATCCTTATTCCAGTATTCACAACTGGCTAAAACTGTTACGAGAGAAAAGATTAAAACCGAACGAATCACCCTGTACATTTTGCCCTCCAAACTTTGTTTTATCCCCAGAATAATTCTAGAACCAACTGCCGTCTATTATCCTATATGTTCGGCAACTTGACAAGGGGTTGATAAAGCTTTTGCTCACTGTCCCCCACACATTACGCTGTGACACACTGCCGAATTACCCTGTGACTCAGTCCCACATTACGCTGTGGATATCTCCTTCCTTATGCTGTGACAGACTCCCGCACTATGCTGTGACACGCTACACAAAAAAATCAAACTTTTTTCCACCAAATTGAGCAAAAATTCTACATAAAACACAATAATTATTATGCATAGATAATTTAAGATAAAGGAGTTTAACTTGATTAAAACAAACCACAAACACAAGGATTCTCTCTTTGTGGACTACTTTTCCAAAGATAGAGACTGGAAACAACACTTTCTCTCCCTCTACAATGCCCTCCATGGCACTGATTTACAGGTGGAAACTACCAAGCTGGAGCGAGTAAACCTAGAACAAGTGTTGTACATGGACTATTACAACGACATAGCCGTACTGGTAAACGGCCAGTTCATTTTGATGATAGAGCATCAATCCACAATTAACCCCAATATGCCCCTCCGTTTACTAGAGTATGTGAGTCGCATCTACGGTAACATCGTGGACTCCAAGGCAAAGTTTTCCCGGCATCTGGTTCCCCTGGCCAAACCCGAGTTCTACGTCTTCTACACCGGCAACCAGGAGCTGCCACCAGAAAGCTACCTCTACCTATCGGATGCCTTCCCGAACCAGGGCCAAAACGCCGACCTCACCCTTGAACTGAAGGTAAAAGTGTGTACAATTAAGAGTGAGAGTCCAAGTCCCGTGGTGCACAGCTGCCACGACTTGGAGCAGTACGTGCAGTTCCTGGAGCTTGTCGAGGAGGCCAAGGCGGCGGGCCACGAGAACCC
>JAGBFT010000025.1 GCA_017936345.1 Spirochaetaceae bacterium
GTGCATTGTCTACATCATGTTTGGCGGAGCCCGTCGGCTGGAAATCCGCCAGAACAAGAATTATGGCGACGACCCGGAGTACCAGGCCTACGTGGAGCAGACTCCCATCCTGATTCCTCTGGTGCCCCTCCACCACTTGGAGCAGTACACCTTTTTGATGGGGTAGCCGTGGCAGGCCCCACCTGTATTTACAAGGAGAATTCAATATGAAGATAATTGTTTTAGATGGTTTTGCCCTGAATCCCGGCGACATCAGCTGGAGGCCGGTGGAGGAGCTGGGCTCCCTGACGGTATATGACCGCACTCCGCCAGAGCAGGTGGTGGAGCGAATCGGTGATGCCCCCGCCATTCTCACCAACAAGGCCATCATTTCCCGCCAGGTGATGGATTCCTGCCCCAGCCTCAGGTACATCGGTGTGCTGGCCACCGGCTACAATGTGGTGGACTTGGAGGCTGCACGGGAGAAGGGGATTGTGGTCACCAACATTCCCGGCTACAGCACCCAGGCGGTGGCACAATTTGTCTTCGCCCTGTTGCTGGAGGTCTGTTGCCACGTCCAGCACCACAGCGATTCGGTTCACGCCGGGGACTGGGTGCGCTCCAAGGACTTCTGCTACTGGAAGAGTCCCCAGTTGGAGCTGTGGGGAAAGACTCTGGGCATCTTCGGCTACGGCAGCATTGGCCGGGCGGTGGCCTCCATTGCCCAGGCCCTGGGCATGAAGGTGGTGTGCTGCACCCGCACTCCCTCAAAGATACCCGCCGACAGTGGTATTGTTCCACTGGAAATGGATGAATTCCTGGCTTCCTCGGATGTAATTTCCCTTCACTCACCCCTTACTCCCCAAACGGAAAACCTTGTCTGCGCAACTACCATTTCCAAGATGAAAAGGGGAGCCATTGTCATTAACACTGCCCGTGGCCCACTGGTAAATGAGGCGGACATGGCCCAAGCCCTAAAATCAGGGCAGGTGGGCTGGTACGCCGCCGATGTGGTGTGCCGGGAGCCCATGGATTTTGAAAATCCCCTGCTGGGCGCTCCCAACTGTATCCTTACTCCCCACATCGCATGGGCTACCCAGGAAGCCCGTAGCCGTCTCATGGCCATTGCCGCCTCCAATATCAAAGCCTTTCAGCAGGGAAAGCCTGTGAATGTAGTGGGAAAAAACTAATGGATGTAGTTTCCGGAGCCTTTCAACTGATGAGTACACGGAAGGATTTTTTTCTGGAGCTTTTAGGAGAACATCTGTGGATTTCCTTTACGGCCATTTCCATAGCTATGGTGTTGGGACTAATAATTGGAATCCTTGTAAGTGAATTCCATATTATTTCCAAGCCCTCCATTGGGCTCATCAATCTTCTGTATACCATTCCATCAATTTCCTTGCTGGGATTTCTCATTCCCTTTACGGGAATTGGAGACACTACGGCGATTATTGCCCTTACCATCTATGCGCTCTTGCCCATGGTGAGAAACACCTACACGGGAATGACCACTGTTAGTCCCGTCCTGTTGGGAGCTGCCACTGCCATGGGAAGCACTCGCTGGCAGGTGCTGGTTCGAGTTCGCCTGCCCCTGGCACTTCCTGTTATTGTAGCTGGTATTAGGAATATGACCGTTATGACCCTCGCACTTTCTGGTGTTGCATCCTTTATCGGGGCAGGGGGGCTGGGTGTGGCTGTATACCGAGGAATTACCACAAACAATAAGTCCATGACCCTTGCTGGCAGTATGCTGATTGCTCTATTGGCTATTTTGGCTGATCTTTTGGTTGGTATTGTTGAGAAAATGGTAAAAAAACATAGAACCTAAGTGTCCGATGCTCGATTTTTTTATTATTTTTAATCATGGTGACATTTCATATTTTTGGAGGAAGAAATGAAGAATAAATTTGCTTTCCCTGCCTTGGTGATTGCAACAGTATTGATGGCGACCACCCTTTTTGCGGGTGGTGCAAGGGATGGCTCCAAGGGCGGGGCAGCCCAGGGGTCTACAGTCCACATGGCTACAAAGGCTATGACAGAACAGTTTATCCTGGCTAGTATGATGAAAACCCTCATTGAGCAGGAAACTGATTTGACTGTGGAACTAACCGAGGGTGTTGGTGGTGGTACCATGAACATTCAGCCTGCCATGGAAAAGGGTGACTTTGACTTTTATCCAGAATATACAGGAACAGGTTGGAACAATGTTCTCAAAATGGATGGACTGTACAGCGAGGCCATGTTTGACCAGCTTGCTGATGGGTATAAGAAGCTTGGTATGAGCTGGGTTGGAATGCTGGGCTTTAATAATACCTACGGCATTGCCGTCCGCTCGGAAATTGCCCAAAAATACAATCTCAAAACCCTTTCTGACCTGGCCGCTGTTTCAGACCAGTTGATTTTTGGGGCAAACTACGATTTTTATGAGAGACTTGACGGCTTTGATGCCCTCTGTGAAGCCTATGGATTAAAGTTCAAGGATACGGTGGACATGGACATCGGCCTCAAGTACGACGCCATTCGTCAAAAAGAAATCGATGTGATGAACGCCTTTACTACCGATGGTCAGCTCTCATCTTCTAATGTAACTGTACTGGAGGACGACAAGGGATTCTATCCTTCCTATATGTGTGGCTTTGTCATTCGTGACCAGGTGCTTGCTGCCCATCCTGAATTGGAAGCTGTTTTCAATATGGTAGAAAACATCCTCACCGATGAAAAGATGGCCCGCATGAACTACCAGGTCGAGGTGGAGGGGCAGGATCCCGCCACTGTTGCGGTAGCCTTCCTGAAGGAATCAGGTCTCGTACAGTGAGCCTCATCCAGTTCCAGCACGTCAACATGGCATACGGGGACAACCTTGTCCTCCATGATTTCTCCCTCCGGGTTGAGGAGGGGGAGTGCCTGGCGGTCATCGGTTCCTCCGGCTGCGGAAAGACAACTGCCCTGCGGCTGGTGAACGGGCTGCTGCTGCCCACTTCGGGGGACGTGCTGGTGAAGGGTGAAAATACCAAGTCAGCCAATCTCACCCAGCTGCGGCGCAGGATTGGCTACTCCATCCAGGGCAATGTGCTTTTCCCCCACCTGACGGTGGAGAAGAACATTGCCTACGTCCCCA
>JAGBFT010000026.1 GCA_017936345.1 Spirochaetaceae bacterium
GTACAATTAAGAGTGAGACTCCAAGTCCCGTGGTGCGCAGCTGCACAGACTTGGAGCAGTACGTGCAGTTCCTGGAGCTCATGGAGGAGGCCAAGACGGCAGGCCACAGGCACCCGCTCAAGTGGGCCATCCAGGAGGCTGTGCGCCGCAACATCTTGAGGGACTATCTGGAACGGAAGGGAGGTGAGGTTTTGAGCATCCTGATGACTGAATACGACTACGCCACCGACATGGCGGTACTGAAGGAGGAATCCTACGAGGACGGGCTTTTCGTAGGTCTGGCAACCGGGCGTGAGGAAGGTCGAGAAGAAGGCATCTCCATCGGGCTGGAACGTGGACGTGCCACGGGTCGTGAGGAGGGAGCCTACCAGACCAAGCTGGAGACGGCACGGGCATTTCTTGCCATGGGGCTTGAGCCAGAACAAGTTGCTCAGGGAACCGGGCTTTCCTTGGAAGCTGTCCGACAGCTTGTTGTCTAGAAACAACTTCACACCTGCCAAGTAGCTCATTCCCCTTCCCCATTCCACTTCATTTCTATATACTAAAGACGTGAAGAAGAACAATCCCTATAAAGTACTCTATTGCGATGACTCTCTGGTGGCTGTAAGTAAACGTTCTGGACTTTTAGTGGCACAAGACCGTTATGACCTTGCTGCACCCCGCCTTGACTTGGAACTAGAAAAGGAATTTGGCAATCTCTTTGCTCTCCATCGTATAGACAAGGACACATCTGGAGTGGTGGTATACGCCCGCACCCCAGAAGCACACCGTACAGTTTCCCTGCAATTCCAAAACCGACAGGTTGAAAAGATATACCACGCTCTGATAAATGGACGACCCGCATGGAAAACCCATCGAGAAGAAGCTCGGCTCTTGCCAGATGGAGATGCCCAGCACCGCACTATCGTTCACAAGCGAAAGGGAAAGCCATCCTTTACGGAATTTACGGTACTGGCAATTTGCCCACCATACACTTGGGTGGAAGCCCGCCTCATTACTGGTCGTACCCACCAAATTCGGGCCCACTTGTGGGAGAACGGGTTAAGCATTGTTTGCGACCCCCTTTATGGTGGCAACCAAAAACCAGTGCGCCTTTCTGAAATAAAGCGTTCCTGGCGAGGAGACCCTTTTGAAGAACGTCCTCTTTTGGAGCGATTGGCTCTTCATGCCTATCAGCTTACCCTAACACATCCTGTATCGGGGGAAAGGATTACCTTTACAGCTCCCTATCCCAGAGATTTAGATGCTGTCAGAAAGCAGTTGTCAAAAATTCACGGTCAAACCCCCTTAGTTTCCCATGGAGATTCGATTTAAATTTTTCCTTGTAACAGGGATAGTGCTGACAACTCTTTTCCCATCTCTTTTTGCCCAAGACTTTCGGAATCCTCCTGACCTACAGGTTTCCATTCAACCGGGGATAGCCTACCGTGCGGGTTCTATTGGAGAACATCTTTTTAACATGGATGGCTATGGAATGCCAGTTGACTTTGCTCCTTCCGGAGGAAAACAAATCAGCTTTCTTCAGTGGGATATAAACGCCATGATTGAAGCTACCCTAGATGTGGGTTTTCAGTACAAGGCATTCATTGCCGCAATCAACGGAAGACTTGGTATTCCCATGAGAACCGGAAAAATGGACGACTTTGACTGGGCTAGCTCCAAGGGGCATCAAACTCATTTTTCCACCCATACAAACAAAATTACCAATCATTTTGCTTTGGGGGGATTCCTTGGCTGGACCTTTGCCTCTCCTGACAAGAAGCTGTTGCTCACTCCCATGGCAGGATTCAGCTGGCAACAGACCTCCATGGTTGCCCGGGACGGCTACCGTCAGTATGTTCCCTCTGGCAAGCAGGAAACCACTCCCTGGACCGATGACCTGGAAAAAAAATACTTTGACGGCGATGTCATCAGCTACCGTCACGAGGTGTTCCAGGTGGATCTGCAATTCAGAATCACCTACAACCACAATCCTCGGCTCTATTTCCAGCTGGA
>JAGBFT010000027.1 GCA_017936345.1 Spirochaetaceae bacterium
CGCATCAAGGCAAAGTTTGCCACTCGCTTCAACAAATACAATCCTCCCAGAATCATCGATAGCCAGCTGAGTCAGGCCACCGGGACCCACGATGTGGATATCTTGGTGGACAAGGAAACCTGTGCTGTAATGATGATTCTAGACCGGTTGGACGAGACCTTTACCTACCGAAATGGCGAAACCATCAGATATAAGGGAACCACTTCCCTGTTCACGGAGATTCCGGTGCAGGTGGATAAGAAGGACTTGTACGAACGGGCAGTGTACATTGCCCGAGGAGAAGAACCTCCTGCCGGCTCGTCTCTTGCAAAGAAGGACGATGGAACTGGCGGAGGCTCTGGAACAAGACCAAAGGAAACAGATTCCTCCGATGGATTTGGTAGAAGTGGATTTGAATCTGGTTCCGGTTCGGCAGGTTCAGGAAAAACAGGTTCCACTGGATTCACGGGAGGTTCTGCTGGTGGTAAGAGTACTGGCAGCACAGATTCCTCAGGGCGAGATTCTGGCAGCACCGGGTCTAAAGACGAATCCTTTGGCAGTGGAGCTGGTTCTGGGAAGACTGGTTCTAGTAAATCAGGTTCCGGCAGTGATGGAGGCTCAGGAGGAAAGGGTTCTACCGACAAAAAACCTGGTTCCGACAAGTTGCCCACCACAGACCAGCAGCAGGACGGCATGTTCCAGGTGGAGGATACGGACAAGGGCGTGCGGCTTTCTGTTCGTGACCTAAAATTTGTGGCGGACAGTGCCCAGCTATTGCCCCAGGAACGGGGCCGACTGGATGCAGTGGCGGAGGTGTTGAAGTCTGTTCCGGGGGGAACCTTCCTGATAGAAGGTCATACTGCCGCTGTCGGTCGTCCCACTGGTGAGCAGCAGCTTTCTGAAGAACGAGCACAAGCGGTTATAGCAGAAATGGTAAGGCGGGGTCTTAAAGAGGAACAATTTATGTTCAAGGGATATGGTGGCACACGACCAGTGGGGGACAACAACACAGATGCAGGGCGGGCAGCAAACCGACGTGTTGAAATAACAATTTTACAGTAGAGGATGATTTTACATGAGAAACAAGAAGAATAACGAATTGGCTGTTTGTGGGTTTGCTGCGGTAAAGGCTCTGGGAAGGGAACATCCTGAGAATATTCGTAGATTTTACTATTCAGAGGAGAATTCCAGGAAGTTTGGGGATTTGTGTAGATTCCTTGCCCAGAATAAGGTTCCCTACAACATGGTGGAAAACAAAGACTTGGAAAAGCTTTGTGGCAGCGTCCATCATCAAGGTGTGGTGGCCATGATTGACGAGCAGCCTCCAGTTCCACTTACTGCGTCTGTTGCTGCCAACTGGATTGAGGTCGGAGAATCGGCATTATTGCTGGATAGGGTGGGCAATGCAAACAATCTTGGGGCTATAGTCCGTAGTGCTGCATTTTTTGGAATAAAGAATATAATTCTTCCCATAAATGATGCCCAAAGTTCCATCACCACCAGCACTTATAGAATTGCCCAAGGCGGCATGGAGTACGTAAACATTTACTCTGTGCGGTCTGTAATACGTTTGCTGCAGGATTTACAAGGCAAAATGTACCGAATCGGGACTGATGTTCGTGCCTCCACTCCCCTTTCAAAAGTGAACAAGGAACGGGAGAAAAAGCCGGCTCTGGTGGTTCTGGGCAACGAGGAGCAAGGAATTTCTCAGGTGGTGAAGGACAACTGTGACTGCCTGGTGGTGATTCCCTCTGCCTTCAGTCTACCCCAGAAAGGAAAGAAGGCTCCAAATCCTGACTCATGGCCAGTAGAAAGCTTGAATGTTGCCCAAGCTGCGGCTATTATTCTGTATGAGGTGACAAAAAAATAGCCTTGTCACGTTTTATTCCTGTTGAAGAATTTTAGAGGATGCAGAATGTCACGGTGTAAATTGAGATTGCGGTTCACGGCAGTCGTTTTGCTTTTTGTAGCTTCCACAAGCTTTTGTTTTGCTGGAATCGGGGATTTCTTTGAGGGAAAGTCCCAGGTTTTTAAGCTTGATCCTGTATACGATGGAATCATCGGTGGTGGAGGTTTGGCTCTCAGTGGCGGCCTGTTCATCTATGACTTCTTTGCACCAGTGGAGGAATTCACCGGTGGACATTTAGAGTTGAATGAGGTGAATTCCTTTGACCGATGGGCTGCCCGTCCCTATTCCAAGCCGCTGCACATTACCGGAACTGTTACAGAAGTCATTGCCATGGCTGCTCCCTTGGCTCTTTTTGCCACCGACAAAAGCGAATGGGGTGTCTGGGCTGTTATGTATGCGGAATCCTTGCTTTGGGCAAACGGCATAAAGGAAGCCTTGAAATTCAGCGTGAGGCGGGAGCGTCCTTATATGTATTTTGACGATGCTC
The DNA here is from genome assembly GCA_017936345.1 of Spirochaetaceae bacterium. Lineage (GTDB taxonomy): Bacteria > Spirochaetota > Spirochaetia > Treponematales > Treponemataceae > Treponema_F. Next base: position 2,376 of record JAGBFT010000027.1, read on the forward strand.
CTCAAAATAAGATAGATGACGGGGATTATTTGAAATCCTTCCCTTCTGGTCACACCACCATGGCCTTTAATGGAGCTGTCTTTTTAAGCTATACCTTTTCCAAATACTTCCCTGAGTCAAAGTGGAAGATTCCGGTGATTGCAGGAAGCCTGAGCATGGCTGTTGCCACAGGAGTACAACGAATCCTCAGTGGCAACCACTTTATCACCGATGTTTTGGCGGGAGCTGCAATTGGAAGTTTTACCGGCTTTATGATTCCATTTCTTCACACCCTGCCTAAAAGCAAGAATCTGGATATTGCGGTAGCTCCCTCTGGAGTACTATTCAGGTATAGCTATTAGTTATTTTAGTGGCTCTTGATTTACCAAGTCCAGCAGGGTGAACTTATCCACATAATCCTCAATGACCTTGTACAAACCCTTCCAAAAGGGGAGTGTTTTACATACGGAAAATCGTTCGCAGGGTACATCGGGATTATCCAAACAGGCTACAGGGGCTAGGGGGCCTTCTGTTAGTCTCAATATTTCTCCAACAGTGTATTTTTCTGGAGGACGGGAGAGTCTATATCCACCCTGTTGTCCACGAATACTCTTGAGCAAACCGTGTTTACTCAGAAGAGAGGCAATTTGTTCCAAATATTTTATCGAGATTTCTTGTCTTGTAGAAATATCTTTTAAAGCTATATACTGGTTTTGACTATGCACGGCTAAATCAATCATAAAACGTAATGCATAGCGACCTCGAGTTGAGATTTTCATAGTATTCCTCTAGGAAAATATACCAAAGAAGATTACTCTCGTCAATGAAAAAAAGTAAAAGTAGAGAACAAGTTGTGGAAAAGTCATAGTTTTTCCACAACTTGTTTCATGTTATACAGTAAATTAGAAAAGTTTTCCTCATTTTAATAAGATTTATACAGGTTTTCCACAAGTTATTATAAATAGCTACACAAGCAATATAGGGAATAAGTTGTGGAAAACTCGATATTAGGCAAACATCTTGTGAATAACCAGCATCAAACCTTATCTGCTAAGGACTGAATAAGCTCCAGCATTCCATCTAGTTTGTCGTAGGTAATACGTGGGTTCAAAAGGGTGAACTTGAGGAAAACCTTTTGGTCAAAAACAGTTTGTCCTATTACGACACCCTCCTGGTGAATTAATGCACGGCGTACCTTTTTGTTTAATTCATCAATTTCAGCATCACAAGTCGCTGCTCTTTTGGCAGGAAGCACTCTAAAAACCACAGAGCTAATCTCTGGTTCAGTAACGGCTTCAAAACGTGGAGAACTGGAAATCGCATTATAAAGATGGGTTGCATTCTGAATGCAGGTGGAAACAATTTGTGACCAACCGTCCTTTCCCCTAATCTGGAATGATAGCCACACCTTCAATGCATCAAAACGGCGGGTTGTCTGCATAGATTTTCCCACAAGATTTGTGTATCCGTCCTCTTCATCTTCTTCTCTGTTCAAGTAGTCAGCATGAAGAGTAAGAGGTTCAAAGTTTTTGCCGTCTTTAACAAGATAGGCTCCGCAGCTAATGGGCATTAGAAACATCTTGTGAAAATCTACTGTTATAGAATCACATAAGTTCAATGGCCCGATTCTATCCTTGTAGCCTAGGGACATAATTACACCACTTCCGTAGGCTGCATCTGCGTGAAGCCACATCCTGTGTTCCTGGCAGATTTTGTGCATTTGAACAACGTCGTCAATGCTGCCGTAGTCGGTAGTACCGATGGTGGCCACTGCACAGAATGGAATGTTCCCTTGGGCTAAGTCCTCTTCTACTAATCTTTTGAAAGCCACCATGTCCATCTTTTGGTATCTATCCACAGGAACCTTTACTACTGCATCGTAGCCTAACCCCAAAAGGTGGGCCCCTTTTTCCATGGAAAAATGGGAAATTGCAGATGTATATATTCTAAACTTACGGTAATTTTCTGGTAAGCCTAGTTTTTTAACGTCATGCTTAAGCCTTGTGTTGCAAAACCAGTCTCTAGCTAACATAAGCCCCATGAGATTAGATTGGGAGCCCCCAGATGTAAATACTCCGTCAGAATCATCTGCATATCCATAAAGCTGGCATAGAGTCTTTATTACTTCCACCTCAATTTCAGTGGCTACAGGAGATTGATCCCATGAGTCCATAGACTGGTTAAAGGTAGAGAGAACTAATTCTCCTGCCAGTGTTTCCAGCAAGGAAGGGCCATGGAGGTGAGCCATATAATCTGTAGAAGGTGTGCGCAAGAAATAGGGTAAAATCTTTTCTGAAAGAAGGTCTGAAAGGGCTTCCAAACCCTTTCCGCTTTCAGGCAAAATCTTGCCCACTTTTATTTTCTCCTTTAATTCCTGGGGAGAAAGTCCTACGTAGGCCCTTGCGTCATCAATAGAAGCAGCAATAGCTCTGGCTGTCTGATTGATGAGTTCAATGTAAGCTTTTTTTGCATCCTCTTCTTCAGTAAGAAAAAGGTATTCACCACAAGCTTGATTATTTTGCACCTGCATCAATCTCCATTACAACCTTTTCAAAAATTGAGAGGAAGGTCTCAATTTCTTCCTTTGTAATATTGAGAGCGCAAAGACAGCGCATTACAGAGCCAAAACGACCACCCTTTTCCATCACAAGCTTATTTTCAAAGCATTTTTGCTGGACAAGCAATGCAATCTCCCCGGAAGCTGGCAATGAGCCAATTTGGTCTGGCTTCCCTTTTGGGTCAACAAATTCGCATCCAATCATCAATCCTGTTCCTCGAACATCACCAATGATAGAAACCTTGTCCTTCAACTTTAAGAGTCTTTCTTTAAGGATTTTACCCTTTTCTTGAATCTCTTTAAGGAATTCAGGATTTGAAATGCGTTTTACTACAATAGTTCCAGCCTTCATTGCCAGCTGATTTCCACGGAAGGTGCCGGCATGGGCTCCAGCAGTCCAGGTGTCAAGCTTCTTGTTGTAAATTACAACTGAAAGTGGTTGTGAACCACCGATTCCCTTTGAACAAAGGATTACATCGGGAACAATTCCTGCCTGCTCAAAGGCAAAGAATGTTCCGGAACGACCCACTCCACACTGAATTTCATCTACAATCATTGGAATTTCCAACTCTTGTGTTACACGTCGTATAGTTTGAAGGAACTCCGCTGGGGCAGGAATTACACCACCCTCCCCCTGAATGGGTTCAACAATGACGGCAGCAGGTTTTGTAATACCACTTTCAGGGTCTTTCATTAGTCGCTCAAAATATGCACAGGCTGCCTTTGCTCCGGCTTCTCCACCTAATCCAAAGGGACAACGGTAGGAATAAGGAAAGGGCATAAAGTGGACATCGGGAATAAGGCCAGTAATTCTATTTTTAGCGTTAAGGTTTCCTGTTAGAGCTAAAGGCCCTTGTCCCATTCCGTGATAACCGCCACTAAATGCGATAATAGAAGAACGTCCAGTAGCTGTTTTGCAAAGTTTTAATGCAGCATCAACAGCATCTGTTCCGGAAGGACTACAGAACTGAATCTTTGCGTTGTTTTTTAGCTCTTCCGGCAAAACATTAAGAAGAGTGTGGACAAATTCATCTTTTACGGGTGTTGTTAAATCGAGAGTATGCAGTGGGGCATCTTCCGAAATCAAATCTATCATAGCTTGGTTAATTTCCGGGTCGTTGTGCCCAAAAACCAAGGTTCCAGCACCACAGAGGCAGTCAAGGTATTTATTTCCTTCAACATCCTCCATCCAAGAGCCCTTTGCCTTTTTTAGTGCGAAGGGAAACTTGCGGGGGTAACTTCTCGCATTGGATTCAGTTTCCTCTTGGCGAGACACATAAAATTGGTTGGTAGCCTTTGATTCGTTTTGTACCATTACTACAATCTCCATTACCGGTGGGGTTTACCGCTATGCGGCAGTTTATCCTTTTAACCTCTCTTGCTTTTAAGCAGAATAAGTAATGAAGTATAGGCATTTTTATCCTATAAAGTCCAGTACTTTTAGAAAAAAAATGGCAAGAATGGCAAGAATTGTAGCGAAATTAGTGTACAAATATACATATTTATATGATAGGGAGGTGTGCTTCTTTATAAAAAAACCTCGGCCTAGCCGAGGTTTTTCACTATTTAATAACAGATTTTAGAGCGGCAATCTCTTCCAAGGAGAATACCTTGTCTATGTCCAGGATTATGATGAACTTGTTGTCCTTTTTACCAATTCCACGGATATACTCCCCAGAGATGTTGTTTCCAAACTTTGGGGCTGGCTCGATGGTGTCTTCTTCAAGGTCTATAACCTCCTCCACACTGTCTGCAATGGCACCAAAGGTTGTAACAGTTTTTTCATCATTTTCCATGTGGGTAATCTCGATTATGATGATTCTGGTCTTTTTTGTAGGCTCAATTTCTGACAGGTTAAATTTTCTTCTGAGATTAACTACAGAAATACCTTGCTCCCGAGAGCTGATGAGACCTTCCACGTAGTCAATAGTACAGGGTAACCGAACAGGTTGTGTATACTCCAAAACCTCTTGAACTTGGGCAACCTCAACGGCATATAAAGCTCCGTCAAGAACAAAAGATAAAAACTGACGACTCATTTTTCCTCCGCAATTAGTTCATCAACTGTTGGTGCAATTTTTTCTTGTTCTTCAAAGGTCAAAACCTTGTCCATATCCAAGAGAATAATAAATTTTCCATCCACACTTCCAATTCCGCTGATAAATTCTGACGCAATGCTATGACCTACCTCTGGAGCGTGTTCTTCTGCGGTGGGGTCTAAGTCCAGAACCTCATTGACGGAATCTGCAATAGCTCCAAAAACCATTTGTCCTTGGGCATTGCAAAAAGCTGAGTCACTGGGAACCTCCAGCACAATGATACGGGTATCCTTGGTAGGCTCAACATCATGGAAACCAAATTTATGGCGTAGATTTATAACAGAAATACTTTGTCCCCGGGAACGAATCAAGCCTGCAATAACAGGGTCTGGACATGGTAATTCCTGAGGAGGAGTATATTCGAGAACTTCTCTTACCTGCAGAACTTCTACAGCATACAATGTATCGTGTAATGTAAAAGTCAAGTATTGTGTTCCCATGGAAGTACCTCCTTACCCGATAATTTTCTTTACAACGGCTATGAGCTTCTCTGATGAAAAAGGCTTTACAATCCAACCAGTTGCTCCAGCGGCCTTGCCTTCTTGCATTTTAGATTCCTGGTTTTCTGTTGTTAAAACAATAATAGGAGTGAACTTATGTTCCGCAGTATTTCTCAATTCCTTTATAAACTGAATGCCGTCCATAATTGGCATATTGATATCTGTAATAATAAGTCCAAACTTATCTGCAGTTGCCTTGGCTAATCCATCAGCTCCGTTCTCTGCTTCTACAACTTCAAAATTCTCTTGTCCCAAAATAAAAGAGATGCTTTTTCTAATGGATACCGAATCATCAACTGCAAGAATTTTTCTTGAAGCCATAAAACCTCCTACTTCGTTCCAGTATAACATGAAATCGATTGAAAAACAACAGAATATCTCTGGTTTATCTAATCGTCTATCTACGCTGTCCTGTTGCTTTCAAAACAGCATCTGCAATGTTTTTGAGAGAAACACTCTCGTCAACACCACCTGCCTTAACCGCTTCGCAAGGCATACCATACACAATGCAGCTTGCCTCGTCTTGGGCAATAGTCCATGCACCTGTATCATGCATTTCCTTCATTCCCTTGGCTCCATCGTCGCCCATACCCGTCATAATTACACCAACACAGTTTTTTCCTGCGTAACGTGAGGCTGAACGGAACAATACATCAACCGAGGGCCTGTGTCGTGATACCAAGGGACCGTCCTTGACCTCTACGTAATAGCGGGCACCACTTCTCTTGATAAGAGTATGCTTGTTACCGGGAGCAATAAGTACACGTCCTCGCATTACAGTGTCATTGTCCTCAGCTTCTTTTACGGTAACCTGACACATGCGGTCAAGTCGTTCTGCAAAGGATTTGGTGAAGTGTTCCGGCATATGCTGAACAATCACCATGCCGGGGGAATCGATGGGCATCATCTTTAGGAATGTTGCCAAGGCTTCTGTTCCACCGGTACTTGCTCCCACTGCAATAATTTTTTCTGTCGTTTCCAGTGTCATATGAGGAGAAGCCTTGTCCAAAACAGCATCAGCGGTAAGCTTTGGTTGAATGTCAGAAAGTGGCGCTGAAGAAGAGATTAACTTACGAATCTTATTTTTACTACAGTATGCCGATTTTACTGCGTCACAAATTCGGATTTGAGACTCTTGCAAGAACACCTTTGTTCCCATTTTTGGTTTTAGAATAAGTTCTGCTGCTCCGTACTCAAGAGCCTTGAAGGCATTGTCGCTGCCTGCTTCTACCTTGGAGGAACAGATGACCACCGGAATGGGATGGGCAAGACTATTGATTTTTTTCAAGAAGGAAAGTCCATCCATACGAGGCATTTCTACATCGAGGGTGATTACATCTGGTCTCTCCGCTTGAATTTTCTTGATGGCAAACAATGGGTCGGATGCAGTTCCCATAACCTCAATATCTGGGTCAGAACTAAGAATTTGGGTCATTGTCTCCCGTACAACTGCTGAATCGTCTATAATCAAAACCCTAATTTTCATATTAACCTCCTAAGTCTGCTCAAATTCTTTGGAATACCGTTGGTGCCACCGTCTTAAATGGGAGAGTCATTCCAAAAATTGTTTCAGAATGCCCCAGGAAAAGATATCCCCCTGGTTCCAGGTATCGTAAGAATTGGCGAATAACCTTCTCTTGGTTTTGTTTATCAAAGTAAATAAGAACATTTCTACAAAAAATAATCTGCAGGGTATCTCTAAAGCCATAATCTTCGTCCATAAAGTTTAATCGCATAAAGTTTACATGACTACGAATATCTTGCTTAAGTCGAACGGCTGGATTTGCAGGGTCCTTTCCCTTCAAAAAATACTGATGCATTATTTCTTTGGGAATGCCCTTTACAGCATCCATGGGGTAAATTGCGGAAGCAGCCTTGTCCAGTACCTTTGTGGAAATATCAGTTGCCAAAACGGAATAATCCCGAATTGATGACAAGGGATTGTTTTTGATATAGCTAGCCATTACCATAGAAAGTGTGTAGGGCTCTTGTCCGGTGGAACATCCTGCAGACCAAATTTTGATTTGATTTCGTCCTTGGGCTGCATATTGGGGAAGAACAGTGCCTTTCATAAAGTCAAAGTGCTGGGGTTCTCGGAAAAATTCTGTTAGGTTTGTGGTCATGGCATCAATCATCATAATGATTTCATGATTGTCCTTGTCCTTACCAGAAAATACATAGTCAATATACTGCTTGTAGGAGTCCAGATGGAGCGCCTTTAGTCGTGACGACAGACGTGACTGCATCATAAGACGCTTTTCAGGTGGCATCTTGATTCCTACATTTTTTTCTATGTAGGCGGCAATCTTCTTGAATTCTGCCTCAGACAAGGTTTTTTGCTGGAATGATAATGAGCTCATAGTCAATTCCTTATACTGTAGCTTCTGTTCTCTTTACAACATTGGATAGCTTGAATACATCCAAGATGAGGGCAACAGAACCATCACCAAGAACAGTTGCTCCAGACAGACCCTCTGCGTTCTTATACAAGTCGCCCAATGGCTTGATAACGGTTTGGTTGTTGCCAATAACCTTATCTACAACAAGCCCCAAGCTGGAATCCTGGTCGTTTACAATAACAACCTGTTGGCTTGATGGCATGGGGTCATCAATTTCAAACCACTCCCTCAGGTTGATGTAGGGGAGGAATTCACCACGAGCGGTGATGTGAGAACAAATCTTTCCGTCATCTCCCCGTTCGGGTTTAAATTCCATACACTCCTGAATATTGGACAATGGAATAACAAAGGTACTGGAGCCAATTTGAACTAACATACCTTCAATAATTGCCAGAGTCAACGGGATTTTGAGGATAAAATCAGTTCCTTCTCCAGGACGTGACTCAATGGTTACAGTCCCGTTAAGGGCTGTAATATCCTTCTTTACAACATCCATTCCAACACCACGTCCGGAAACAGAGGAAACCTTGTCCGCTGTGGAGAATCCTGGAAGGAAAATCATATTGTAGATTTCGTTGTCAGAAACGTCTGTTCCCGGAGCAACCAATCCCTTGTCTACAGCCTTCTTGTAAATTTTTTCCTTGTTTAGTCCAGCTCCATCGTCTGAAATGATGATGAGAACAAAGGCTCCTGCATGCTGTGCAATAAGCTTTACAGTTCCCTGCGGACTTTTACCCTTGGCAATACGTTCTTCACTGGTTTCTATTCCGTGATCCACAGAGTTCCGAATCATGTGGATAAGGGGATCATTGAGCTTTTCAATGACAGTTTTATCCAACTCAGTTTCTGCACCTTCTGTAACCAATTCGATATTTTTTTTCATATCGGCGGATAAGTCGTGAACCAAGCGTCGGAAGCGGGTAAAGATAGTTCCAATAGGAAGCATTCTCATATCCATGGCGTTGTTTCGCAGGGCTATAATGAGACGCTCACTCTGCTCGCTTAGCATCAACAATGTTGGATTGTTTGCCATCTGTGCGTGCTGACCAAGACGGGCATTGAAGGTTACCAACTCTCCAACCAAGTCGATGAGTTGGTCCAGCTTGTCTGAACTGACACGGATGCTCTGCTGGGCTGTGGACTGAGGATGGTTAGATTGTGAGTTTTCCTTTGTTTTTGCTACTGTTTTTATGTGTTCCTGTTCAGCCAGTGCCGAATGGAGAGATTCTGATGTAATGAGATTATTTTCTACAAGCATTTGACCAAGTGGCTTTCTTTGAGAAAGGATTTCCTCCAAAGCCTCTTGGGAAAGATGTCTTCTATTGATAAGAATCTCCCCTATTTTATGGGTAACATCGTCACTGACGTTGATGGGCTCAACCTTGATGATGGAAGTTTCATCCAGGAAGATAAATACATCCTGAATGTCTTGCTGACTTTGGGAGGTTGTAAGGATAATGTCCCAGCCCAGATAACAGGTTGTGGGTTCAATCTGGGATAAGGGTGGAATATTCTTTGTAAACAAGATGATTGTTGCATCTCCCATTTCCGTAAGTTCTTTAATCATTAAAGAGGGACGAGTTCCATTGCAGAGGATGGAAGGAGATGGCGTAAATGAAATTCTCCATGTAGATGAGGCAGAAGAAGACTGGTCCTTTGAGGATGAAATTGTAGTTTTCATAACAGGCACTTCTTCGGCTTCCTGTTTAGGGACGGGCTTGGAGCCTTCTTGTTGGACGGGCTTGGCTGCTGTTCCGTTTTTATAGGGAGCCATCAGCTGTTTGAAGGTGTTGATGAGTTGGGAGGATGTTTCTTCAGAAATATTTCCATTCAACATATCCATGATATGGTCACGGGACTGAAGGGTTAGCTTTATCAACTCTGGAGTGACGGGAGCTGTTCCGTTGCGTACAGTGTCAAAGGCACTTTCAACCTCGTGGGTAAAGGATGAGATGGCATCGAATCCAAACATTCCGGAGGAACCCTTGATTGTGTGCATAACCCGGAAAACTGCGGAAATAATTTCTTTATCTGTAGGATTTTCCTCCAAAGAGAGCAAGTATCCTTCCAGTGACTCCAAAAGCTCGTTCGCTTCTTCAAAAAAAACCTCATTGATTTGGTCAAGCATCTTCGTCTCCTGCAATAGTTTCAAGAATTTCGGTTGAAAGTTGTTCGCCCGTGGTAAGATTGTCCATAGGAATTCCTATACGGCGAAAGAAATCTATGAAGGCGGTGGGAATTTCACCAATAATTTTAAATTTTTTATTTCGAATCATTGCTTCCTTTTGTGAAGCAAGAATAAGTTGTACTGCAGAAATATCCAGGTCCTCTATAGCAGAAATATCTAGATGGATTGTGTCACTAGAGTTAAAGGCCTTCAATAATTCCTGCTTCTTTTTCTGTGCATTTTCAATGGAGACAGTGTCCTTCCATATTACCTTTGTTACGGATTGTGTTGTTTCAGTTGCCATTTGTACCTCCAGTAAACTTATATATATTGAGGGTTTTCTTCTTTACTATCATCGGAAAGATGATGTATAATCATTACCATGGAAAACCAACTTATATCTGACGAACAATACTTTACCTTTATGCTGGCCGGTGGCAAATATGCCATCGAAGTGACGAAAGTTCGGGAAATTCTTGAGTATGAATCTATCACCAAGGTTCCCAAGGCCCTGCCTTACATGAAGGGGGTTATGAACAATCGCGGTTCTGTAATCACTGTCATCGATTTGAGAATCCTCTTTGGCTTTGAGGTTTCCAATGATTTGTCCGACACAGAGATTGTTATTACAGAGATTTCTGAAAATCGTAGTCAGGCTATGACCGTTGGAGTGATTGCCGATAGTGTTGACGTTGTGACCAGGCTTGAGCTTGTTCATAGTGACAGCGTTTCCTTTGGAGCAACTCCTGCCCATGCGGACTTTGTTAAAGCCGTTGGAAAGATGGACAAAACCTTTGTGCTGATTCTCGACCTGGAAAAGATTTTCCGTTCCATCGAGGCGGAAGTTTCTGCGGTGTAAATCCTTTGGCCGATAAAAACTACCGGCGGTGTTACTAAAACCATACAATATCGCCGGCATGCTCTTTCTTCTCCTGTACCTTGTGTACGTACTCAGATTCCTTCTTCTTGATGAATTCCTCTTCCTTGATAGTCTTGCGGATGTGCTTAAGCCAAATCTTTGATGTTTTGGGGTCGTAAAAAATCTTTCTGGGTTTATCTCCGCCCGTATTTGATGAAATGACAGGTATCCTTTCCCTTTCGAGATAATCGAATACGAATTTTATGTTTGCGTCTCCAACCAGAGGCGTTTTTGATGATTCTCCAGTGCCTAATACGTTGCTTCCACCAAAAACCTTTGCCGAGAGATGCTTTTTGGAAGAGCCATGCTTAAGCATATCGTTAATAAGAAGCTCCATTGCGTACTCTCCAAACCTTCCTGCCAAGGCATCATTTTCCTTTGAACTGGACTGGTCGTAGGCAAGCATAAAATGGTTGAGACCTCCGAACTGGATGGATTTATCATATAGGGCAACACTGATACAGGAACCCAGTACGGTGGAAATATATTCCTCTCCCCCACAGCAGTGATATTCTCCAGGATAAATCGTGACAATATGTTTGTTAAACTGCGAATCAAAATACCTATTCATATAGCTCTTCTAGAAAAAAGTGATGTCCCCCGGAGCGGAGCCAGATTCCACTTCAAATCCTCCAATTTTACCAGCAACCTCTTTGTGAGCTGTTATGGTAAATTTCCTAATCAATTCCTTGAATCTATCATCCTTTATTTCATAGTTATGAAGACTCATGGTTTGCATGAATTGCTGTTTTTTATCTGAAAGTCTTTGAACTTCGTCGGAAAGTTGCCCCTTCATTCTATTGAAATCCATTTGTATGGCCTGCAGCTGTCCTAGCATCTCATTCACGTGGTCACACTGATGCCTAAATTCTGGGGGATAAACCGTAAAATGCTGCATCAATGAATAAATCCTTTCTTGGATGGGTTGCATGGCATTGAAGAAGGCCACCTTTTCTGTGCGAACCTCTGTCATTTTTGCGTTGTCATCAGCCATTGTTTGGGTAAAGATTGAAATCATCTCGCTAATTTCGGCAATGAATGTTTCTATAGTTACCTGCATTGTATCCAATGCGTTTGATGAGTCCATAATCAAATTGTCCATGTCGGTAACCAAATCCTTTACTGCCATAACAGCATCGTTTTTAGATACTTCAATCTGCTGAAGGATACGGACGTGCTGGAGCCTGCTGATAACAGGGCGAAGGCTGGCAAATACATCGTACATGCCGTGGGCCCTGTCAATAATGTTGCGGCAGACTGTAACAACTTTTTTTTGAATTCCCTGGAACTGAGAGAAATTCTTTAATAGCTCTTGGAACCCCTCTGTTGCAGACTCCAATTGTGCCACTATGGATAACTCGCCAGAAGAAGAACTTGAGTGAGAGAAGTTGTGGACATAAGACGAGCGGAGCTCTTCTGTTTGGTTCAAGATGTTTTCCACAACCTCCCACTTTTGACTGAAAATATCAGAAGCTTCCTTTAGGTGGGAGCCAATATCGGTGAGAACCCCCTGTGCTATTGAAGAAAGAGATATGTTAAACGCAATAGTGTCTAGCTTCTCTTCTGAATTGTCCACAGAATCCTCATCTGCAAATTGGTCAAAACACATTATTACGTGGTCAAAGGCTTGTTTGATGATGTCTTGTAATTGGAGTCCTTCCATAGCCGCTTGAATTTGTGGATAAACGGATTGGGAAAGCTGCTTCATCTCCTGCAATGGGTTGGAAGACCGTGTAATGCAGTGGGAAATCCTGCTCATTTCTGAAGAGCTGATGCTGGAAATGTTCTTTTGGCAAGTGGTAATTTCTTGGAAAAGTTCTTTTAGATTGTTTACATTGTTGATGAGGGAGCTTTCTTCGTTGGATAGCCGGGCAGAAAGAGCAATCATGCTGGAGGATAATTGCTGGAGATTTTCAGTAATCTTTGAGAAGGCGCGCCCCTTGTCCCCGGATTTAATGGAAACAACCATGGCATTAAGGGCAATAAGCTCCATTTCCTCACTGTCATCTTTAATATGGGAAATGTCGGTATTTATTTGACTAAGGTTTTGAATCTTTTGGTTCAGGTTGGCAAACAAATCTGCATATTTATCTTCATAGTTAGTAAAATAGCTTGTCTCTGTACGGGTGGAACGATTGTTTTCATCCTCCAGGGATTGAAGCGTTTCCAATAATGTGTCCAATGTGGAGCTTTTCCCTGAACCAAGAAGCTGAGGAAACTCCATGGAAAAATTCATAAAAACGTCTTCTATTGTCTGGCTCTGATGATGTATCTCTGCTGAAAGATGTTTTAAATTCATAAAATCCTACTCTTGCTCCGTTGGGGTGTATTCTGATCTTAAAAGTTCCAAGTCAGCATTATCAATGGACAGATTCTCGTTAAATCCATATTCATAAGCCAGAACTCTATCCGCAGCTTTTCGCACTGACGTAGCAAAAGTGCCTGCCGGTTCTAAAACAATGGCCGGTGCACGGCGGGCTACGGCCATTGGCACGATGGCTGAAGTGGGGATAAAACCTATAAAATCCATCCTGATTGTTAGCTTTGAATTAACCAAGGAACGGAGCCTTCGACCCATTTCTAAATCTTGAGTTGTGGCTCCCATGTTGAGTACCACTTGGGGATTCAACTTTGCCAACTCCTGACAGGCGGGCAGTCCTGTTTCGGGGAATTGTTGGCAAAGGGTTTCCATCAATGACATAAAAGAACTTTCTGTGCCAGTTGCTACAGATTTGATAAAGTCCTGGATGCAGGCTCGTTCGGGACTTTTATTGGGGAATTGATGGGTAAAAAATCTAAAAACAGCTCCTTTAAGGAAGGAATAGGCGTTCATGATGGAGGTAATTTCAGGCGTGGTAACCAGTAGCGGGTTATAGGTGAGGAGGAAAAAGTCTAGTGTGTTATAGCTGCTGCCACCACCTAAGTCCAGTATAATGTAGTCTACTGGAAGCTGTGCCAAATCCTTCATAATTTTTTTCTTCATGAAAAAATCCATGTTTGCAGTGCCTGGGAAAAGACAGTCCCCCGCGATGAATTGGAGGTTTTCTATGCCAGTTTCCTGCAGGAGGGATTCGAGGGACGCAACCTGACGATAAATAAAATTACCCATGCCTGCCTGGTTGTTTTTTAAACCAAGCAGGGTATGGAGGTTTGCGCCACCAAAATCAAAGTCGCAGAGTATAACCTTTTTTCCTTTTTGGGCAAGACTGATAGCTAGATTTACTGATACAGCACTTTTCCCAACGCCGCCCTTTCCACTAGCGACAGGCAGAATGTTTACCATAGTATCCATCCAGTATAATACGGTTTACTGAATAAAGCAAGTAAAGGAGTTGAATAATCCCAGCTCATAAAGGGGGGGATGAGTTGGGATTATTAAGAAAACTTAGAATTTGCAGACCATGTCTCTTGTAATTTCAGCAAGACTGTGGGCTCCGCACATAGCCATGGTGTCTTCTAACTCTGACTTGAGCTTGTCTACGTAGACTTGGACGGCTTCTGCCCCACCTCCGTAAATCATGTTTACAAAGTTGCGGCCAATAAGCACACCGTCTGCACCAAGGGCAAGTGCCTTGAACACATCTATACCAGTGCGGATTCCACCGTCTACAAGGATTGTCATCTTAGAGCCAACTGCTTCTGCAATGGCAGGGAGAACTTCTGCTGTGGCGGGGCAGTGGTCTTGAACACGGCCACCATGGTTAGAAACGACAATGGCAGAGGCTCCTGCTTCCAAGGCCTTTTTTGCACCAGCTACTGTCATGATTCCCTTGAGGATGAAGGGTTTGTCTGTGAGGGCGGCTATTTCTTTAAGTTCAGCTACGGTTTTGCTGCCAGCTGGCGGGGTTAGATTTTTTAGGAAGGGAAGACCTGCTGCATCGATGTCCATGGCGATGGCAATGGGGTCTGCGGGTTGTACAAGGTCAAATTTTTGTTTGATAACTTCTATATTCCAAGGTTTAATGGTGGGAATGCCACAGCCATTGTTCTTTTTGAGGGCTTCTGCAGCGGCCTCTACAATAGCGGGGTTTGTCCCGTCTCCAGTAAAGGCTGCTATTCCTGCGTTGGCACAAGCTGATACCAAGATGTCGTTGTACTGGAGGTCTGTGTACTTGTCTCCATAGTGGAGTTGCATGGCCCCAACTGGAGCTGCCATGACAGGGATAACCAGCTTTTTGCCAAAAATGGTACAGCTGGTGTCTACCGGTTTGTTTTCGCAGATAGTGTCCATGTTGACACAAAGTTCCTGCCATTTTTGGTAGTTTCGGATAAAACCTGTGCCGGACCCCTTTGCTCCTGGGCCAGGCATGGTGTTTTTGCAAACGATGCCATTACAGATGTTGCAAGCCTTGCAGTGCGGTCCCATTTGGGTGCGTGCAGCCTCTAGGATTTCTTGGTAATTCACTGTTTTCTCCTTATAGTTAAGGGGGATTTATCTCTAATTTTACACAGTTGTATGAGGAATTCAAGAGGGAGGCTGGAGGCTAGTTTTTCACCAACTTTTGAACTGTTTCTAGGGGCAAATCCGTACAGCGGACTGCCATGGCGGGTATTTTTTTTGTGGGGAGGACTCACTAGCCCCTGGCTTGGGGTTTCCGGTGATTCCTGTAACTATATTGAAAGAAATGGTCATTTCCTACTTATACAAATCTACAAAAAAATGTATAATACGGCTTTAGTATGAATACTAAAGCGTATATTGTGCTTGCCAATGGGCAGGTTTTTGAGGGAAAAAGCTTTGGTGCCACCGGCTGTGTCACCGGCGAGGTTGTCTTTACCACGGGGATGACGGGGTATCTTGAGACCCTGACGGATCCCAGCAACTACGGACAAATCATCTTGCAGACATTCCCCATGGCAGGGGACTATGGCATCATCCGGGAGGATGCGGAGAGCAGCAAGGCTCATGCTGCGGGGTTTATCGTGCGGGAATGGTGCGAAAATCCCTCCAATTTCCGTTGTCAGGAAACGCTAGACCAGTACATGAAGGAGCAGGGTGTCATAGGTGTCTGTGGCGTGGACACTCGGGCCTTGACCAAACTCCTGCGGGATCAGGGAACCATGAACGGCAGGATTGTTTCCTTCAGCGGTGACCCTAAGCAGGACAAGGAGGCTGCCGCAGAGCTTCAGTCCATCATGCACGACCTTATATTGAATCCAAGTTTAGAAAAACATGCCGGAAAGATTCGGCTTCTGGAAGAAATCAAAGAACATAGAATAGAAAATCACCTTGAGGCTGTTACTTGCACTGCAGCAGGCCTGCAGAAAGAGGCGCAAGCGGTCTTTGAACAGGCTTTGAAGTACGGGGCTGTCCCTATGGATGCAAATGGCAAAAAATATTCCTCCTACGAGGCTGCGGCTGCTAAGACCGGTGGAGCTAAGGTTGTTCTGTGGGATTTTGGTGCAAGGGCTAGTTTGACTCAGGAGTTGCAAAAGCGTGGTTTGAATGTGGTGGCAGTGGATGCCTCCACATCCTGCCAGCAAATCCTTGGGATGAATCCTGCTGGTGTGGTGCTTTCCACTGGTCCCGGTAATCCTGCTGATTATGTTTTGCAGACAGAAGAAGTTAGGAAGCTTTGCGAAAGTTTTATCCCTGTGCTGGGGATTGGACTGGGGCACCAGCTCTTGGCTCTAGCCCAAGGTGGAAAAACGGTAAGGTTGCCCTACGGTCACCGTGGAGAAAGCCAGCCAGTAAAGAATCTTTCTACGGGTCGGGTATTGATTACCAGCCAGAACTGTGGCTATACCGTGGCCACTGATTCCTTGCCAGAAACGGCTGTTCTCACCTTTGAAAGCGTGAATGACAAGACCTGTGAGGGCTTGCAGTACCGCAGCTTCCCCGGCTTGTCCGTCCAGTTCTATCCAAAGACCTCTGGTGGTCGTCAGGATACTGGTTTTGTATACGACAGGTTTGCAGATATGGTGGCTATGAGAAATGAATCCAGTTTGGGTACGACAGACTAAGGGGAGGAGGATAAAATGCCATTGAATCAGAATATACGCAAGGTTATGGTGATTGGCTCCGGCCCCATCGTTATTGGTCAGGCCGCTGAGTTTGACTATGCGGGAACCCAGGCCTGTAAGGCTTTGAAGGAGCAGGGACTGGAGGTGGTGCTGGTAAATTCCAACCCCGCCACCTTGATGACGGACTCCAACATGGCGGATGCCATCTATATAGAGCCTTTGAACACAGATACAATTAAGCGGATTATAGAAAAGGAGCGGCCTGACAGCCTTCTTTCCACTCTGGGCGGACAGACCGGCCTCACACTTTCCATGCAGTTGGCTAAGGAAGGCTTTTTGGCGGATCATGGAGTGAGGCTGTTGGGAGCCCGTCCAGAGACCATCGACCGGGCAGAGGACCGCCAGATGTTCAAGGATACGATGGAGGCCATCGGTGAGCCGTGCATTCCGTCGCAGGTGGTGACGGATCTTCATTCAGCCTTGGAATTTGCCGAGGAGATTGGCTCTCCGGTGATTGTGCGGCCCGCCTTTACCCTGGGTGGAACCGGTGGCGGCATTGCTTCCAATGAAGAAGAACTGCGGGAAATCGGACAGAACGGTTTGCACCGTTCCCCCATTCATCAGATTCTGGTGGAAAAGTGCATCTCCGGCTGGAAGGAGATTGAG